>NZ_VCKZ01000036.1 GCF_005889745.1 Actinomadura geliboluensis
GCACCAGGACCGCGGCCGCCGCCAGGAAGACGGCGCGGGGTCGGCCGCGGCGGCGCTACCTGGGCGAAGCAGGCGTCCACGCTCATCTTCCGGCGGATGCTGGAGATCGACCGGCGAGGAAGTGCGCCGGCAGCGTCACCGGGATGTCCTCGTACAGGACGCCCTCGGGAAAGCGCAGGTCGTGCTCGTCCCAGAACGCGCGGCGGAAGACCTTGTTGGGCACCAGCCGGTCGTACATCAGCAGGTGGTCGCGGGTGACGTGGGTGCGCAGCCGCGTCGACGCCATCGGGCGGCGGTGCATCGGCGACTGCCGCAGCCCCTCCTCGGTGAGCAGCTGGACGTTGCCCGAGGCGAGGTCCGACCCGGTCCGCTCCAGGGTGCTCACCAGCAGTTCGAGCGCGTAGCCGGGCAGGACGTCGTCGCTGTCGACGAACGCCAGGAAACGGCCGCGCACGTTGGCCGCCCCCACATTGCGCGCATTGCCGAGCCCGCCGTTCGCCTGCCGGATCAGCCGGAACCGGGGGTCCTCGTTCACGAAGTCCTGCGCGATCTTCGCGCTGGTGTCGGTCGATCCGTCATCGACCAGTACGACGTCCAATTCGCGGAGCGACTGCCGTGCGATGGAGGTCAGGCATTCCTCCAGATACGGCTCCACGTTGTATATGGGCACTACCACGCCGACTCGCGGCTCAGTCATGGATTTCACCAACTCGTCTCCCGTTCCCCCCGACCATTTCCCCTCCCCGTTCTGGAGACGCTTATGCGGGCCGAAACGATCACACGCGATCGAGATTGATTTTTTTCGGCCGGTGCCGGACCGGAGCCGCCGCCCGTGCGCGGGCGGCGCCGCGGCCGCTGCCGCGGCGGGCGATTCGTCCCGTCACATCCCTTCACGGTAACTCCGCGGGCGGCCGGGCGGGCGGTGCTCGGAGGCGGACTGTTAGCGGTACCAGCGCCCGGCGTCAAGGGCCGCGATCAGGTCCCGAAAGACCCCTGGGGGATTGACACGGTGGAGAGTTAGCGCAAACATTCGTGACACGCGCCACACTGAGCCCCGCCTCGGCGGGGTCCCGTCCTCGGCTCCGAATGTTACCGCTAACATTCGCGGGCCCGCGGACGCCGCCCCAGACGCCCTTCGCCGACCCCCCGAGGAAGAAGGAAGATCCCATGCTCAAGCGGCTCATCGTCGCCGTCGCGGGCGCCTCGCTCGCGCTGACGGCCCTCAGCGCCTGCGGCTCCGGCGACGACGGCTCCGGTTCCGGCTCCGGCAAGCTCGTCCTCGGCTTCTCCCAGGTCGGCGCGGAGTCCGGCTGGCGGACGGCCAACACCAAGTCGATCCAGGAGGCCGCGAAGGCCGCGGGCGTCGACCTGAAGTTCTCCGACGCCCAGCAGAAGCAGGAGAACCAGATCGCCGCGATCCGGTCCTTCATCAAGCAGAAGGTCGACGTCATCGCATTCTCCCCGGTGGTCGTCACCGGCTGGGACGCCGTCCTCAAGGAGGCCAAGGCGGCGGACATCCCGGTCGTCCTCACCGACCGGGCCGTCGACTCCGACGCGTCCCTCTACGTGACCTTCCTCGGCTCCGACTTCGTCGCGGAGGGCAAGAAGGCCGGCGACTGGCTGGTGTCGGAGTACAAGGACGCCAAGGAGCCGGTCAACATCGTCCAGCTGGAGGGCACCGTCGGCGCCGCGCCCGCGATCGACCGCAAGAAGGGCTTCGAGCAGGCCATCGCGGCCGCCCCGAACCTCAAGGTGATCGCCTCGCAGTCCGGCGACTTCACCCGCGCCAAGGGCAAGGAGGTCATGCAGGCCCTGCTCAAGGCGCACAAGGACATCGACGTGCTGTTCGCCCACAACGACGACATGGGCCTCGGCGCGATGCAGGCGATCCAGGAGGCCGGCCTCACCCCCGGCAAGGACATCAAGATCGTCACGGTCGACGCGGTCAAGGACGGGATGCAGGCCCTCGCCGACGGCAAGTTCAACTTCATCGTCGAGTGCAACCCGCTGCTCGGCGGCCAGCTGATGGACACGGCGAAGAAGGTCAAGGCCGGCGAGAAGGTCGAGAAGCGCATCGTCACCGTCGAGACGGTCTTCGACCAGGCCAAGGCCAAGGAGGCGCTGCCCACCCGCAAGTACTGACCCCCAGGCTAGGAGGAGGCGGCCATGACCGTTCCCGTCCTGGAGATGGACGGCATCTCCAAGGGGTTCCCCGGCGTCCAGGCCCTCGACGACGTGGCGTTCCGGCTGTTCCCCGGCGAGGTGCACGCGCTGATGGGGGAGAACGGCGCCGGCAAGTCCACCCTCATCAAGGTGCTGACCGGCGTCTACGGGGCCGACGCCGGGACCGTCGCGATCGACGGGCGCGGCACCCTCGTCCAGGGGCCGCTGCACGCCCAGCGGCTCGGCATCAGCACCGTCTACCAGGAGGTCAACCTCTGCTCGAACCTGTCGGTCGCCGAGAACGTCTTCATCGGCCGCCAGCCGCGCCGCCGGTCCGGCCGCATCGACTGGGCGGCGATCAACCGCCGCGCCGCCGAGCTGCTGGCCCGGCTCGACCTCGACCTGGACGTCACCGCGCAGCTCGGGTCGTACTCGCTCGCGGTGCAGCAGCTCGTCGCGATCGTCCGGGCGGTGGACCTCCAGGCGAAGGTGCTGGTCCTGGACGAGCCGACGTCCAGCCTCGACCGCGGTGAGGTCGGCCGGCTGTTCGACGTCATGCGCCGGCTGAAGGACGACGGCGTCGCGATCCTGTTCGTCTCCCACTTCCTGGAGCAGATCTACGAGGTCTGCGACCGCGTGACGGTGCTGCGCAACGGCCGCCTCGTCGGCGAGTACCCGATCGGCGAGCTGAGCCGGTTCGAGCTGGTCGCGAAGATGACCGGGCAGGAGCTCGCGTCGCTGGAGGAACTCGACGAGACCTCCCTCGGCGCCCCCGAGGGGGAGCGGCTGCTCGCGCTCGAAGGCGTCGGCCGGACCGGCGCGATCGCCCCCGCCGACCTCGACCTGCGCGCGGGCGAGGTCGTCGGGTTCGCGGGCCTGCTCGGCTCCGGCCGCTCCGAGCTCGCCCGGCTGATCTTCGGCGCGGACCACGCCGACAGCGGCCGGATCCGGACGGCCGACGGCCCGGTCGCGATCCGCACACCGCGCGCCGCGATCGACCGGGGCGTCGCGTACTGCCCCGAGGACCGCAAGGGCGACGGCCTGGTCATGGACCTGAGCGTCGCGGAGAACATCGTCCTCGCGCTGCAGGCCGCGCGCGGCTGGCTCCGCCCGCTGAGCCGGCGCCGCCGCGACGAGCTGGTGGACGAGTACGTCAAGGCGCTGCGCATCCACCCGCCCGACCCGGACACCCCGGTGAAGAACCTGTCCGGCGGCAACCAGCAGAAGGTGCTGCTCGCCCGCTGGCTCATCACCCGGCCGAAGCTGCTCATCCTGGACGAGCCGACGCGCGGCATCGACATCGGCGCCAAGATCGAGATCCAGCGCCTCGTGGTGTCGCTCGCCCGCGACGGCATGGGCGTCGTGTTCATCTCCGCCGAGCTGGAGGAGGTGCTGCGCATCTCGCACAAGGTCGAGGTGCTGCGCGACCGCAGGCTCGTCGCCGAACTCCGCAATGACGGGTCGCTGACCCCCGAACGCATCCTGCAGACCATCGCGAACGGAGACGCGGAGGCATGAACCGGGCGCACTCCCTCTCCCGACTCGCCGTCCTCACCCGGAGCACGCTGTTCTGGCCGGTGACCGTGCTGGTCGTCCTGCTGCTCGGGAACGTCGTCTTCACGCACGGCTTCCTGGCGATCCACGTGCGGCAGGGCCACCTGTACGGGAGCCTCATCGACATCCTGCTGTTCGGGGCGCCGCTGATCCTCGTCTCGCTCGGGATGACGGTCGTGATCGCGACGGGCGGCGTCGACCTGTCCGTCGGGGCGACCGTCGCCATCTCCGGCGCGCTGGCCTGCTACCTGATCAGCGAGGGCCACGGCCTCGTCGTCTCGATCGGCGCCGCCGTCATCGTGTCGCTGCTGCTGGGGATGTGGAACGGGCTGCTGGTCACCCGCCTCGGCATCCAGCCGATCATCGCGACGCTGATCCTGATGGTGGCGGGACGCGGCGTCGCCCAGCTCATCACCGGCGGCCAGATCATCACGATCAACGACCAGGACTACAAGATGATCGGCGGCGGCTACTGGCTCGGCCTGCCGTTCGCGATCATCCTGGTGGCGATCGCGCTCGCGGCGACCGTCCTGCTGACCCGGCGCACCGCGCTCGGCATGCTGCTGGAATCGGTCGGCGGCAACGCCGAGGCGTCCCGGCTGGTCGGCATCCGCGCCGCCGGGCTGATCGTCCTGGCGTACGCGTTCTGCGGGCTGTGCGCGGGGATCGCCGGGCTGATGATCAGCTCCAACACGCTGTCGGCGGACGGCAACCACGCCGGGCTGTGGATCGAGCTGGACGCGATCCTCGCCGTCGTCCTCGGCGGCACCGCCCTCACCGGCGGCCGGTTCTCGCTCGCCGGGACGGTCGTGGGCGCCCTCATCATCCAGACCCTCGACACCACGATCTACACCGCGGGCATCCCGCCGCGCACCACGCTGGTCTTCGAGGCGGTCGTCGTCACGATCGTGTGCCTCCTCCAGTCGCCCGCCTTCCGCGCCAAGTTCGCCCGCCGCCGAAGGCCCGCGCGCCCGGAGCCGGCCAAGCCCAGCAAGCAGGAGGTCACGGCGTGAGTGCGGTTCTCTCTGGTGCGGCCGTTCGCGGGCGGGCCCTCGTGCCGCGCCGCAGGCATGTGCCCGTCCTGGTGACGCTCGGGCTGTTCGTGGCCGCGTTCGCGGCGGGGGCGATCCGCTACCCGAACTTCGGCACCACCCAGGTCTTCCTCGACCTGTTCATCGACAACGGGTTCCTCATCGTCGTCGCGGTCGGCATGACGTTCGTGATCCTCACCGGCGGCATCGACCTGTCGGTGGGCTCCGTGGTGGCGCTGTCGGGGATGCTGTGCGCGATCGGCACGATGAAGCTGCACCTGCCCGCGCCGGCCGTCATCCCGCTGGTGCTCGCCTTCGGGACGCTGTTCGGCGCGGCCATGGGCTACATGATCCACGTGTTCCAGGTGCAGCCGTTCATCGCGACGCTCGCCGGGATGTTCCTGGCGCGCGGCCTGTGCCTGACGCTGAGCGAGAACCAGATCTCCATCGACGACGCGTTCTTCGACACCCTCGCCCTCAACTCCCTGCACCTGCCGGGCGGCGACCACCTCTCCTACGGCGCGGTCACCGCCCTGCTCGTGGCCGCCGTCGGCGCCGTCGTCCTGCAGTGGACCCGCACCGGCCGCAACGTCTACGCCGTCGGCGGCAACGAGCAGTCGGCGATGCTGATGGGCCTGCCCGTCGGCCGCACGAAGATCCAGGTGTACGCGATCAGCGGCTTCTGCTCCGCACTCGGCGGCGTGCTGTTCGCGCTCTACACCCTGTCCGGCGACCCGACCCACGCGATCGGCATGGAGCTGGACGCGATCGCCGCCGTCGTCATCGGCGGGACGGTCCTCACCGGCGGCTCCGGCTACCTCGTCGGCAGCGTCCTCGGCGTCCTCGTCCTCGGCGTCATCAAGACCATCCTCAGCTTCGAGGGCACGCTCAGCTCCTGGTGGACGCGCATCGCCATCGGCGTCCTGCTGTTCGGCTTCATCGCCCTCCAACGCCTCATCGGAGCCCGCCGCCGCACCCGCCCCGCCGTCCCCTGACCCGGGTCCGGCGGCTGGACGCGGTCAGGCCGGCTGGACTCCGGGCTTCCGGTCTTCGACGACGAAGGACGCCCGGGTGGAGACGGGGGCGCCCGGCCTGGTGACGTAGGGCAGGACGCGGAAGTCGCTGCGCCAGGCGTCGCGGTCGACGTTCACCCTGATGTAGCCGCGCTGGGCGTTGAAGAAGCGCATGTGCGGGTTCGCGGCGAGGAACCTGCGGCCGAGGTCGTCCATGTCGGCGCCGTCGCCGCCGGAGGTGACGGACGTCGTGACGAACTCGGTCGCGACGGTCGGCGAACCGGGCTCGTCGAAGTCGCGCTTGAGGTCGACGGCGTAGTTCTGGTGGCGGTCGCCGCTGAGCACGACCAGGTTCCGGACGCCGTGCTCGTGCGCGGCGGCGAGCACCTTGTTGCGGTCGGCGACGTAGCCGTCCCACGGGTCGACCCACACGTCCTTGCCGGGGCCCGCGTCCCAGTCGGTCTCGCCCATCGGGACCTGGTTGCCGAGGATCTGCCAGCGGGCCCGCGACCGGGCGAGGCCGTCCAGCAGCCAGCGGCGCTGCTCGTCCCCGAGGATGGTGCGGGCGGCGTCGAAGCGCTCGTCGCAGGACGAGGTGCGACCCGTCCCGTTGCCGTAGGAGCACGCCTGGATGTCGCGGTGGCCGCGCGTGTCGATCATGGTGAGGTCGGCGAGCCGGCCGTAGGAGATGCGGCGGTGCAGCCTGATGTCCGGGCCCGCCGGCATCTGGGCGCGGCGCAGCGGCAGGTTCTCGTAGAACGCCTGGAAGGCGGCGGCCTTGCGGGCGGCGAACTCGGCCGGGTCGGGGTTGGGGTTGCGGCCCATGAGGACGGTGTCGTCGGCCCAGTCGTTCACCACCTCGTGGTCGTCGAGGGTGTGGATCCACGGGCACTGCGCGTGCGCCCGCTGCAGCGGCTCCTCGGCCTTGTAGAGCGAGTACTGGAGGCGGTACCGGGCGAGGTCGAAGGTCTCCGTGCCGAACTGGGGCGGGACGGTCACCCCGCGCCGGTTGTTGTTCGTGAGCTCGTACTCGTAGATGTAGTCGCCGAGGTGGACGATCAGGTCGAAGTCCTCGTCGGCCATGTGGTCGAAGGCCGTGAAGTAGCCGTCCTGCCACGCCTGGCAGGACGCGACGCCGAACGAGAGCTCGCGCGGGAGCGACCTGGCGGCGGGCATGGTGCGGGTGCGGCCGACGGGCGAGATCTCCCCGGCGGCGCGGAAGCGGTAGAAGTACTCGCGGCCGGGTGCGAGCCCGGAGATCTCCGGGTGCACCGAGTGGCCGAGTTCGGGCGTCGCCACGGCCTCGCCGCGCCGGACGATCCGGCGGAACCCCTCGTCGTGCGCCACCTCGTACTCGACCTTGATGCGGCGGTCGGGCATCCCGGCCCTGCCGTCGGCGGCGAACGGGTCGGGCGCCAGCCGGGTCCAGAGCACGAAGCCGTCCGGGGACGGGTCGCCCGATGCGATGCCGAGTGTGAAGAGACCAGATTTACGCAACGTGTAGGCGTGCGCGGCGGACGCGCCGAGCGCGCCGGTGCCGAGCAGCACGGTGGCCGCGCCGGCCCCGCTCCAGCCGAGGAACTTGCGCCGTGAGAACGGGTTGACGTGCGGAGACATGTGGACCTCCTGTGCTCGGGGGCAGAGCGAGGCGGCCCTCCGCCGCGGCGGCGGACGGGCGGTGCCGGCTGACCGAGGTTGATCATAGGTCGGCGCCGTGGAAAATATAACGTCTTGTTTTGCGAACATCGCAGTGATAGACGTGATGAACGTGCGAACAGATCAGCTGTTATCGCACCCGTCGTCCTCGGCTCGGCGGGTCAGCGTCCCTTGCGGGTCTGGCGGGTGATGGCCCGGCCCTCGTCCTGCGAGAGGGGGCCCGTGCTCTCGGGCGGCGACGTCCCGAGGGAGGTGGCGAGGGTGCGTCCGTGCAGGTCGAGCGCCGCTTCGGTGAGGTCGGTGAGTTCGGCCAGCGCGGAGCGGGCGCGCGTCCACCCGGTGAGGGCGACGGCGAGCGCGACGACCGCGGCCGGCCACCACCACACGGTCAGCACCGCGTACGGGATCGCCCAGGCGAACGTGACGACGGTCGCGGCGAACTGGCCGTGCGCGGCGGAGATGTCGGCGCGGACCGGGTCGGGCAGGACGAGCCACAGCCGCGGCCAGGCGAACGCCAGATCGAGGGAGTAGCGGTTCAGCGCGACCTGCTCGACGGCGGCGACCCGGTCGCCCATCCAGGTGGGGCGCGCCGGTGGCGCGAGGGCGATCCGGTTGGCGCGGTCGGCGGCGGCGTCGATGGCGGCCTGCTGCGCCGGTGTCCGCTCGGCGGCGGGGTGCGCGCGCTGCAGGGCGTGGCGCGTTTCGACGTGCGCGTTCCAGCGTTCCGACCGTGCCCGGGTGAGCCGGTCGCGTAGCCCGTGCAGGCCGCGCGGCCACTGGCCGAGCCACAGCGCGCGGACGGGCGCGGTGAGCGCCTGGACGACGAGGCCGATACCGCACGAGGCCAGCAGCAGCCAGACGGCCGTGAGGATCTGCGCCGATACGGTGAGCTTGCCCTGCTCCGTCCCGAGGGCGGTGACCTGGGCGCGGAGCATGGCCAGGTCGAGGGCGTGCGCCCAGCCGAGCCGGGACCCGGCCCAGGCGACGCCGACGAACAGCAGGCCGGGGACGGCGAGCAGCCCCACCCAGCGTTCGGCGAGCTTCTTGGCGAGCTCGGTGAAGAAGGCGTTCACGCCGTCACCGCGGGGCCATCGGGAGGCCGGTGACGCGGCAGCGCGGGAACGGGCCGGCGGGCACTCCGTCGGCGATCCGGTCGCAGGCCCCGTCGGGGCAGCCGAATGTCTCCTCGTCGGCCCGCCCGGGGCCGGCGCCGGGGAGGCCGGCGGCGGGCCCGCGCCCCGGGCCGCCCGGGTCGCCGCCGACGAGTTCGGCGAGCAGCGCGCGGACGGGGCGGCGGGCGCGGGCCGCGGCCTCGACGCGGGACAGCAGCAGCCGCTCGGGCCCGTCCGCGCACTGCTCCCGCAGCGCCGGGAGGTCGTCGCAGAGCGCGCCGAGCGCCCGCCGTTCGGCGGATTCGTCGTTGTTCCGTTGTTCCACGGGCGAGAACGCTATCCGCGCCGGGGCGGCCGGTGGCCGTTTCCCGGCATCTTTCCCGGCATCGCGTACAACGGAGGTGCCCGTGGTTAGGATCGCCGCGTGCCCGGCACCAGGTTCTGGAACTTCGCATTGGACGATGGTCATTCCCCGGTGATGCAGTGGGTTCTGCGCGACCACGATCCGATTGAGGGGCCCGTCCATATCCAGGTCGGTGAACTCGGTTCTGGCGACTGGTATGTGCGTCACCAGGGCTTCGGCGTCCGCGCGTTTCCGGATAAGGGCGCGGCGTGGCAGGCGGTCCAGGCGCAAATGCGGCGGCATAAGGGGCGCTGGGAGCCGACTCCGGTCGACGCCGAGCCGTTCCGCCGGGTATGCGGCGCCGACGGTTCCCGCGTCCTTTACGACACCGGCGGCTCCTGCCTGTACGAATGCTGGGGCGAACTAAAGGACGACCTCTGGGACGAACTCCACTCCGCGGTCGACGCCGGGACGACGCTGCGCCGGACGGAGACGCACGCGCTTCTCGGAGGCTCGATCGAGGTGGCGCGGTACGACGATCCCAAGGACGGCGCGCGCCGGTTCGCCGTCATCGAGAACATGGATCCGGGCAGCGAATACCGGGTCGTCGACTATCCGGACGAGGAGACCGCCGTCCGGAGGTACGTGGAGGTCGTCCGGGCCAATGAGGACCCCGAACTCCCGTACCGCGACACCGACCTCGACGACGTCGGCTTCGAGGCGCCGATCAAGGGCCGTCCCGAGATGCCCGCGGGCCTCAGCGCCCTCCCGGACGGGTCGGTGATCGCCAGTGTCGACGCCGACGAGTGGCGGTACGTCTACGGCAGGCCCCGGTCCGAGTGGGCGCTGACACCGGACGGGCCACCGGCGCCGGACGGGCTGACGCCGTCCGGCCCGGTCCGCGCCGCCACGGGGAGGCCGCGTGCCTGGGCGCCTTCGCGGGTGGACGTCCGCGACATCACGCCGCCCGCCTGGCCGGACACCGCCGGCGGCGGGCCGAGCCCGAACGCGCTGGCCCTCGCCGCCCTGCCCGACGGCCGGACCGTGCTCGCGTCCGCGCACGACGACGCGGCCCGCCTGTGGAACCTCCGCGACGGCGCGGCGGCGCGCACGTTCGCCGGCCACACCAAGTGGGTGCTGGACGTCGCGCTGGCCGTGACCGGCGACGGGACGACCGTCCTGGCGACGGCCGGGAAGGACCAACTCGTCCGGGTCTGGTCGGCGCTGGACGGCACCGCCCTCCAGGAGATCGACGACCACGAGGGCGCGGTCAACGCGGTGGCGTGGGCGTGCCCGCCGGGCCAGGTCCCCTCGCTGGTCTCCGGGAGCGACGACGGGACGGTCCGGGTCTGGTCGGTCGAGTACGTCCGCGAGCGGGCCTGCTTCACGGTCGGGCCGCCCGGCGTCGAGATCGTCTGGTCGGTCGCGGCGGCGGTGCTGGCGGACGGGCACACCTGCGTCGCCGCCGCGTCGGACGACTCGGAGCGCTCGACCGTCCACGTCTGGGACGTCGACACGGGCGCGAAGACGCACGAGTTCGCGCTGGAGTCGCGGGCGATGGCGGCCATGCCGAAGGTGGCGCTCGCCACGCTGGACGACGGCTCCTTCCGGGTCGCGGCCGCGTCCGGATCGGCGGTGCACGTCTGGGACGGCCTCACCGGCGAACTTCTGCGCACCTTCTCCTTCGACGCGGCCGGTTCCGCCGACGTCGCCCTCGGCGTCCTGCCGGACCTGCGGGTCGTGGCCGCCGCGACGAGCGGGCCGCTGACGCTGGCGTGGGAGGTCGAGTCGGGCGCGGAGCTGGTCCGGCTCGACCACGGCGCGAGCGGCCTGTACCAGCCGGTCGAGCTGGTGGGGCGTCCCGGCGAAGGGCTGGTGCTGGCGGCGGCCCGCGAACGCGACAGCCCGGCCCGCGCCCTGCTGCTGAACCTGCACTGGTAGCGGGCGGGCTTCCCCGATGCCGTTGGACGACCTGTCCGCCAAGCTCGCGGACCTCTTGGCGGAGTACGAGGCGATCGGCGACCGGACGCTGCCGCTGGGGGCGGAGGCCGGCGAGTACGCCGAGGGGCTGTGGCGGAACGTCCGGGCCGTCGACACCGCGACGGCGTCGCCGGTGCTGATCGACGCGTACGCGCGGGCGAGCGTGCTGCTGGCGCGGCTGCACTACGAGCGGCACAGCCTTCGCGAGGGAGCGGCGGGGGACGTCGATCTCGCGCGGGCCGTGGTCGCGCTCGCGCCCGTCGCCGCCGACCGCCGCCGGGTCCCGCCGCCGATGCGGCCGCTGCTCGGCCGGGCGTCCGACGACGAGACCCAGGCGGCCGCGGCGCACGCCATGCTGCGGTCTCCCGCGCGGGATCCTGCGTTGCTCGATGCCGCGATCGCCCTCATGACCCCGGCAGCGGCCCGCAGGCCCGCCGACGTCTCGCGGCAGGCGGCGCTCTGCACGGCTCTCCGCCTCCGCCATGAGCGGGACGGCTCACCGGACGACCTGGACCAGGCCGTCACCGCCGGAGAGAAGGCCGTAGCGGGCCACCCCGAAACGGCGGCGGCCTGGGAGGCCCTCGCGGCCGCCTACCGATGCCGGTACAAGCTGCGCGGAGACCCCGAAGACCTCCGGCGCGGCATCCGCCTGCTCGAACGCGTCGCGCACGACGGCGGCGGGCCGCACGTCCTCGCCGATCTCGGCACCGCCCACCGGCTCCTGTTCGAGCACAGCGACGACCCCGGGCACCTCAACACCGCCGTGCGCCTCTGCGAGAGCGCCCTCACCGCCGCCGGAGAGGACGCCCGTCCGGCATGGCGCTCCGAACTGAGCGCGGTGCTGCTGCGCAGACACGAGCGGACCGGGTCGCGCGCCGACCTGGACCGGGCCGCCGACCTGGCCGAACAGGTCGCCGCGTCCGCGCCCGAGGACGACCCCGACCGGGGCGTCCACCTGGCGGAGGCCGCCACCGCCGTGCTCCGCAGGCAGCGCCGCACCGGCGACCCGGACGAACTCGACCGGGCCGTCGTCCTCGCCGGGGACGCCCTCGACACGCTCCCCGAGGACGACCGGCGCCGCCCCGTCGTCCTGCGCAGCCTCGCCGACGCGCTGCACCGGCGCTCGATCGCGACCGGTTCGCTCGACGACCTGAACCGCGCCGCCACGGTCGCGGGCTGGGCGCTGGCCGCCGTCCCGTCCGGGCATCCGGCGCGCGGCCCGGCCGCCGCGCACCTCGCCGCCGTCCACCTGACCCGGTACACGCGGACCGGCGTGCTCACCGACCTCGCGCGGGCGGTCGAGGCGGGGGAGGAGAGCCTGGCATCGCCCGGGAGCCTTCCGGCGCGGTGGTCGATGCTCGGCGAGGCGTACCGGCTCCGGTCCGGCACCGTCGCCTCCGACGCCGACCTCCACCGCGCGATCGAACTCGGTCGGCGGGCGGTCGGCGCCACGGCCGCCGACGATGCCGCGCTGGCCGGCCGGCTCGCCCGCCTCGCCGCCGCGTACTGGACGCGCCACCAGGCCACCGGCGACTCCGCCGACCTCGACCGGGCGATCATCCTCGGCGGCCGGGCCGTCGCCCGGACGCCCGCCGACGATGCCGACCTCCCGCGCCGGTGGGCCGACCTGGCGGCGGCGCGGCTGGCCCGGCACCGCGCCGGCGGTTCCCCCGGCGACCTCACCGCCGCCGTCGACCTCGCCGAACGCGCCTGGAACGGCCTGCCGCGAGACCACCCCGACCGGCCGCGGGCGGCGGCCGGGCTGTGCCGCGCCTACCAGGCCAGGGTGGAGCGCGGCGGCGGCGCGCCGCCCCCGGACCGGATCCACGCCCTCGCCGGGCTGGACGACAAGCAGCCGACCGCGTCCCCCGCCGACCGGGTCGCGGCCCGGCACGCGGCGGGCCTGCTCGCCCGGGCCGCCGGAGCCGGCCGCCAGGCGGCGGAGCTGCTGGACGCCGCCGCCGCGCTGCTGCCGTCCGTCGCGCCGCGCGAGGCCGGATGGGCCGACCAGCAGCACCGGATCGGTGCGCACGCGGGCCTGGTCGCCGCGGGCGTCGCCGCCCACTGCGACCGCGGCGACCCGGCGGGCGCCGTCGAGTTCGCCGAGCTGGGCCGGGGCGTGCTGCTGGCCGCGCAGGCCGGCACCCGGGCGGGGGCGGCCGACCTCCGCGACCGCGACGCCCGGCTCGCCGACCGGTTCCAGTGGGTGTGCGAGCGGCTCGCCACCCCCGGCTTCGGCGCCGACGAGCGCCGCCGCTGGTGGCACGACCACGACACGCTGCTGCGCCGCATCCGCGCACTCCCAGGGCTGGAGCGCTTCCTGGCGGCGCCGCGCCTGGACGACCTGCGCGCCGCCGCGGCCGGAGGCACCGTCGTCCTGGTCAACGCGGGCCGGGACGGCGGTGACGCCGTCCTCGTCACGGCCGACCGTCCGCCCGTCCGCGTGCCGCTGCCGGAACTCCGGGACGCTGCCGTGGCCGACCAGGTCACCGCCCTGCTCGCGGCGCTGTCCGGCGGGGGGACGCTCAGCCGTGTGATGGTGCGGCGGCGGACCGTCCGCGACGTCCTGGCCTGGCTGTGGCGGACGGCCGTCGGCCCCGCCGCGGACGCCCTCGGACCGCCCCGCCCGGGACCGCACCGCGTCTGGTGGCTGCCGACCGGCGCGCTGGGCCTGCTGCCGCTGCACGCCGCCGAGGAACCGGGCCGGCCCGGTGCCCTCGACGTCATGGTCTCCTCCTTCGTCCCGTCCCTGCGGGCCCTGAGGGACGCGCGGAACCGGCCGCCCGCCACCCGCCGGGAACCGCTGACGGTCGTGCTGGAGCAGACCCCCGGCCAGGCCGACCTGCCCGGAGCGGCGGCGGAGGCGTCCCTCCTCGGCGGTTCGACGCTGACGGGCCCGCGCGCCACCGCCGCGAACGTCCTCACCGCCATCGGCAACGCCACCTGGGCGCACTTCGCCTGCCACGCGGTCGCGAACCCCGTCTCGCCCGCGGCCGGCGGCCTGCTGCTGCACGACCGGACGCTGACGCTCCCCGAGATCGCCGGCCTGCGACCGGCCGAGGCGGAGCTGGCGTACCTGTCGGCCTGCTCGACCGCCGACCACGGCGTCCGGTACGCCGACGAGGTGCTGCACCTGGCGTCGGCCTTCCAGTTCGCCGGGTTCCGGCACGTCGTGGCCAGCCTCTGGCCCGTCGACGACACCGCCGCCGCCGAGGCCGCCACCGCCTTCTACGCGGCGCTGCCGGAGACCCCGGCCGCCGACGCCGCCGCGCCCGTCCTCCGCGAGGTCGTCCTCGGCATGCGCGCCCGCCACCGCGCCGACCCCACCCTCTGGGCACCCCTCGTCCACAGCGGTCCCTGACGCCCGGGCGGGCCCGCAACGTGGCGGGGTCGGTAGAGTCGGTGGGGCGGTCGACCAGTGCGAAAGGGAGCCGATGGCGGGTTCGGAGAGCGGGTATCAGGCGCGCTGGGAGGAGCACAACACCGCGCGCCAGCTGATGATCCTGCGCGCCGCCGTCGACCTCATCGAGGAGACCCCGCCCGGCACCCACATCCCGGTGCAGAAGATCGCGAAGCGGGCCGGGCTCGCGAAGTCCGTCGTGTACCGGCGGTTCGCCGACCGCGACGACCTCGACCGCCGGATCAGGTCCTACCTCGTGGACGACTTCGCGAGCACGCTGGCGGTCAAGCTCGACATCTCGCACGGCTCGGTCGAGGAGATCCTCCGCAGGACCATCGACACGGTCGCCGGGTGGATGTCGGAGCACCCCCGCCTGCACGACTTCATGCGGCAGGGGCCGACCCACGACGACGCCGCGGGCGCCGACGCGGTCAGCAGCCTCCGGGGCCGGATCGCGACCCGGGCGCACGAGATCATCGCCGCGTTCCTGGCGTCGTTCGACCTCGACGACGGCGGCCTGGAGTCGCTTCCGCTGGCCATCGTGACGATGGTCGAGGGCATGCTGACGCAGTGGGTGCGCGAGCCCGCCCCGCGCAGGCCCCGCCCAGAGATCGTCGCCGAGCTCGCCTCCTACGCGTGGTTCATGCTGGACGGCGCCGCCCGGTCGCTGGGCCTCGTCATCGACCCCACGGCCGAACTCCGGACGGTCGTCGAGCGGCTGACCGGCGCCGGAGCGGCGAGCGGCGCGGGAGCGGTCAGCGGCGTCACGGCGTGAGCACCGGGCCCCGCTCCAGGCGCGCCGCCAGGTCGCCGGGGCCGGCCTCCGGATCGGCGAGGACGCCCGCGTTGAAGTCGTCCACCAGCGCCCGCACGGTCTCCTGCGCGCACGACTTGTTCGTGCCGATGAAGCCGGTCGGGCCGCGCTTGATCCAGCCCGCGACGAACGTGCCCGGCACGGCCCGGCCGGTCGCCGGGTCGAGGACGCGGCCGCGGTCGTTCGGCACCGTGCCGGTCGCGTCGTCGAACGGCAGGTCCGGGACGGGCACGCCCCGGTAGCCGATCGCGGTCAGCACCAGCCCGGCGTCCACGGTCTCCGTCCGGCCGGTCGGCTCGACGCCGTCGCCGGTGAGCGCGTTGCGCCCGAACTCGACGCCCTCGGCGCGGTCGCCGCCGAGGATCCGCAGCGGCGAGAGCAGGTACCGCAGCCGGATCCGGCGCGGCGCGGACGGGTCGGCGGCGAGGCCGCGCAGCACGTCGAGCTTGGGACCGGTGGTGCCCTCGGGGCCGAGGTCGTCCGGTGGGACGGTGAGGCCGACGCCGGGCGTCGAGCGGAGGCCGATCAATTCGGGAAGGGTGAACGCCGACTGCGCGGGCCCGCGACGTCCGGCGACGACGACCTCCTCGATCGCGCTGGCGCGCAGCGCGTCCAGCGCGGCGGGGGCGATGTCGGTGCCGGCGAGGATCGCCGGGTCGACGGTGAGGATCCGGGCGACGTCCAGCGCGACGTTGCCGTTGCCGATCACCACGGCGCGGGGGTGCGACAGGTCGAACGTCCGGTCGGCGAAGTCCGGGTGGCCGTTGTACCAGGCGACGAACTCGGTGGCGGACGCCGTACCGGGCAGCCCGGCTCCGGGGACGTCGAGCCGGCGGTCCGTCGACGCGCCGACCGCGTAGACGACCGCGTGGTGGTGGGCGAGGAGGTCGTCGTGCGTCACGTCCCTGCCGACCTCGACGCCGAGGTGCAGGTCGAGGCCGTCCTGCGCGCGGATGGCGTCGAACTGCCCGGCGACCTTCCGCGTCCGGCGGTGGTCGGGCGCGACGCCCGTCCGCGCCAGCCCGTACGGCATCGGGAGCCGCTCGAACATCGAGACCCGCGCGCCGGGGACGGTCAGCACCTCGTCGGCCGCGTACATCGCGGCCGGTCCGGAGCCGACGACGGCGACCCGCAGCGGGGCGGGCCGCTCACGGACCCGCAGCGGCGGCACCACCGGCGCGAGCAGGGGCCGGGACCGTGGGGCGTCGTAGAACGCGGAGTTGACCGACAGGAAGTCCAGCTCGTCCTCGGTGAGCTTCGTGTGCGGCTTGATCGCGTCCACCGGGCACGCCGAGACGCAGGCGCCGCAGTCGACGCACGCGGCCGGGTCGATGTAGAGCATCTCCGCGGTCGCGAAGTCCGGCTCGTCCGGTGTCGGGTGGATGCAGTTGACCGGGCAGGTGTAGACGCAGGACGCGTCGCCGCAGCACGACTGCGTGACGACGTGCGGCATCAGGCGAGCCCGCGCGCTTCGCGGTGCGGCTCGCCCCGGTACCGCGACGGCTTCCCGTCGATGTGCAGCGCCTTCCACAGCCGCTTGGCGGCCGGCGTCATCAGCCCGAGGTCGTCGGCGAGCTTGCGCATGTCGCCGAAGTACCCGGAGAGGATCGCGCGCGAGTGCGGGCTGCGCCAGAACGCCTCCCGGTAGACCTCGCGCGGGATGCCGAACTGCTTGGCGAACGAGCGCGGCGGCGTCATGATCTCCCCGGCCAGCCAGCGCATCGCGAGGGGGAACGCCAGCGCGCACGCCGCCCGGCTGCCCCGGCCCATCCGCGGGACGTGCACCCGCAGGAAGTCGTTGGCGAACGAGATGTGCCGCGCCTCCTCGGCGATGTGGATCTCCATCGTGCGCAGCATCGCCGGCGGGATGCGCTCGCCCGACCGGATGAGGGCCTTCTGGTAGTGGTCGATGGGCTCCTCGCCCGCCAGGATCCCGATGAACAGCACCACGTGCGCGTAGCCGCCCGCCACGCCGATCAGCGGCGACAGCCGCCGGAACCACGGCCGCATCCCGGGCACGTCCACGCCGATCCGGTTGACGAGCTCCTGGAACATCTGGATGTGGTTGCACTCCTCCGTCATCTCGTGGAGGCAGTAGCGGAACTCGGCCGACCCGTTGGGCAGCTTCATGATGTACTGCATCATTCCGCGGATCAGGATGCTCTCGAACGCCGCCCCGACCTTGATCGAGTTGGCCATCCGCCACTTCCCGATCTCGATCTGCCGCTCCAGCGGCAGCTCCTGGTACCAGCGCGTCGCGCCCAGCGGGTCGATCTCCGGTGACAGCACCCAGCGCGGGTCGTCCGGGTCGAGGGCGAACTCCGGCGCGTCCCAGTCGATGTCGAGGAAGGGGTCGAAGCGCCGGTGCACCGACCCTTCGGACAGCGTCCGCAGCAGGTCCCGGTACGCCTGGTCGAACGGATCGGTTCCGGAGTTGATCGACCCGGTCTTGGCGGACCCGGTGTTGGTGGACCCGGTGTTGGTGGACAGCGTCATCGAGACCTCCTCGTCGTGGCGGATCCCGTCTGGCCCGCGGCGCGGCCGGCGTCGCGGGCCCGGCCCTGATGCGGAATTTACTGAGACACTGTGTCCCATGCAAGACGTCGGGCGCGGATGAGCCCGACGTCACGTCCGCGCGGCGACCTGCTCCTCGGCGGCCTGTTCCTCGGTGGCCTGGCCGACCGGAGTGCCGGACGCGGCGGGCATCCCGACGGCGTGCGGCGGCAGAACGCGCTCGGCGCACAGCAAGATGACCGCGCCCGCCAGCACCATCAGCGCCAGGACCGCCCACAGCTGCCATGGCCCCGCCTCCAGCAGGAACCCCAGGAGCAGGGGCGCGATCGTCCGGCAGAGCGACCAGGACGATTGGTAGACCGACAGGTACCGTCCGCGCAGATGGTCGGGTGCGGCCTGGACGGACAGACCCTGCGCGGGCACCGAGTGGATGAGCTCACCGGCCGTGTAGAGCACCGCGATCGCCAGGACGGCGGCGATGGCGTACGCGCCCCCGAACAGTTGCGGGACGAGCGCGAAGGCGGCGAAGGACAGCCCGAACACGGCCGCGCCGAGCGCCGCGCTGCGCGTGCGCCTGCCCCGCATCGTCAGGCGCGCGATCGGCACGCCGAGCGCCGCCACCAGGACGGTGTTGAGCGCGAACACGCCTCCCGCCAGGGCGTCGGGCAGGCCGACGTCGCGGGTCAGGAAGACCGGCAGGGCCATGGCCTGGGTCGTGTAGCCGAAGGCGATCAGGAAGTTGGCGGCGGCGATGAGCAGGTAGGGCCGGTCGGCGAGCACCTGCCGGTAGCCCTGGCGTTCCTCCCTCCGCCGTCCGGCGCCTCCGCGGACGGCCGGGATCCGGGCCACGAGCACGGCGGCGAGCAGGAACAGCGCGGCCAGGACCATCGCGGCGGTGAGGAAGCCGCCGTTGCCGTTGAACGCCAGCAGACCGGCCGCCGCCAGGCTGCCCAGGCCCATCCCGCCGTTGCGCAGGCTGCGGTCCCAGGCGAGCAGCCGGTCGCGTTCGGCGCCCTGAGCGATCTCGCCGATGAACGCGTGCTGGCTGGGCGTGGACGTCCACATCCCCACCGCGACCACCACGGCGACCCCGAGGAAGGAGAGGTAGGTGTCGGCGAAGGGGTAGGCGGCGAAGCCCGCCGCGCGCAGCACCAGCGCGATCATGACCATGCGCTTGGCGCCGAGCCGGTCGATGAGGGCGCCCGCGACCGGCATGAACGCCAGCGCGCACAGCCCGGCGAGGCTCAGCCCGGCGCCGATCGCCGTCAGCGACAATCCCGTCAGCGCGTGGACGAACAGCATCGTCAGCGGGACGTAGATGCCGTCGCCGACCGAGCCGACGAGGGCGGCGGCGTAGAGGCGGCGGCGCGTGGACACCTCGGATTCAGCTGAAGTCGAGTGCACCCCGAGCCCGCTTCAACTCGGCGAACGCGTCCATCTCGGCCAAAGTCTTCAGGGACCGGAACAGCCGCACGGCCTCCTTGCCCTTCGGGGTGGCGCTCAGGACGGGCCCGAAGAAGGTCGCGCCGTCCAGGGTGATGAGGGGTGTGCCGCCCTCCTCGCCTAGGGCGTCCTGCGCCGCCTGGTGCCTGGCCCGAAGAGCGTCGTCGAACTCGTCCGTAGAGGCGGCTTCGGCCAGAGATGCAGGCAGCCCTAGCTCGTCCAGAGCTTCAGCGATGACCGCGCTGTAGTCCTTGTTGCGCTGCACGTGGATGCGGTTGCCGAGCGCCGTGTACAGATCGCGCAGGATCCCGGTGCCGTGCTGAAGCTCGGCGGCTGTGCAGACCCGGGCCGGTCCCCAGGCGCGGTCGTTGAACTCGCGGTACCAGGGCTCGATGTCGCGGTGCTCGTTGAGCACCGACAGGCTCATGATCCGGAAGCCGAGGTCGATCGGCTCCAGCCGCTCGACCTCCAGCAGCCATCGGGAGGTGATCCAGGCGAACGGGCAGGCGGCGTCGAAGTAGCAGACGACCTGCGCGGACGCCGGCGACGCCAGATTATCTTCCATGGAAGCTAATATAACTTCCATGGAAGATATAATCAACGCATGCAGCCCGACGCCACCGCCGCCATGGTCGCCCAGTGGAACCGCGAGCGCCCCGACCTCGACGCCACGCCGATGCTGGTCGTCGGCCGGCTCTTCCGCCTCACCGACGAGGCCGACCAGCGGCTCCGCCCCCTCTTCGCCGCCGCCGACCTGGGCAACGGCGACTTCGACGTCCTCGCGGCACTGCGCCGCTCCGGCGCGCCCTACGCCCTCTCGGCGGGCGAGCTCAGCCGCACCGTCCTGGTCACCACCGGCGCCATCACCAAGCGGGTCGACCGGCTCGAGACCCGCGGCCTGGTGAGCAGAACCGTCGCCGAGAACGACTCGCGCGGACGCCTCGTCACCCTCACCCCCGACGGCATCGCCCTCACCGACGAGCTCATCGCCGACCACCTGGACAACCAGCGCCGCCTGCTCGCTGGCCTCACCGAGCAGGAACGGGAGCAACTCGCCACCCTCCTTCAGCGGCTCGCCACGACGCTCGACTCCTGATCGGCCCAAGGTCGGCAACGCGCGGCAAAGTCCTCGAAAATCGGCGGATGCCTGCGGCTCGTCCGAACACACCCAGGTGGACGGACGAGCGGGAGCGTGCACATGCGTGGGGACGAGACGCGGGTCATCGAACCGCGAGGGGCGTACATCTGGGACGGCTGGGGGACCTGCCTGTCCTGGTGGGCCAACACCGAACTCGGCCGGCGCGACGACCTGGCCGCCGCCCTGTTCGGCCTGGACCCGGTGCACGTCGGCACCACCGGCGGCGAGGTCGAACTTCCCGGGCTGGGCCTGAACATCGTCCGCTACAACCTCGGCGCCTGCACCTGGACGGGCACCGGGATGGTCGAGTCGCCCGCCATCGTCCGCCGCAAGCAGATCGAGACGTTCGGCGACGGCGACGCCTGGAACCCCGACGCGGACCCGAACCAGCGGAGCATGCTCGCCAAGGCCCGCGACCACGGCGCCGACGCCTTCGAGATGTTCTCCGTCTCCCCGCCCTGGTGGATGACGGTGACCGGGAACCCCTCCGGCGCCGAGCGCGGCGACGTCGACAACCTCGAGTTCGCGTACCAGGAGGCGTTCGCGGACTACATCGCCGCGGTCGCCCGGCACGCCCGCGACGAATGGGGCATCCGGTTCGGCTCGGTCGAGGCGTTCAACGAGCCGTCCCTCGCGTCCTGGCACGCGCGGCAGAACCAGGAGGGCTGCCACTTCACCCTGGGCGCGCAGGAAGCGGTCCTCGCCCACCTGCGCCGCGCGCTGGACGCCCGCGACCTGCCGGACGTGCTGATCGCCGCGTCCGACGAATGCCGCTACGCGGAGGCCACGGGCACCTGGAAGAACTTCACCGAGGACACCAGGCGCCTCGTCGGCCGCGTCAACGTCCACGGCTACGAGCGCGACGACGGCGGCCGCAGCCGCGCCGCCCTCCGCGAAGCCGTCGGCGCGGACACGCCCGTATGGCAGACGGAGTACTCCGAAGGCGAACCCGACGGCCTCACGATGGCTCTCAGCATCGGCCGCGACGTCCACCACCTGCGGATCCGCGCCTGGTCCTGCTGGCAGCCGGTGGAGGCCCTCGACTGGGGCCTGCTGGACGGCGAGTACGACGACGCCACCCCGAACCCGGCCGGCGGAGCGAACGGCACCCTCGAAGGCCGCGTCGGCGGCGTCAACCCGAAGTACTACGTCCTAGCCCACTACACCCGGCACATCAGACCCAACGCCCGCATCCTCGACTCGAACCACCCGCACACCGTCGCAGCCCACGACCCCACCACCGGCCGCTTGGCCCTGGTCACCGCCAACGACAACAAGCCCCGCAACGTCACCTACGACCTGAGAGCCCTAACGGAGGACGCAAACCCCGTCCGCGCATGGACGACCGACCCAACGTCCGCCCACCACTACACCCGCACCCCCGACACCCACCTGCAAGACGGCCGCCTAACAGTGACCCACGCCCCCAACACCGTCACCACCCTGGAAATCGAAGACGTCCAAATCCCCTGACGCCTCGCCTACTCCCGGTCACCCTTCTCGGTGGCGACTGCGGTGGCGGAGAGGAGGGTTGCGGCGGTGAGGGTGCCCCAGAGGGCGGCCGGGCCGTGGGAGGCGAGGGCGGAGATGGCCGCCGGGGAGACGGCGAGGCCGAAGCCCGTGGAGAGTTGGAAGCGGGCGAGGGCGCGTCCCAGGACATGGGCCGGGACGAGGGCGGTGACGAGGGCCGTGGCACTGCCGGCGTAGATGATCTCGCCGAGGGTGCAGACCACGGAGACCGCGGCGACGGCCGGAGCACTCCAGCCGTGTCCCGGTGAGGTGACCGCGAGGAAGCCGAGGTAGGACGCGGCGAGCACCACGCCGGCGAGAGCCAGCACGGTCCGTCGGGGGAGGCGGGACAGCAGGACGGTGACCGGTACCTGAAGGGTGACCACCAGCACGGTGTTGGCCACGAAGATGGCCGCCGCCCACACCGGCGACGCGTGCAACTGCGTCACCAGCACCAGGGGGACCGCGATTTCGGGAACGTTGAGGCAGAAGACGTAGACCACATTGGCGGCCAGCAGCGCGCGCATCCGTGGCGCGGGCGCCTCGCCCCTGTCCTCGGCCGGGGTGGCGGCCGGTCGCGCGTGCACATGGACCGACCATGCCAAGGCAGCCGCAGCGAGATAGGCGAGCCCGGTGACGGCAGCCAGCGCCTGCAACGCGGTGGTGCCGCCCGCCAGACATGCGGTGGCGAGGAGGGCTCCCACGCCCAGGCCGGCGTTGCGCAGGGCGCGGCCGGCTGCGAGAGCGGCGTCGCGTTCGCGGCCATGGGCGACCGTTGCCACGAGAGCCGCATGGGCGGCCGGCCATGCCTGGTTGCCGATGCCGAGAAAGAGCGCCGCCGTCGCGAACAACCAGGCGTGGCCCGCCGGAGTGGCCAGCAGCAGCGCCACGCCCAGCACCCGTACGAGCATCGACGCTGCCACGACCGTGCTGCGTGCGCCCCTGTCCAGCCATCGGCCGACCGCGGGCATGCACATCAGACCCACCACGACGCCGACCGTCATGGCGATGCCAGTTGCCGGCGCGGACAGCTCCAGCACCGTCACCCCGTAGAGCAGCAGGAAGGGCCGCAGCAAGCCGGTGCCGAGCGCGTCCACGGCCAGGGCGATGGCATAGCGGGGGCCTCCGGAGGCGCGGACGAGGGCACGCGGCTGGAGCTTGGTGGTGGTCGCCATGGCGTCCACGGTGCGTTCGGCCGCCGGGCAGGCCGTGACGGTTGACGGACACCGTCAATCGACGCGTGCGCCGGCCGTCCGACCAGCGATGATGGGGGGATGACGTTGAGGATCGACATCGGCGGCCCGGCGTCCGGGCGGCTGCGGTTCGCCGTCTCCCCGCTGGCCGAGCTGACCGCGATGCTGCACGTGCTGGCCGAACCCGGGCACCACCCGCAGCACGCGGGCTGGGCCGGGGACGTCTGGGCCGGGCTGGCGCCGGAGCTGGCCGAGCGGCTCAGGGAGGCGGAGTTCCTCTGGCGTTCCTCACGAGCCGACTTCCTGGTCCCCGCCCGTCCCCGTCCGACCCTCGCCGAGGATCTGGACGGTGTGGACCGGATCGACGATGAGACCTATGTGACCGCCGCGCTCATCACCACCTGCGGCAGCAACCGGGTCCACTTCACCGGGCCGTCGCCGCTCGCCGACGCGACGGCCCGCGAACAGGCCCTGGACCGAGCCCAGGCCCGCGGCGCGCTCCAAGAGGCTTTCGCGGAGCGGCTGCTCGCGGACCCGGCCGCCGTGCGAGCACGAGTACGCCACACCCTCGAACAATGCGCCGAGGCATTCTTCGACGCCGCCTGGACGAGCGTCGCCGTGCAACTGGCTACCGACCTGCGCCTGAAGAACGACCTGCTGAAGCGCCAGGGCATCGGGGCGGCGCTCGCATCGGTCTCCAGCGCCGTGACCCTGGCACCGGACGGCGACCACATCATCGTGGACAAGCTGCAGGACAACGCGACCACCGCCCACGACACCGGGGTCACCTTCCTCCCCAGCGTCTTCGGCCGCCCGCACCTGGTGGCGGTCCACGCGCCCGGCTGGCGACCGGTGGTGCAGTACCCCGTGGCGGAGGCGAGCCCACCGGAGCCGATATCACTGGAAACGGTCACGCGACGGCTGGACGCACTAGCGCATCCGGTACGGCTGCGACTGCTCCGCACCCTGGCCCGCGGCCCCCACACCACCGGCGAACTGGCCCAAGCCTGGGAACTCACGCCCCCCGAGGTGTCCCGCCACCTCGCCGACCTGCGCCGCGCCGGCCTCCTCACAGCCCGGCGGCAAGGACGGTACGTCCGCTACACCCTCAACCAGCCTGAACTGACAGCGCTAGGCCCCGACCTACTGGCCGCCCTACTGCGCTGAGCATCGTCGACGGCGACGATCGCACGCCGGTCTACGGTGTACCCCCTACGGAATACCGCGCGCATGGCTGCACGCACAACCCCGCCACCCACCGCTGCCAACTAACGATCCCGGCCCGCTTCCCAATCCCGTAACTGTGCGCGGCCGTGTTGCCGGGGCAACCACGACCGTTAGCGCATGCCACCGACACCTTAAACGAAGATGTCTGCCGCGTCATGCTGAGGGTTTGCCGTAGCCGTAGTGGCATAGTGGTGTTTTGGCTCCCGACTTGCCAGGCCGAGCCCACTGCAGGGAAGGCCCGCCGGCCGACTCGTATGATCGAGCGTCCGCGCAACTTGGACTACGAGTCATGGGGCCTCCCTGGACTCAGAGCTTTCCGCATCGAGCCGTGCCAGCTCGCTCCGCAGCTGTTCAGCTTCGGCTTCCTTTTGTTTCAAACGCCTTTGTAGGCTAGTGCGGGAAGGTGGCTTCGGCTTCTTGGGTTCTGCCTTCTTTGGAATCAGCCAGCCGACGCGCTGGTAAGCAACGATGTAGCGTACGCTGACGCAGGCGTGGCAAGTTGTGTCCGGTTGGGGAGTCGGCCAGCCCAGGTCAAGCATTCGCCTCATGTGCTCGTGGATTCCTTGATCATCCTGGACCTGTAGAGTTGGGGAAGATTCAAAATCGGCGACCATTTTTCGCAGTCTCTCCGGGTGACGTGGGATAGGTCTTCCCGTGTCGGTTCGAACCAAGTACGGGATCTGCTATGGACCGGCTCCACCCTCCACCCCGCCCAACGCCCGCCTAACAATTCCATTCCCCTTCCCGATTCCGTGACCGCGTGTCGATGGAGTGACCGGGTCCGGTCACGCAAGGTTCCGGTGACTGGCCGGCGGGGTCAGTACTCCAGTTCGGGACGCAACGGCCCGCCGACGGCATGGAGATGGCGCAGCGCCTGCGCGTAGGACTGGAGGAGACCGGTCTCGCAATAGGCGATGCCGTGGCGTTCGCTGAAGGTGCGCACCAGCGTCTGCGCGCGGCGCAGGTTGGGCCGCGGCATGGACGGGAACAGGTGGTGCTCGATCTGGTAGTTCAGCCCGCCGAGCGCGAAATGGGTGATCCGGCCACCGCGGATGTTGCGCGCGGTCAGGATCTGCCGGCGCAGGAAGTCGGTCTTGTCGTTCCTGCCGAGCATCGGCATGCCCTTGTGGTTGGGGGCGAAAGAACAGCCTAGGTACAGGCCGAACAGGCCCTGCTGGAGGAGGAGGAAGCCTATGGCTTGCAGTGGAGGGAGTACCCAGAACAGGGCGGTGAGATATCCGCCGATGTGGGCGAGCAGCAGACCGCCCTCGGCCAAGCGGGCCCTGCCCGGCCCGCGCGCGGTGGCCGTGCGGCCGAGCAGGGCGCGGGCCCCCGCGAGATGCAGGTGGAACCCTTCCAGCAGCAGCATCGGGAAGAACAGCCATGCCTGGTGCCGGGCCAGCCAGGCGCCGGGGCCGTGCCGGGCCCGAGCGCTCTCGCGGGTGAAGGTGAGTGCTCCGGTCGCGATGTCGGGATCGCGGTCGACCTGATTGGGGTGGGCGTGATGCCGGTTGTGCTTGGAGATCCACCACCCGTAGCTGAGCCCGACCAGCAGGTTGCCGTGCAGCCGCCCCAGCAGCTCGTTCACCCGCTTGGAGCCGGATATCTGCTGGTGGCCCGCGTCATGCCCGAGGAAGGCGGTCTGGGTGAAGGCGACTGCCAGGAACGCCGCCACCGCCAGTTGCCACCAGGACGGCCCGATCAGCGCGAAGGCCGCCCAACCGGCCGCCAGCAGGACGAGATTTGAGACGATCTTGACTGTGTAGTAGCCCGGCCGCCGGGTCAGCAGCCCGGCCCGCTTCACCTCGCGGGACAGCAGCGCGTAGTCGCTGCCCCGCGGAACCGCTTCGCCACGGCCCCGGGCGGGGGCACCGCCGGGGGGCGGAGCGTCCGTGGTCGCGCTTGTGGTCACACTGTCTTCTTCCATTCGGGCGAGCATTCCCCAGAGGGCACGCCTGTCACTTCCAGTGGAACCTGGTGGCCTGGGATGCCGACACAGGCGATCTGAGCAGGGCTTATCGGCAGAGCTGATCGCCGGGCGGCCGTGGGTCGGTAAGCCCGGGTGCCGTCGGCCGTCACCGGCGTGAACCACGATGGCTGCCGGTGTTCGGCGCCCGTCGACGTTGTTCGGGAGGCTGTGGGACGCTGGGGCCGGGGTGTGGCCATCCGGTCGCTTCGGACAGTGGGCGGTGAGCGGCGATACCGACGGCGGGCGAGGCGCGGGCGGCCCGGTTGTGGGCGTTGGTCGCCGGGTGCGCGGACGGAGAGACGGTGTCGCCCGCGCACGTGTGCCAGGCGGCCGTGGCGGCGGTAGAGGTGGACGGGGCGGCGGTGTCGGTGGCGACCCGGCCGGACCGGCGGCAGCGGGCGCACGCCACCGACGCGGTGGCCGCGCTCTTGGAGGAGCAGCAGTTCACCCTGGGGGAAGGTCCCGGCATCGAGGCCGGTGCCTCCGGAGGCCAGGTGCTGGTCGCCGATGTCTCCTCGCCGGCCGTCGCCTCCCGGTGGCCGGTGTTCGCGCCGGTGGCCACCGCGGCCGGAGTACGGGCGATGTTCGCCTTCCCGCTGCAGGTGGGGGCGATCCGGCTGGGCACCCTCACCATGTACAGGGTCAGGCCGGGACCGCTGACCGCGGAGCAGGTCGCCGACGCCGTGACGCTGTGCCGGACGGCGGTGGCGGTGATGCTGACCGCGGGCCGGACCTCGCCGGACGGTGCGGCCTCGGATCAGGGGGTGTGGCCGCTGGGCGGGCCGGGTGAGGGCAGGATCGAGGTGTACCAGGCGACCGGGATGGTCGCCGTGCAGCTGGGCGTCGGTCTGCAGGACGCGTTCGCGGCGCTGCGCGCCCGCGCCTTCACCGACGGTGTCCCGCTGGCCGGGCTGGCCCGCCAGGTGGTGGACCGCCGGTTGCGGTTCCACCCCGACGATCTTCCCGAGGGCTGACGACACGATGGATCGACACGGTGATCACTGTGGTCTACGAGAGACGACGTCACACGACAGGAACCCCCCAGCCACTGGGCCGAGGAAATGGATTGAGCAGCCATGCCACAGCAACAACGACTCGCTGAGGTGTTCGTCGAGCTGGCCGACACCCTGGTGGTCGATTTCGATCTCATCGAGTTCCTGCACCGGCTGGCGGAGCGCTGCGTGGAACTGCTGGAGGTCGAGGCGGCCGGGATCCTGCTCACCGACCAGGCCGACGAGCTGCAGGTGATCGCGGCCTCCAGCGAACAGACCCGGCTGCTGGAGTTGTTCCAGCTCCAGTCCCGGCAGGGCCCCTGCCTGGACTGCTTCGCCACCGGCCGGCCCGTCAGGGTCGCCGACCTGGCCGCCGAGGCCTCCCGGTGGCCGCTGTTCAGCGCCGCGGCCCTCGACGCCGGTTACGGCGGGGTGGTGGCGCTGCCGATGCGGATGCGAGAGCGGATCATCGGCGCGATGAACCTGTTCACCGCCCCCTCTACGGTCCTGGCCGTCGACGAGGCGACCACGGTCCAGTCGCTGGGGCAGGCGATGGCCGACGTGGCCACCATCGGCATCCTGGGCGAACGCGCGGCCCGTGAACATCAACTGCTGTCCCAGCAACTGCAGATCGCGCTCAACAGCCGTGTGATCATCGAGCAGGCCAAGGGCATGCTCGCCGAACGCCACCAGACCTCACTCGATCAGGCCTTCGCCGCTCTGCGCGCCCAAGCCCGCAACACCAACCGCAAACTCGCCGACCTCGCACAGGCCGTCATCGACGACGACCCCGCCGTGGCGGGCCTCCTGCACCCGCAGCACGATCCCGGCCGCCCCGTCGACAACGGTTGACCACGGAACGGTGACGGCGAGGCGGCGACGAGCACGCGGAACGCAGGCCCGCTCGGCGGCCACCGCGGCGGATGCCTCCACACGGACGGAGCGCTGGGCAGGTCAGCCGTCGGGGGCGCCTTCCGGACGCTGCGCCGTCCGGTCGTCACGTCGGCGCAAGGCTGCCAACGCGTCCGCCGGCTCCGGATGCAGGGCGATGACGTCGTCGATGCCGGTAATGCGAAGAACGCGGTCGACCCGCCCTGTGGCTCCGGCCAGGCTCAGGGCCAGCCGCTGATCGCGGGCGTGCTTGAAGGCCTTGACCAGTGCCGTGATGCCGCCGGCGTCGCAGAACCTGAGGCGGGTGAGGTCGATGACCACGCCGCTGCTCGGGGCGGTGCCGGCGTGGCCGGCGGACGCGCTGGTGATGATGGTGCTGAGCCGGACGGCCAGCCAGTCGCTGTTGGAGGCGTCGATCTCGCCGGCGAGGGCCAGCAGCATCGCGGTCGACCCGGCACCGCACTCCACGTCCGTCCGCCGGAGACTGACCTGCGCCCCGGCTCGGACGCGGTCGTCGGCCGCGGTGTCCGGAATCGCTCTTGTTTCCGGTGGAACCGAGGCTGGGGGCGAGGATTCGAATGCCGTCATGGCAGCCCTCCCTGGAGCGTACGCATTTACGCCGCCAGGGTCTGGAGCGGCCCGACAGACGGCTACCGCCGTCACACGCAGCATAGGCCGCCCACAAGTTGCGGTCTAACCCTGTGGTCGTGTCCGCACCTTTCCGGCCCGTGGCCGGTAAGGGGAGGCGGTGGGAGGACCGCGCCGGGACCGGAGAAAGCGCGTACTCGCGCACGGCGGTCGACCGGCAGCCCTGCTCGTGCCGGAACTCGTCCGCGCACGCCGAGGAAGGGACAGGGGTGACCGCGATGCCGGAATCACGCCGGATGCCGCCGGTCGGCAGCGCCGGGATCTCGGGGAGGCCGGTGAGGGACAGGAGACGGCCGCTCGACCGGACCGGCGGTCGGGCGTTGGGTGCGCGCTGATGGGGGAAGAAGGGCCGTGTGGGAGTGGTCTGCCGGATGGACGCCTATCAGAGGCGGCATCGCTGGGCGGGTCTGCCGCTGGCGGTGGTGTACAAGTTCGTGGACGACCAGGGCGCGTATCTCACGGCATTGATCACCTATTACGGGTTCGTGTCGCTGTTTCCGCTGCTGCTGCTTCTTGTCACCGCGCTGGGGTTCGCGCTGGAGGGCAACCCGGGGCTGCAGCAAAGCGTACTGGATTCGGCGCTCGCGCAGTTCCCGGTCCTCGGGGACCAGATCGGCGCGAACATCCATTCCTTCCACGGCAGCATCCTGGCTCTGGCCACGGGTGTCGTAGGCAGCCTCTACGGCGGCCTGGGCGTCGTACAGGCCACGCAGAACGCCTTGAACAAGATGTGGGGAGTGCCGCGCAACTCCCGGCCCAACCCGATCGCCGCCAGGGTGCGCAGCTTGGCGCTGCTGGCGGTCGGCGGCGCGGTGATCCTGGTGACCACGCTGCTGTCGGCGGTGACCGCATCCGGTGGCGTCTTCGGTGCCGGCGCCGGTGTGCGGGCGGCGGCGATCCTGGTGGCCGTCGCCGTCAACGTCGTGCTGTTCACCGTCGCGTTCCGGGTGCTGACCGCCCGGCGGCTCACCATCGCGCAGGTCCGGACAGGAGCGGTCACCGCGGCGCTGGTATGGCAGATCATTCAGTGGGGCGGCGCGTTCCTGCTCGGCCACATGCTCACCGGCGCCAGCGCCACCTACGGCATGTTCGGCATCGTCCTCGGCCTGCTGACGTGGATCTATCTGGGCGCGGCCACCTTCGTGCTGAGCGCCGAGATCAACGTCGTCCGCGAGCGGCGGTTGTGGCCCCGCAGCCTGCTGACGCCCTTCACCGACAACGTCGAGCTGACCGCCGGGGACCGGCGCGCCTACACCTCCTACGCCGAGACCGAACGTCACAAAGGCTTCGAGAACGTCGACGTGGAGTTCGACCCGCCTCGACGCGACGACGCGGAGTGACCTCCGGGCCCCCCGCGCCCCGGGCCGCGTCAGCGGCGGGCGATCCGGCGTCCGCCGCCGGTGCCGGGCCGATAGTCCAGCCCGTAGTGCCGGAAGACGGCCTCCTCGTCCTCGGCCGGCAGGACGTCGTCGGTGCCGATCGTCGGGCAGTGCCTGACCAGCGCCTTGTCGTAGGCGACCCGGACGTAGCCGGGCCCGGCGGTCGCACCGTCCAGCGGAACGAAGGTCAATCGGTGGCGGGTGGGCATGCCGATCCGCACGGTGGCCATGGCGGCCTCGTCGGTGCTGGTGTCGACGTGAACGGACTCCAGTGTGCCGATCTAGTTTCCGCCAGAGTCGAGGGCGGTCTGGGTGCGCCATTCCCGGATGTCGGCCAGTCGGATCATCATGGCTCCTTACACCGGGCTCGACGGTCCGCTCGTCCAGGGCCGCCCGCTCGGGGAGGAGTAGACGGCCCTGGCGCGTCCGGCCCGACCTCCCCCGGGCAGTGCGGGCCGGCCATGTCCAGCGAAGCGCGACGCCCCGGGGACGGACACAGTCAATCCATGCATAACTCATCACTCGCGCCGATAGCCCGTCGCCTCGACCGGAAAACAGCAGAAATGGGAGGTGGGTTTCTCGCCCCCGGCGCTGCCGGTTGCGATGCGTGAGTGAAGCGCTCGGAAACTATCTGCGTTTTCCGCATATCGGCAATTAGTCGAGTAGAATAAAAGTATCCGGCAAACGGCGACATCCTGTTCTGAGGGTTGATCTGCCACGCCGGCCGCCCCCTGAGAGGGGGAGTCATGCAGATCTCGCACAGGCCGCACATCAACGGGCGCGCTGGGCAGACCGGTTCAGCGTCCCGGCTCAACCCACCTGACCCCGGAGTCCTCCCCGATCGGCGCGAGCCGACGCCCGCGCAGCGGACGGTGACGGCGGTCCGCACCAGCGTGGTGTGGTCAGAGCTGTGGGCCGTCGCGGCCATCTCGGTCCTCTTCATGGTGCTCGTGGTGAGCAACACCGGCGATGTGCGGGTCTCGTTCGCCGGGCTGAGCGGCGCCCTGCCGCTGGCGATCGTGCTCATGGCCGCCATGGCCGCCGGGATCGCGATCACCCTGATCCTGGGAGCCGCCCGCCTCACGCAACTGCGCCCGCTGACCCGCAAGCGCCTCCGCTGAGCACCCCCAGCCGCCGCACCGATCGGAAACCGAGGAAGGCGCCCGCCATGTGGACCACCGCCGAACGCCGCACCACGATCAGCTTGTCACCGCCCTCGACGCCGCGGCTGCTGCTGCGCCCCTCGGCCCCTCCCGGCTCGGCGCGGACTGTGCTGGACGGCGGCTGGTGGCCCCGGTCGGCCGACCCGGTCGCGGAACTGCCGGGCCTGATCCTGGCACTGCAGGACCACGGCCCCATCGACGACCACCGCCCCATCACTCACGTCCTGCTCCGGGCGGACGACTGGGACAGCCGTCCCCGCCGGTTGCGCATCGACGGCCCGGCCGACACCCGGGTGGTGCGGCTGAGCTGGTTCGACTCCCTGCCCTCGGGGCTGCTGACCGCGATCCACGCCGACGGCCGGCGCGTGGACCTGTTCACCGTCCCGGCCGCCACGCCCCGGGACGAGGCCGAGGCGTCGATGGAGTTGGCGTCCGACCCTCACAACGTCCTGCACACCCCTGACCTGCTGGCCGCCCTCGCCTCACCACCCGGCCGGGCGAACCGCCGGGCCGGCCCCCCGGACGGCTCGGAGTGCGCCTGGGAGTCCGAGGGCGGGCGGCTCCGAGAACAGTCCGCGGCACGTTGATCCGGCCCGCTGCCCCGGGCCGCCCGGCACTATGGACCATCTGCGATCGGAGATCGCCATGACCGCTCTCATCACCATCCCGCGTCCTGCCCGAGCTTTGGCCCGGGCCCCCGATGAGGTGAGGACGCCCGCCCGCCAGCGCCCCGGCCACACCATCGTCGCGTTGTCGGGCGCCCTGGACGGCGCCGCGGCTCCAGCGTTGCGCGAGCACCTGATCGGCGCGTTGCGGCGCAGCGGCCGCCTGCTGATCCTCGACCTGGGGGAGGTGGCGTCCGCCGACGCGGCCGGATTGGCCGTACTGGTCGGCATCCGGCGCCGCGCCGCCGTACTCGGCATCACCCTCCGGCTCGTCGCCCTCCGCCCTCAGGTCGCCGCGCTGCTCCGCGCCACCGCGCTCGACCGCGCACTCGCCGTCTACCCCGATCCGGATTCGCTCTCGGAAGCGCCTGCCCGATGACCATGAAGGACGAATATCTGCGGCTGATGAGGGGTCTCGTCGGCGGCATGGCCATTGCGGTCGCCCTCGTCTGTGCGCTCATCGCGGCGGTCGTCTTCCTCTCCTGACGCGGCCGAGGGCAAGGAACCACATCGTGCTGGGCGCTCGGTCGACCCGGCCGGCCCGGGATCTTTCGGTCACAAGAGTGGTCGGGTGAGGTGGTCGGCGGTGCCGCCGCGCCATTCGATGAGGAAGAGGGTGGCGTCGTCGCTGGTGATCCCGCCTCGTTCGCGCATGAGGGTGTGGGAGAGGTCGCGCACCATCTGCTGGACGCTCGCGCTGGCGGGTCCGACGCGTTCGATGGTGGCGATCAGGCGGTCCTCGCCGAACAGTGCCCCGCCGGTGGTGTGCTCTTCGACGAGGCCGTCGGTGTAGGCCAGGACGCGGTCGCCGCGGCGCAGTTGCCGGGTGTTGATCTGGGGTTTCGAGCCGCCGAAGCCGACGGGCAGGGTGCCGGGGCCTTCCAGGGCGCCGATGACGCGGTGGTCGCGGATCAGCATCGGGGCGGGGTGGCCGGCGTTGACCCATTCCAGGTGGCCGGTGCCGATGTCGAGGCGCATCATCTGCGCGGTGACGAAGTGGTCGGGGCCGAACTGGTCGTCGATGGCGGTGTCCATGAATGCGTACAGTTCGGCGAGGCCGGGCTGGGCGCGTCTGGCGTGCCGGTAGGCGCCCACGGCAACGGTGGCCAGCACCGCGGCGTTGAGGCCGTGCCCCATCGCGTCGATCATGGCCAGGTGCAGGACGTTGTCGTTGAGGGCGTAGTCGAGGCTGTCGCCGGCGACGTCGTAGGCGGGTTCCAGGATTCCGGCGACGGCGACCTGCGGCGTGGTCATGGTGAGTGGGGGCAGCAGCGACCACTGGATCTCCGCGGACACGCTCATCGGCTTGCGTCGTCGCGCCCGCAGGAACTGGTCGGTGTAGTTGTTCTTGGTGACCAGCATGTCGGCGACCAAGCCCGCGAGTCGCCGCAGCAGCCGACGGTCGTCGTCGTCGACGCCGTCGAGGGTCAGGGCCATCACGCCGATCTCGTCGCTGCCGTCCAGCAGCGGCAGGAACATCCGCACTCCGTCGTCCTGCGGCTGCTCGACGGTGGTCTCCGACAGGAACGCGCGCCCGGCCGCAGACCCCTCCAGCGGCAGCGGTTCGCCGTCGGTGAGGCCCCTGCCCGGCAGCGGCACCAGACAGAGCTGGGCGTAGTCCTGCAGCAGGATCGAGACGTCCCGGCCGCCGATCGCGCGTATCTCCTCGGCAACCAGGGGGGCGATGAGCTGCGGCGGCATCTCGTGCGCCCGGTCCAGCAACTGGCCCAGCAGCCGCTCGCCGAAGCCTTCGCTGCGGTCGACCGCGTCCCCGGGCCCGCTCAGTTCCCCCACAGCCGTCTATGTGCCCTCCGACACCGGTGGTAACTCCAAGTGCCTGACAATGTGCAGAGTGGTGAGGGGCCGGGCGGCCGCGCGATCGTGGCGGGAGGGGCGTCAGCCTGTGACGACGTGATCCCGGGCCCTTTATGGTGGGTGGTAAGGGGCTGAAGGACAGCCTGAGCCGAGGAGATGGGGCCGGTGAGCGGGACGATGCACCAGGTCTGGATCGAGGCCGGCGGGGGGCATGACATGGTCCGCGCCGATGCGATCGTGATGCTCCGGCTGGACGGGACCGGACGGCTGACCGCGCAGCTGCGCGACGACGCCAAGGTCAGTGTGACCCTGCTGGAGGGCTCGTCCGACGCCCGCCCGCCCGACGACTTCCACCGCCGGCTGATCCAGACCGTCGCCCAGCTCGCCGACTCCAGCGGCGGGCAACTCGTCCGCCCGCGATATGAAGGAGGCGTCTGGAGCTGGACCAGCGAACCCCTCTAGGGGCATGCCGCGCAGGCACCGCTCGGCGGGGGAAGCTGCGTCAGGAGGACGGCGCCTGGGAATCCACGGCACGGTACCTGGTGCTTCTTGAGTTCAGAACGGGAAAGCGCCCCAAGGCGCCGGTGTGGAGCACGCGTCACCGCGTGGCAGACCGGCTCTGAGCGGGAACCGGCGGCGCGGCTGGAACGTTCCACTCGGTGGCTTCCGGGGGCGGCGAACGCGGGGAGGTGTGCGGGGCTATGCGGCTGGGTCTCGACCTGGCAGCGGCGTCGCTGATCGTCCGGGGAGAGCCGCGTGAAGATCACCTACCGGGAGATCGAGGACGGGGACCCCGAGTCCGACGCGGGCGAAGACGTGATTCCGGTCGATTCCGGGCCGGACCCCGTGCTCGAAGCCCATCGCGGGCGGCAGGACGAGGCCCGGGCCGGGTTTCCGCCTGGTCGTGTCATCTTCGCGGGGGTGGGGGGCGGAGGGCGATGATGGGTGCGCACGGGC
>NZ_VCKZ01000340.1 GCF_005889745.1 Actinomadura geliboluensis
CCCCCCACCCACCGACCCGGCGCTCCACCCAGGTCAGCGCCGGTCATGCCGGATTTTTACCCGGACGTTCCATGTGACCCTTGCCGCATCCACAAAGTGTATGCAAAAGTGTGGGCACCTTCGGAAGGGAGGTCGCCGTGGTGCGAACCGGCGTGCGAGTGCGGGCGGGCAGCGCGCTCTACAACGAGGTCGTCGACTGGATGGACGTCGAGGCCGAGCTGCTGGACGACTACCGGGAACGCGAGTGGCTGGAGGGCATGGTCAGCCGCGACGTCGTCTACCAGGTGCCGCTGAGGCAGACGGTCGAGCGGGCGCGCGGGACCGGCTTCCTGCCGGGAACGTTCCATCTCGACGAGACGTACGGCTCGCTGGAGAGCCGGGTCGCGCGGAACGAGACCGCGTACGCCTGGGCCGAGGACCCGCCGTCCCGGATCCGGCACTTCGTCACCAACATCAAGGTCACCGACCTGGGCGGGGACGAGGCGGCGGTGCGCAGCAACCTGCTGATCTTCCGCACCCGGCAGGAGCAGACGCGGCCGCAGCTGCTGTCCGGCGAGCGCAGGGACGTGCTGCGCCGCGAGGACGGCGCCCTGCGCCTGCTGCGCCGCGAGGTCCGGCTGGACCTCACCGTGATCGGCACCCACAACCTTTCCATCTTCTTCTGAGGGGGACTCGATGGCACGGAGCGAGCGGATCCTCGACGAGCTGGCCGACGGCGTCGGGCGCGGCGAGGTCCCGGCCGCCATCTTCGGCGACCAGGAGATCTACGACCGGGAGCTGCGGTCGGTCTTCGGCCGGTGCTGGGTCTACCTGGCGCACGAGTCGGAGATCGAGGCGAAGGGCGACTACGTCCTGCGCAAGATCGGCGAGGACAGCTTCATCGTCGTCCGGGACGAGCAGGGCGAGATCCACGTGCTGTTCGACGCCTGCCGACACCGGGGCGTCCAGGTGTGCCGGTCCGACTCGGGCAACACCTCCCACTTCCGCTGCCCGTACCACGGGTGGACGTACAACACGAAGGGCGACCTGGTCGGCGCCCCGCTCTGGCGGAACGCGTTCGGCGGCATGCCGAAGGAGGGCAACGGCCTGGCGAAGGTCGCCCGCGTCCGCTCCTACCACGGGCTCGTGTTCGCGACGCTCGACCCGACGGCGCCGGAGCTGGAGGACTACCTCGGCGGCATGGCCTGGTACCTCGACCTGCTGTTCGGGCTGAACGAGCACGGCATCGAGATCATCGGCGCGCCGCAGCGGTTCGTGATCGACGCGAACTGGAAGTCGGGCAGCGACAACTTCGCGGGCGACGACTACCACCTCGGCACGCTGCACCGGTCGGTGTGGGAGATCGGCGCGTTCCCCGTCCCCTTCCGGGAGAACATGATGGGGTACCACATCCAGGCGTCGCCGGGGCACTCGCTGTCGTTCTCGATGGCGCCGTCCGAGGACGAGCCGGGCCCGAAGTTCTTCGGCTTCCCCGACGACGTCGCCGCGACGTTCGACACGTCCCGGATCAGCGAGCACCAGCTCGACATCGCCCGCCGCTCCCGCGTGATGGTGGCGAACGTCTTCCCGAACTTCTCGATCCTCGCGCTGCCCATGACCGAGGACGGCGCGAACCACCCGCCGACGGGCGTGATGACGATCCGGACGTGGCAGCCGCACGGCGTCGGCCAGGTCGAGATCTGGAACTGGTTCTGCGTCTACAAGAACATGACGCCCGAGCAGAAGGACCGGGCGTACCGGGCGGGCCTCGGCACCTTCTCCATGGGCGGCGCCTTCGAGATGGACGACACCGAGCCGTGGATCACGGTGAGCCGCACCGGCCGGTCCACGGCGGCGGACCTGCTCGACTTCAAGCTGAACTACCAGATGGGGATGCCCGGCATCGGGATCGCCAAGGAGGTCCCCGACTGGCCGGGGCCCGGCATCGCGTACTGGACGCGGTACGAGGAGGGCGTCCAGCGCAACCTGTACCGGTTCTACGCGGACATGATGCGCGCCGAGCCCGGCACCTGGCCGAAGCTGACGTTCGAATGAGCGACTGGATCGCGGCGACGCGCGAGCGGTACGGGCGCGGCGGCCTCGGCGGCCGGCTGGCCTGGGGCGACCGCCCGGCGGTGGTCGTGGTGGACCTGATCGCCGGGTTCACCGACCCCGCGTGCCCGCCCGGCTCGGACCTGGACGACGTCGTGGCGCACACCGGCACCCTGCTGGAGCGCGCCGCGGCGGCGGGCGTCCCGGTCTTCCTGACGACCATCGCCTACGCGCCCGCGGACCTCGACGGCCTCGTCTGGCTCCGCAAGATGCCCGCGCTCCGCGCCCTCACCGAGGGTTCGCGGTGGGTCGAGGTGGACGAGCGGCTGCCCGTCCGCGAACCGGTGATCGCCAAGAAGGCGGCCTCCGCGTTCGCCGGCACGGACCTCGCCGCCCGGCTCGCCGCCGAGCGGGTGGACACGCTCGTCGTCTGCGGCGCGACCACGTCCGGCTGCGTCCGGGCGACCGCCGTCGACGCCTGCGCGCTGGACCTCGCGGTGTTCGTCCCGCGCGAGTGCGTCGGCGACCGCGAGCCCGGCCCGCACGAGGCGAACCTGCTGGACATCGACGCGAAGTACGGCGACGTCGTGGGCGTGGAGGAGGTGCTGGCCCGATGGTGACCCGGGTGCTGACCGAGCCTCGGCTGCTGACGCCGGGACCGCTCGGCCTCGCCGCCGAGCGCGAGCGCGGCACGTACGCGCCCGCCGCGTGCGGCGACGTGCTCGCCGAGCTGGCCGCCGCCGGGCTGCGCGGCCGGGGCGGCGCCGGGTTCCCCGCGCACGTCAAGTGGCGGGCGGTCGCGGACGGGCCCGGCCCCCGCGTGGTCGTGGCCAACGGCGAGGAGGGCGAGCCCAGCTCGCACAAGGACCGGTGGCTGCTGGTGAACCGCCCCCACCTGGTGCTGGACGGCCTGCTGCTCGCCGCCCGCACGGTCGGCGCGGACCGCGCCGTCGTCTACCTCTCCCACCCGGATACGGTCACGGCGGTGCGCGCCGCCATCGCCGAGATGCCGGCGGTCGGCGGCCCCGTCCCGGAGGTCCACGTCGTCGAGCCGACGTACGTGGCGGGGGAGGAGACGGCCGCCTGCCGGTCGATCGGCGGCGGCCCCGCGCTGCCGCTGGCCCGCCCGCCGCGCGTCTGCGACTCCGGCGTGGACGGCCGCCCGACGCTCGTGTCGAACGTGGAGACGCTCGCGCACGCCGCGTGGATCTCCCGGCACGGCGCCGCCGCGTACCGCGAGAACGGCACGGCGGAGTCGCCCGGCACGACGCTCGTCACCCTGACCGGCGCGTGCGCGGAGCCCGGCGTGTACGAGGTCCCGTTCGGGCTGTCCGTCGAGGAGCTGTTCGCCCGTGCGGGCGGCTTCACCAGTGAGCCCGCCGGGTTCGTGATGGGCGGCTGGTTCGGCGGGCTCCTCGGCCCGTCGCACGCCGCGACCCCCTGCACCTACGAGGCGGTGCGCGCGGCCGGCTCCGGGCTGGGCTGCGGCGCGATCACCGCGCTGCCGGCCGGGACGGACCCGCTCGCCGTCGCCGCCGAGATCACCGCCTGGTACGCCCGCGAGTCGGCGCGGCAGTGCGGCGTGTGCGCCAAGGGCACCGCCGCGATCCGCGACGTGTTCGCGGCGCTGAAGGACGGCACGGCGAACCGGCGGGACCGCGACAACCTGCGGCGCTGGGGCGAGACGCTGCCCGGCCGGGGCGCGTGCGCGTTCCTGGACGGCGCGGCCGGATGGGCGCGGACCGTCCGCGCCGAGTTCCCGGCCGACTTCGACCGGGCCACCGAACGAGACCTCGAACGAGAGGAGAGCTGACATGAAGGTGTTCGTCGACGCGACCAAGTGCAGCGGCTACGGCACGTGCGCGGAGATCGCCCCGGACCTGTTCCAGCTGGACGACTGGGGCTACGCGGCGGTCACCGGCGACGGCGTCCCCGCCGACCCGGAGGCCGCGCGCCGCGCCGCCGCGCAGTGCCCCGAGTCCGCCATCACGATCGAGGACTGACCCGTGGACCTCGGACTGGACGGCAAGGTCGCGCTCGTCACCGCCGCGAGCCGCGGCATCGGCGCGGCGATCGCCGGGCTGCTCGCCGCGGAGGGCGCGGACGTCGCCGTCAGCGCCCGTGCGCCGCAGGCCGCGCCGGGACGGACGCCGTACCCGGTGGACCAGGTGGACGCGGCGGCCGTCGACCGGCTCGTCCCCGACGTGGTCGCCGCGCACGGCAGGCTCGACCTCCTCGTAATCAACACCCCGGGCCCCAAGATCGTGCCGTTCCTGGAGACCGTCCAGGACGACTGGGCGCTCGCCTACGACCAGCTCGTCCGGCCCGCCGTGCAGCTCGCCTCGGCGGGGGCGCGGCAGATGGTCGAGCAGGGCGGCGGCTCGATCCTGTTCATCACCTCCACCTGGGTGAAGCAGCCCGCGCCCGGCGGCGTGCTGTCGGCCTCCATGCGGTCGCTGCTGTCGGCGCTGGCCAAGCAGATGTCCATGGAGCTGGCGCCGCACGGCGTGCGCGTGAACCAGCTGATGCCCGGCGCGACCGGCACCGACCGGATGCGGCGGATCGTCGCCGCGAAGTCCGCGGCGAACGGGACGACCGGGGACGAGGAGCAGGCGAAGGTCGTGTCCGCCATCCCGCTCGGCCGGTGGGCCGAGCCGGAGGAGATCGCGCGGGCCGCCGCCTTCCTGCTGTCCCCCGCGGCCGGGTTCGTCACCGGCGAGGCGTTCGCGGTGGACGGCGGCGCGGTGCGCTCCACCCTCTGACCGGCCCCTCCCGAGAACCCGCTCCCAGAAAGAAAGAGAGACACCGGAATGCCGAAGACCCTGCGGGAACTGTTCGTCGACCAGTACCGGCTGTGCGCGCTGAAGCCGTCGGAGACCGTCGCGGTGATCTCCGAGCTGGGCAAGAAGACCGACTACGCCGAGGCGGCCGTCGCCGCGGCCCGCGACATCGGCGCGGGCGCGCTGGTGCTGACCGCGTCCAGCCTGTCCAACCCGCTGCTGCCGCCCTACGAGGCCGACGGCCGGGAGGTCGCGGCGCTGCTCGCCGCCGCCGCCGAGTGCGACCTCGTCATCGACGTGACGGTGGAGGGCCTGATCCACTCCGACGTCCGGACGCGGATCACCGGCAACGGCAAGCGGATGCTGTTCGTCGCCGAGCCCGCGAACGTGCTGGAGCGGCTGATGGGCGACGAGCGGCTCCGCGCGGTCGTCGAGGCGGGCGGCCGGCGGCTGAAGGCGGGCAGCACGCTGCGCGTGACGTCCGCCGCCGGCACCGACCTCACCGCCGACATCTCCGGCGAGGACCTTCCGATCACCCACCAGTGGGGCTACGTCGACGAGCCGGGCCGCTGGGACCACTGGCCGAGCGGCTTCGTCGCCTGCTTCCCGCACGACCTGACCGCGGCGGGCACGATCGTCCTGCAGCCCGGCGACGTGCTGATCCCGTGGCAGCGCGCGGTCCGCGACACGGTGACGCTGACGATCGAGAAGGGCTTCATCACGAAGGTCGAGGGCGCCGGGAACGACGCGTTCGTTCTGCGCGACTACTTCGAGGCGTGGGACGACGAGAACGTGTACGCCGTCTCCCACATGGGCTGGGGCGTCCACCCGGTCGCCCGCTGGTCGGCGTTCGAGGTCTACGAGCCGCGCTCGCTGTACGGGCAGGAGCTGCGCTCCACCGCCGGGAACTTCATGTGGTCGACGGGCCCGAACCGGTTCGCGGGCCGCGACACCCCGGCGCACCTGGACATCCCGATGCGCGGCTGCACCGTCGAGATCGACGGGCACGCGGTCGTCCGCGACGGGGTGCTGACGGGCGAGGAGGCATGAGATGGCGGTGACCGCGAAGGTCCTGGAGCAGGCGATCCTGGCGCTCGGCCGCGACACCGCGCTGCTCGCCCGGTTCCGCGCCGACCCGGCCGGCGTCGGCGCCGGGCTGGGGCTGGACGCCGAATGGGCCGGCGTCATCGCCGACGGGCGGCGCGACCGGCTCCGCTCCGCCGGCGTCGTCGACGGCATCACGATCCTCGTCAGCCGGTGGTTCGCCGACGACCTCGGCGACTCCACCAGCGCGAGCCGCTTCCACGTGGAGCACGCGGCGCCGCCGCCCGACCCGGACGTGCCGGCGAACCTGGTGTTCGCGGGCGGCTGCTCGCACGTCCCCGACCTGCTGGCCCGCCCCGAGATCGACCCGGCCGACGGCGTCGCCCGGCTCACCGGGGCGTACCGGCGGCTCGGCGAGCGGATCGCGGCGGCCGACCCCGACGTGCTGCTCGTGACGGCCGACTGCCATTTCCAGAGCTTCCGGACGGGCGCGTTCGTCGTCGGCACGGCGGCGTCGCACACCGGGTCGATGGAGTTCTTCAAGCGCCCCGACCTGGACCTCGCCCTCACCGGCGCGCCCGCCTTCGCGCGCGCGATCGTGGACGCGGTCCGCGCCGAGGGCATGGAGGTCGAGGAGGCCGACCGCGTCGACCTGGACCACGGGCTGATCGTCCCGCTGCGGCAGGTGCTGCCGCGGCCCGGCCTGCCCGTCGTCCCGATCATCACGCAGCCGGCGCGGACGTTCTCGCCGTTCGGCGCGCGGGCGTTCGGGGAGGTGCTGCGCACGGTCCTGGAGACGCGCGGCGAGCGGGTGGCGATGCTCGCGACCGGCGGGCTCTCGCACTGGCTCGACCCCGGGAAGTTCGGCGGCGTGGACGTCGAGTTCGACACCTACATCCTGGAGATGCTCCAGGCGGGGCGCGGCAACGACCTCGGCAACCTGGAGCCGTACCCGCTGCTGGACCACGGCCAGTACGAGTTCCTCAACTGGCTGATCATGCTCGGGCTGGTCGGGCCCGGAGTGCCCGCCGAGGTGCTCGCGTACGAGCCGATGGAGGCGTCCGGCGGCGGCTGGACGGTCGTCGACCTGCCGCTGCCGGAGCGTCCCGCGCGGGCCGGCCGCGAGGAGCACGCCCATGCCTGACCGGACGCTCACCGTCGGCCTCACCCAGTGGCACGCCACCCGCGACGTCGCGGCCAACGTCGAGACGGCCTGCGCGATGATCCGCGAGTGCGCGGGCGCCGACCTGGTCCTGCTGCCGGAGAACGGGCTGATGCTCGGCACCAACACCGAGATGCGGGACGCGGCGCTGTCCGTCGACGACCCGGAGATCGGGGCGCTGCGGCGGGCCGCGAAGGCGGCGGGGTCGGCGGTCGTCCTCGGCGGGTTCAAGCGCAGGTCGTCCGGCGGGGTCCGCAACACCGCCCTCGCCATCCGCGCGGACGGCGAGATCGCCGGCGGCTACGACAAGATCCACCTGTTCGACGCGCGGATCGACGGGCGCTCGTTCGAGGCGTCCGGCGTCGAGACGGCCGGCGACCGCCCCGCGCTGCTGCGGGTCGCGGGCGCCGCCGTCGGGCTGACGATCTGCTACGACGTGCGCTTCCCCGAGCTGTACCGGGCGCTGGCGCTGGCCGGTGCCGAGGTGCTGCTCGTCCCGTCGGCGTTCACGCGGCGGACCGGGGAGGCGCACTGGGAACTGCTGCTGCGGGCCCGCGCCGTGGAGAACTCCGCCTACGTGGTCGCGTCGGCGACGGTCCACGGGGGCGACGGCGCCGACGACGCGTTCCCGACCCACGGCCACGCGCTCGCCGCGGGGCCGTGGGGCGAGGTGCTGGCCGACCTCGGCACGGCGCCCGCCGCGTCCCGCGTCCTGGAGCTCGATCTCGGGGCGGTGGCGCGGCGCAGGGAGACGCTTCCGGTGCTGCGCGGGGTGCGCCCGGCGGCCTACGGTGTCCCCGCACAGATCATCGAGATCGACTGAACCAGACCGGCTGCGCCGCACCGGCCGCACCGGACCGAGCCGCACACATCGAGGGGGACGGGACATGACCGCGGAACCTGAACTGCCCGAGGGGGTCGTCCGCGCGGGAGAGGCCATCGGCATCGGGAACGAGTTCACCGGCGTCCTGGTCCGCAAGGTGTGGACGCGGCAGGGCGAGCGGCTGGAGATCCTCGTCCCGAAGCACGGCCACCGCATCCTGCTGGACGCCATGCAACTGGAGATCGTCGCCCGGCAGGACCCGGAGCGGTTCACCGAGCTGTTCGCGGTGGCCCTCGGCTCCGAGGACGCGCCCGGCGCCGGCCAGGCCCCGGGCGCCGCCGGCGGCACCCCCGGCGCGGAGGGGACGGAGCGCCGATGACCGAGTCCAGGCCGGGCAACACGGTCGACGCGATCTACCACACCCTGCGCGAGCGGATCATCGACGGCGTCTACGCGCCGGGGCTCCGCCTCTCGCAGGGCGGGCTCGCCACCGAGCTGGAGGTGTCGCGGACGCCGCTGCGCGAGGCGCTGCACCGGCTGGAGGCCGACGGCCTGGTGGTCGCGGAGGCCAACCGCGGCATGGAGGTCGCGCCGACCAGCGCCGCGCACGTCGAGCAGTACTACGGCCTCCGGCTGCTGGTGGAGCCGCCGACGATCGCCGGGATCGTCGCCGAGCTCACCGACGGCGACCTGGAGCGGATGGACGCCGACCTGGCGCGGATGGAGGGCGACGGCCGCCGCATCCGCGACTTCCAGGAGGCGCACCTCCGCTTCCACCAGACCGCGCTCGGCCGGTACCCGAAGGCGTGGGCGGAGCTGACCGAGTCGCTGCACCTGAAGATCTACCGGCACCAGCGGCTCTACCTTTCCCACCCCGAGGCGCCCGAGGACTTCACCCGGCTGGACCGGCTGCTGCTGGAGGCGATGCGCGACCGCGACGCCCAGTTCGCCCGGCAGGTCCTGGAGTTCCACCTGATCGACGCCGCGCTCGGGCTCGTCCTCGACCAGGACCCCGACCACGTCTTCGGCCCGCTGGCGCTCGCCGCGCGCGGGCTCGGCATCGAGCTCGGCACCGCGCCGGACGGCCGGATCGAGCGCCCGGGGACGCTGCGCTGGCTGCGGCCCGGAGTGCGCGGCGAGCTGAACCTGTCCACCGCCAACCTGCGGCACGTCCGCGAGGAGAGGAAGACCTGACGATGACCGCGATCCGCTTCGGCATGATCGTGCCCAGTTCGAACACCACCATGGAGACCGAGATCCCCGCGATGCTGCGGGCCCGCGAGGCCGTCGCGCCGGAGCGGTTCACGTTCCACTCCGCGCGGATGCGGATGCAGCACGTCGATCCCGAGCAGCTCCGCGCGATGGACGACCAGTCCCTGGTGTGCGCGGAGCAGCTCGCCGACGCCGACGTGGACGTGATGGCCTACGCCTGCCTCGTCGCGATCATGGCGCACTCGCCGGGCTACCACCGGGTCAGCCGGCAGCGGTTGTCGGCGGTCGCCGGCCGGGCACCGGTGCTGACCTCGGCGGGCGCGCTGGTCGAGGGGCTCCAGCACCTCGGCGCGAAGAAGGTCTCCGTCATCACCCCGTACATGAAGCCGCTGACCGGGACGGTCTGCGAGTACATCGAGGCGGAGGGCGTCGAGGTCCAGGACGCCGTCAGCCTGGAGGTCTCCGACAACCTCGCGGTCGGCCGGCTCGACCCGGCGGACCTCGTCGGCATCGCCGCGCGGATCGACACCTCCGGCGCCGACGCGCTGGTGCTCAGCGCGTGCGTGCAGATGCCCTCGCTGCCGGTCGTGCAGCGGATCCAGGACTCGTTCGGCATCCCGGTGGTGACCGCGTCGGTCGCCACCGTGTGGCGGACGCTCCGCGAGCTCGGCCTGGAGCCGGTCGTCCCGGGCGCCGGGTGGCTGCTCGCGGACCGGAGCTGACCCCTTTTCTCGGCTCCCTTTCTGCATGCAGTTTTGAATACATCCCACCCCACCCCCCTGTCTCTTATACACCTTTGACGCTGCCGACGACGGAGAGAGAGTAGATCTCGGTG
>NZ_VCKZ01000341.1 GCF_005889745.1 Actinomadura geliboluensis
GGTGTCGCGCGAGGTGGCACCGGGGTTCCCGGCGGCCGGGGGCGTCCACGACTCGCCCAGCTCCGTCGTCACCGCGGCCTCGCCGGCGCCGCCGACCAGCGCGAGCAGCAGGTCGCGCGCCGTCGGCCGGGCGCCCGGGTCCTTGGCCAGCGCCGCCCGGACGAGCCCGGCGAGCGCCGGCGGCAGGTCGCCGACCTCGGGGTCGGCGTGCACGGCGCGGGCCGCGAGGAGCTGGAACGAGCCCTGCCCGAACGGGTTGCGGCCGCTCGCCGCGTAGGCGACGAGGCAGCCCCACGCGAACACGTCCACCGCCGGGGTGACCTGCTGCGTCGTGATCTGCTCGGGCGCGATCCAGCCGGGCGTGCCGACGACCTGCCCGGTCCGGGTGTGGGCGGACGCCATGTCCAGCGCCCGCGCGATGCCGAAGTCGATCACGCGGGGGCCGGAGATGGACAGCAGCACGTTGCTCGGCTTCAGGTCGCGGTGCACCAGCCCCGCGCTGTGGATCGCGACGAGCGCGGCGGCGACGCCGACCGCGACGCCGTGCAGCAACCCCGGCGACAGCGCGCCCTTCTCGGCGACGTGCTCCAGCAGCGACGGCCCGTCGATGTACTCGGTGACCAGGTAGGCGAGGCCGAGGTCCTCGCCGTGCTCCAGGACCTGCGCGGTGCAGAACGAGGCGACCCGCTGCGCGTTGGCGGCCTCGTCGTGGAAGCGGGCGAGGAACGTCCGGTCGCCGGCCAGCTCCGCGCGCACCACCTTCACCGCGACGGCGCGGCCCGCCTCGTCGCGGCCGAGGTAGACGGCGCCCATGCCGCCCTCGCCGATCTTGGCCTCGATCCGGTACCGGCCGATCCGGGTGGGGTCGTCCGGCCGCAGCTCGCGCAGGGAGGGCGCCTTCGGCCCGTCCATGGAGATCACCTTTTCCCCGCGAGCCGCGTCTTGGCGGCCGCCCCACGGCGGCACGCGGCCCCGACGCTTCCCTACGATGACAGAGGGCGGCCCGAGGTTCTAGCGTCCTGCCGCCGGCCGCGGCTCAGTGGAAGTTGCGCGCCTTGACCCGGCCGGGCACGGGCAGCCGGCGCAGCCGGGTCGCGCGGATGTTCACCACCCCGTCGGCGCGCTCCAGCCGCCCGCCGACCAGCAGCGCCTGCGCGTCGACCGCGAGGCCCCGGTACCGCTCGAACACCGGCGGCGGGCACACCACGTTGATGATGCCGGTCTCGTCCTCCAGCGTCATGAACACGATGCCGCCCGCGGTCGGCGGGCGCTGCCGGTGGGTGACGAGCCCGGCGACGACGACGTTGGTCTCGCCGGGCGTCCCGGCCAGCCGCGCCGCCGGGAGGGCGCCGAGCTCGTCCAGGGCCTCCCGGACGTGCGCGACCGGGTGCACGCGGGACACCCCGGTCGCCCACAGGTCGGCGAGGGTCTCCTCGATCGGCGTCATCGCGGGCAGCGCGGGCGCCGCCGCGCCCGGCGTCACGCCCTCCAGCCGCCCGGGACCGGAACCGGCCAGCGCCCCGGCGGCCCACAGCGCCTCCCGCCGCGACAGGCCGAGCCCGTCGAAGGCGCCCGCCGTGGCGAGCGCCTCCAGCGCCCCGGCCGACAGCGGCACCCGCCGGGCGAGGTCCTCCATGCTCGTGTAGGGGCGCCCCGCCGCGATGGCCTCCGCCGCGTCCTCGCCCAGGTTCCGGACCCCGTACAGGCCGAGCCGGATCGCCGGCTGCGGCTCGCCCGGCGCGTGCGGATGGTCGGATTCGACCTCCACGGGCTCCTCCAGCGTCGGGTGGACGGCGCTGGCGTTGACGTCCACGCCCCGGACCACGACCCCGTGGTGCCTGGCGTCGGCGATGAGGCTCTGCGGGCTGTAGAACCCCATCGGCTGGTTCCGCACCAGCGCGGCCGTGAACGCGGCCGGGTGGTGCCGCTTCAGCCAGGCGCTCGCGTACACCAGGTGCGCGAAGCTCTGCGCGTGCGACTCGGGGAACCCGAACCCGGTGAAGCCGAGGATCTTCTCGTAGACGCTCTCGGCGATCTCGGACGGGATGCCGCGCTCGGCCATCCCGTCCAGCAGCCGGCGCCGCAGCCGCTCCACCCGTTCGGGGGCGCGCTTGGCGCCCATCGCCTGCCGGAGCTGGTCGGACTCGGCCGGGGTGAAGCCGGCGCAGTCGACGGCGAGCTGCATCATCTGCTCCTGGAACAGCGGCACGCCGAGCGTCCGGCCGAGCGCCGGCTCCATCAGCGGGTGCGGGCACTCGGCCGGCTCCAGGCCCTTCCGGCGCCGCAGGTACGGGTGGACGGACCCGCCCTGGATCGGCCCCGGCCGGATCAGCGCCACCTCCACGACCAGGTCGTAGAACTTCCGGGGCCGCAGCCGCGGCAGCGTCGCCATCTGCGCCCGCGACTCCACCTGGAACACCCCGACCGTGTCGGCGTCGCACAGCATGTCGTAGACCAGGGGGTCCTCCGGGGGGACGGACTGCAGGTCGTAGCGGCGCCCGTGGTGCTCCTCCACCAGGTCGAAGCAGTCGTGCAGCGCGGCGAGCATCCCGAGGCCGAGCAGGTCGAACTTCACGAGCCCGGCCGTCGCGCAGTCGTCCTTGTCCCACTGCAGGACGCTGCGGCCCTCCATCGCCGCCCACTCGATGGGGCAGATCTCCCCGACCGGCCGGTCCGCGATGACCATGCCGCCGGAGTGGATGCCGAGGTGGCGCGGCAGCGCCAGCATCCGGCCCGCCAGCTCCATCACCGGCGCCGGGACGTCGTTCTCGGAGCCGACCGGGTCGCGCGGGTCGATGCCCTTCGACCAGGCGTCCTGCTGGCCGGGGGAGTGCCCGAGTGCGCGGGCCGCGTCCCGCACCGCCATGCGCGGCCGGTAGCTGATGACGTTCGCGACCTGCGCCGTGCACTCGCGCCCGTACTTGCCGTAGACGTACTGGATGGCCTCCTCGCGGCGGCGGTGCTCGATGTCGAGGTCGATGTCGGGCGGGCCGTCGCGCCCGGGGGACAGGAACCGCTCGAACAGCAGGCCGTGCCGGACGGCGTCCACGCCCGTGATGCCGAGCGCGTAGCAGACCGCCGAGTTCGCCGCCGACCCGCGCCCCTGGCACAGGATGCCCCTGCTCCGGCAGAACTCCACGATGTCGTGCACGATCAGGAAGTAGCCGGGGAAGCCGAGCTGCTCGATGACGTCCAGCTCCTTGGCGATCTGCGCGTACGCGCCCGGCTGCCGCTCCCGCTCGGGCGGCCCGTACCGCCGGACCGCGCCCTCCGCCACCAGGTGCCGCAGCCAGCTCGCCTCGGTGTGCCCGTCCGGGACGGGCCAGTCCGGCAGCCGGGGCGCCATCACCTCGAAGCCGAACCGGCACTCGCGGGCCAGCGCGACCGTCCGCTCCCGGACGCCGGGGAACCGCGCGAGCCGCCGCGCCATCTCCGCACCGGACCGCAGGTGCGCGGTGCCCGCCGCGGGCAGCCAGCCGGCCATGTCGTCCAGGCTGCGGCGGGCCCGGACGGCAGCCAGCGCCTGCGCCAGCCGCGCGTCCGCGCCCGGCGCGGCGAAGTGCACGTTGTTGGACGCGACGACGTCCACGCCGACGCGGCCCGCCAGCGCGAACAGCGCGTCGTTGCGGAGGTCGTCGTCGGGCTGGTCGTGGTCGATCAGCTCGACGAACACGTTCTCCCGGCCGAACATGCCGATCAGGTTCCGCAGCTCCCGCTCGGCCGCGCCGGGGCCGCCCGCCTCCAGCGCCGCCGGGACCGGGCCCTTCCGGCACCCGGTCAGCACCGCCCAGTGGCCGCCGTGCGCCCCGGCGAGGGCGTCCGGGTCGTAGACGGGACGGCCCTTGCGGCCGCCCGCGAGCTGCGCCGACGTGATCGCCGAGCAGAGCCGCGCGTAGCCGGCGGCGCCGCGCGCGAGGACGAGCAGGTGCCGGCCGGCCGGGTCGGGCTCCCCGGTCTGCGGCCCCGGCAGGCCGAGGCTCAGCTCCGCGCCGAACACCGTGCCGATCCCGGCGTCCTGCGCGGCCTGCGCGAACTGCACCGCCCCGTACATGCCGTCGTGGTCGGTGACCGCCATCGCCTCCACGCCGAGCCGCGCCGCCTCCGCGACGAGCGAGGCGGGGTCGCTGGCGCCGTCCAGGAAGCTGAACGACGAGTGGACGTGCAGCTCCGCCCAGGGCACCTCCGCCTCGGTGCGCCGCGGAACCTCCGGAGCCCTCGGGATCTCCGCTGCCGGCGGCTCGGTCGTGCCGGGCCGCCACGACAGCCGCTCCTCGAACTCCCGCCACGAGATCGGGGGGTTGTGCCAGCCGGTCATGTGCGGCGCCTAGTCATAGACGGCCTCGATGTGCCAGCGGCCGCCCTCGACGGCGAGCAGGTACGCGGTGCCGTCGTCGGTGGTGACCTGGAACCTGGCCCGGCGGCGGGCGGCGCCGGGGTCCCACCAGTGCTCGTCGGCGGGCCACGGGCCCGTCCACCCGGTGACGGCGGAGCGCTGCCCCCGGAACACCAGCGCCGCCGGCGGCGCGGAGACCTCGCACCGCGCCGACACCACCACCGGCCCGCCGGACGCGTCGACCAGCTCCGCCGAGGGCGGCGCCGCGGGGACGACCGCCGGCGCGGGGCCCGTCACGCGTCCCGGCCACGGCCCGCCGGGCGCCCCCTGCGGCGGAAGGTCGCCGACCGGCACCCGCACCACCCGCTCGCCCGGCCCCCGGCCGCCCGCGAGCACCGGCCGGGTGATCCCGTGGTGGCCGAGCAGCGCCTGGACGCGGTCGGCGGCACGCGTGATCCGCTCGGTGACGGCCGTCCGGCCCCACAGCGACTCCTGGCGGCCCTCGTCCGGGACGATCTGGTCGGGGGCCAGCTCGACCCACGTCACGCCGCCCCACACGGCGTCGGCGGAGGCGCCCTGCCAGGCCGAGAGCTGCCACCGCACCCGCTCGGCGACGGCCAGCGCCGACAGGCCGTCGTGCCGCCACAGCCGCCGCTGCACGTCGCCGTCCGCGAACCCGACCGCGACCTCCAGCCGGACGCACGCCAGCCCGCCCGCCGCGAGCCCGGCGTGCAGGTCGCCCGCGAGCCGCTTGGCCGCGAACACCACCTGCTCGGCGCGCTCGGCGGGCGGGTCGAAGCCCGCCCGCACCGACAGGTCGGCCGCGGCGTGGGCGGGCGCGAGCGGGCGCGGCTCCTCGCCGCGCGCCAGCCGGTGGGCGAGCGCCCCGTCGGCCCCGAACCGGCCCGCGACGTGCCCGGACGGCAGCGCCGCGAAGTCGCCGAGCGTCCGGATCCCGAGCCGGCGCAGCAGGTCGGCCAGCTCGGGACGGTCCAGCACCGACAGCGGGTAGGGGGCGAGGAACGCCGCCGCGCCGCCGTCCGGGACCACGACGCCGCCCTCCCCGGCGCGCGCCGCCAGCTCGGCCGCGAACAGCCCGTCCGCGACGCCGGAGCCGCAGTCGTGCCCGGCCTCGACGACCGTGTCCTGCACGAGGACGCGCAGCGCCTCCTCGCCGCCGTAGAAGCGCGCCGGGCCCCGCGCCGCGATCGCGCACAGCCCCGGCCGCACCACCTCCACGCGCGGCGCCAGCTCCGCGACGGCGGCCACGACCTCCTCGAACCGCCGCCCCTCGGCGTCGGTGTCGCGCTCGCGGACGACCAGTTCGGGGCAGCGGCGCTGCGCGTCCCGGAGCCGCTGCCCGCGCCGCACCCCTTCGGCGCGCGCCGCCGCCGAGCACGCGGCCACGCGCCCCTGGACCACGACCGCGCCGGCCGTGGCCGCCTCGATCCCGACCGCGGTGAGCGGCCAGTCGGGGCACCACACCACCAGCACCCGCGTCACGCGGCCCCCTCTCCGGGGCCGTGCGCGGCCGCGCCGGCGCCCACCGGTTCCTGCGCGCCGCCGGCCGCCCTCGGTGAACGCGGCGGCAGCGGCCGGGGCGTGTGGACCCGCGCGCCCGCCGAAACGGCGCCGGGGACGAGTTCGAGCGGCGGCCGGGCGGTCTCGTCCGGTGTGACCGTGCCGTCGGGGGCGGGGAGCCAGAGGCGGGCGCTGCGGCCGGCGCCCGGCGCGTCGCGGCCTTCGGCGGTGACCCGGACGCGGCGGCCGGTCAGCCGGCCGTGGCCGTCGCCGAGGCCCTCCCAGGCCGCCTCGTCCAGCCGGAGGCGGAGCCGGACGCCCGCCCAGTCGCCGGCGAACGGGCCGGTCAGCGCCAGCACGCAGCCGTGCCTGCGGGCCAGCGCGGACAGCCGCCGGACGGCGGCGGCGCCCGGCCGCTCGGGCGGGCGCAGCAGCACCAGGTCGACGGCCTCGGCCAGCGCGGCGACCACGTCGGGCCAGCGGTCGCCCGGGTCGTCGGCGAGCAGCAGCCGCTCGGGCGCGGCGCCCATCCCGGCGGCGGCGAGGACGCCGAAGTCGGGGACGCCGACGACGCCGCACCAGCCGCCGGCGCCGTCCGCGCCGCCGTGCCGGGAGACGCCGGCGACGAGCGCGAGGCCGAGGGACGCGGCGCCGGACCCGCCGAGCCCGACGACCGAGCCGGGCCGCAGCCCGCCGCCGGGCAGCACGGGCCGCAGCGCGGGCAGCACGGGCACCGTCTCGCCGCCGTGCCGCGCGGGAGGGCGCGCCGTCTCCAGCACCGCCGACAGGTCCCGCAGCGCGGCCTCCGCCACCGTCGCCCTCCTCTCACATCCGTCCCCGCACAATTTCGAACACAGGTTCGACCTCTGTCAAGTTATCGCAGGTCACGCAGCGGAGTCGCGGAGGGGGGAAAGCCCGGTGGCGTCGGGGTTCGCGGTATTTTGCGGGCATCATGGGCGGTATGACGAACGACGTGCGAACCCTGGAGTGGACCGGCGACGGGCTGCGCCTGCTGGACCAGACCGTCCTGCCCGGGCGGGTGGAGTACGTCGTGGCCCGCGACGTCGGGACGCTCGTGGACGCGATCCGCCGCCTGGTCGTGCGCGGCGCGCCCGCGCTGGGCGTCGCGGGCGCGTTCGGCGTCGCCGTCGCCGTCCTCCAGGCGGCCCGCGAGGGATGGGACGACGCCGCCCGCGACGCCGCGATCGCGGAGGTGCGCGAGGCCCGGCCGACGGCGGTCAACCTCGCGGCGGGGGTCGACCGCGTGCTGCCGTTCGTCGCCAAGGGCGCCGACGCGGTGGCGGCCGAGGCGCAGGCGCTGCTGGACGAGGACGTGCGCGGCAACCGCGCGATCGGCGCGTTCGGCGCCGACTGGATCCTGCGCCGGGTGGGCGACCGGCCCCTGCGCGTCCTCACGCACTGCAACGCGGGCGCGCTCGCCACCGCCGGCTGGGGGACGGCGCTCGGCGTGGTCCGGAACCTGCACGAGCGCGGCCGCGTCGAGATGGTCTACGCCGACGAGACCCGCCCGCTGCTGCAGGGCGCGCGGCTCACCGCGTGGGAACTCGACCGGGCCGGCATCCCGTGCGTCGTCCAGGCGGACGGGGCCGCGCCGAGCACGATCCTGCGCGGACTGGTCGACGTCGCCGTCATCGGCGCCGACCGGATCGCCGCCAACGGCGACACCGCCAACAAGATCGGCTCGGTGGGCGTGGCGCTCGCCTGCCGGGAGGCGGGGATCCCGCTCGTCGTCGCCGCCCCGTGGAGCACCGTCGACCCGGCGCTCCCGGACGGCACCGGGATCCCGATCGAGGAGCGCCCCGCCGACGAGGTGCTGGCCTGGGGCGGAGCCCGCACCGCCCCCGAGGGCGTGGACGCCTTCAACCCCGCGTTCGACGTCACCCCCGCCCGCCTCGTGACCGCGCTGGTCACCGAGACGGGCGTGCTGGAGGTGTCGGCGGGCACCACCCCCGCCCGGTTCAGGGCGTGAGGGTGCGGGTGGCGGCGCGCAGGCTCTCGTACAGCCGCGCCTCGTACGCCTTGGCGGTGCGGACGTCGCGGTCGACGAACAGGGCGTCGTTGAGCGCGGGGAGCCGCTGCGTGGCGTACCCGGTGTCGATGCCCGGCGCGTAGATCTGGTGCCGGTACCAGGGGCGGCCCGGAAGCCCCGCCGCCGTCAGCAGGTCCCGCTCGGTCTGCATGATCTTGGCGTTGAGGCGGCGGAACGCGGTGGCGTCGCCCGCGCGGAGCGCCTCGCCCGCGCGCGCCTGCAGCGCCTCGGCGGCGCGCTGCCACGCCTTGGCCTGCGCGATGTCGCGGGAGACGTCCACGGCGACGGACCCGAGCCGCTCGCGCTGCTCGGCGGCGAACGCCTCCAGGTACCGCACCGTCTCCGCCGCGTACGGTCGGTAGCCCATCGGGACGACGTCGGCGTTCGCGAGCCGCAGCGTCGCGATGCCGGCCAGCCGCGACATCGCCGCGTGGTACTCCCAGGTCGGGTCGCCGAAGTGCGACATCCAGTAGTAGTCGTCGCACGCGCAGTGGTAGTTCCCGGCGCTGCCCGGCGACGCGGCGCCGACGTCCATCGCGGGCACGCCGTACCGCTGGAAGAACGCCTGGAAGTCCGAGCCGCCGCCGATGCGGTCGATCGGCGTCTTCCCGTCGTTCTGCGCCTTCCACGCCTCGTGCAGCGTCCCGTCCGTGCCGGGCCAGGACACCTCCTTGGACGCGTCGATGACCGACTGGTCCAGCGCCGGGGTCGCCGACGCGCCGAAGTGCGAGCCCGCGGCGCCGTCCATGTTCACGTAGGCGACGGCGTTGCGGAGCTGCTCCGCCCGCTCCTCCGCGTACTCGGTGGAGCCGAAGAGCCCGTACTCCTCACCGTCCCAGGTGGCCAGGACGACGGTGCGCTTGGGCCGCCAGCCCTCCTTGAGGAGCTTGCCCAGAGCGCGCCCCACCTGGAGCACGTTCTCCGTGGCGGACAGGTTGTCGCTGCTGCCGTACGTCCACGCGTCGTGGTGCGCGCCGAGGATGACCTCCTGCTCGGGGTGCTCGCTGCCGGGGATGCGCACGGTGACGTCCCACAGCGGACGCACCTGGTACTTGTTCCGCAGATCGAGGTGGACCTTCGTGCCGCCCGGCCCGAGCCGGTAGGGGAACGGCAGGCCGCCCTGCCAGTCCTTCGGGGCCTGCTCGCCCTTGAGCGCGCGCAGCAGCGGCTCGGCGGCGCCGTAGGAGATCGGCGCGGTCGGGATGAGCCCCTTCAGCATCGGGGCCTGCGACGGCGGGACGCGGTGCGCCCCCTTCACCGAGGCCCAGCCGGGGGTCTGCGGGTCGCCGGCGGCGAGCTGGATCTGCGCGATGCTGCCGCGCTGGATGCCGTCCGGGGCGCGCCACGGCCCGTCCGGGTACACCGCGCCCTTCGCGTAGCCGTCGTCGGCGGGGTCGGAGTAGATGAGCACGCCCTTGGCGCCGCGCTTGGCGGCCTCGCGCGGCTTGATCCCGCGGAACACCGCCCCGTACCGGACGAGGACGATCTTGCCCTTGACCGAGACGCCCTTCTTCGCGAGGAGGTCGAAGTCCTCCGGCCGCCCGTAGTTGGCGTACACGACCTCGCCCCGGACGTCCCCGGACGGCGAGAAGCCGTTGTGCCCGGGGATGACCTGGTCGTAGTACTCCTGCCAGGGCCGCTTCTTCTCCTTGACCGGCAGCGCCCGGTGCCGGGGCGCGGTCATGTCGATCTTCACGCGCTGCGGCATCGACAGGTACGCGTAGTACGTCCGGATCTCGGGTTTCAGTCCGTACGACCGGAAATGCCGGACGATCCGCTGGACGCGGTGCCAGTCGCCGGTCGTCGTGGTCAGCCCCGGTTCGCGCGCCAGTTCGGCGTCCAGGGCGCGGGCGGTCCGCGCGGACGGCACGGTGCTGAACAGCCGCTCGTACTGCCGCTGCCACGTCGCGTGCGCGTCGGTGAAGCCCGCGATCGAGCCGGGCGGGGCGGGGGACGAGGC
>NZ_VCKZ01000342.1 GCF_005889745.1 Actinomadura geliboluensis
GCGGGGACCCGGGGGCGGGCCCGGGTACTGGTCAGCGGGACCCGCTTTAGAGCCCCGTTCGGTCGCTCACCTACGATTTCCGCCATGACGGTGCCGCCTGAGGAACTCGAACTGGCCGCCGCCTTCCCCCCGGCCGAGCGCGACCGGTGGCGGGAGATGGTGAAGGGGGTGCTGCGCAAGTCCGGCGCGGCGACCGACGACACCCCCCTTGACGGGATCGAGGGTCTGCTGACCCGCGAGTCGTACGACGGGGTGCCGGTCGCGGCGCTCTACACCCGGGCCGACGCCCCGCCGGGACGCCCCGGCCTGGCCCCGTACGTCCGCGAGGTGCGGCCCGACGGCGAGGGCATCGCGGGCTGGGACGTCCGGCAGCGGCACGCGCACCCCGACGCCGCCGCCACCCGCGAGGCGATCCTCGCCGACCTGGAGAACGGCGCCACCTCGGTCTGGCTGCGGCTCGGCGACGGCGGCCTGCCCGTCGCGGCCCTCCCCGACGCCCTGCGCGGCGTGCTGCTCGACCTCGCGCCCGTGGTGCTGGACGCGGGAGCGGCGACGGCCGAGGCGGCCGGCGCCTTCCTGTCCCTGGCCGCCGAGCGGGGGAACGCGGCCGACGCGTCCGGAAGCCTCGGCGCCGACCCGCTCGGGCTCCAGGCCCGCACGGGCGCCCAGGGCTCGCTGGAGGAGGCCGCCGCGCTGGCCGTCCGGTGCGCACGCGAGTTCCCCAGGCTCCGCGCGATCACCGTGGACGGCACCCCGTACCACGACGCGGGCGGTGCGGACGCCGAGGAGCTCGGCGCGGCCGTCGCGGCCGGCGTCGCCTACCTGCGCGCCCTGACCGGCGCCGGGCTGAGCGTGGACGAGGCGTTCGGGCAGCTGGAGTTCCGCCTCGCCGTCAACGCCGACCAGTTCTCCTCGATCGCCAAGCTGCGCGCCATGCGCCGGCTGTGGGCGCGGGTCGCCGAGGTCAGCGGCGCCGCCGACGGGACGGCCGCCCGGATCCACGCGGTCACCTCGGCGGCGATGATGACCCGCCGCGACCCGTGGGTGAACATGCTCCGCACCACCATCGCGGCGTTCGCGGCCGGCGTCGGCGGCGCCGACGCCGTCACGGTCCTGCCGTTCGACGCCCGCCTCGGGCTGCCCGACGACTTCGCCCGCCGCATCGCCCGCAACACCCAGACCCTCCTGCTGGAGGAGTCGAGCCTCGCCCGCGTCGTCGACCCGGCCGGCGGGTCCTGGTACGCCGAGAGCCTCACCGAGGGCCTCGCCCAGGCCGCCTGGACCTGGTTCACCGAGATCGAGAAGGCCGGCGGCCTCGCCGCGGCCCTGGAGTCCGGGCTCGTCGCCGACCGGCTCGCCGCGACGTGGGAGCGGCGCCGCGCCGACATCGCCCGCCGCAAGGCGCCGCTCACCGGCGTCAGCGAGTTCCCCAACCTCGCCGAGGCGCTGCCCGAGCGCGAACCCGCCCCGGCGCAGCCGGGCGGCGGCCTCCCGGTGGTGTCGTACGCGCAGGACTTCGAGGCCCTCCGCGACCGCTCCGACGCCCACGCCGAGGCCACCGGCGCCCGGCCCCGGGTGTTCCTGGCGACGCTCGGGCCCATCGCCGTGCACACGGCGCGCGCGTCGTTCGCCGCCAACCTCTTCCAGGCGGGCGGGATCGAGACGGTCACCGGCGCGCCCGAGGAGTTCGCCGCGTCCGGCGCCGCCGTCGCCTGCCTGTGCTCCAGCGACAAGGTCTACGCCGATCGGGCCCGGGACGCCGCGCGGATCCTGCGCGACGCGGGCGCGGTGAAGGTCTGGCTCGCGGGTAAGGGAACCTACGAGGGGGTCGACGCCCGCGTGTACGCCGGATGCGACGCGATCGGGGTCCTGGAGACCACCCTCCACGATCTGGGAGTGAACGAATGATCCCCGACTTCACCGAGATCGACCTCGGGACCGCGCCCCCCGCCGACGAGGCCGCCAAGCGGTGGCGCGCCGCCGTCGCCGACGCCACCGGCGGGGACCCGGAGGCCCAGACCTGGGACACCCCGGAGGGCATCGGCGTCAAGCCGCTCTACACCGGCGACGACCTGGCCGGGGTCGACTTCCTCGACACGCTGCCGGGCATCGCGCCGTACCTGCGCGGCCCCTACCCGGCGATGTACGCCACCCAGCCGTGGACGATCCGGCAGTACGCCGGCTTCTCCACCGCCGAGGAGTCCAACGCCTTCTACCGCCGCAACCTCGCGGCCGGGCAGAAGGGCCTGTCGGTCGCCTTCGACCTCGCCACCCACCGCGGCTACGACTCCGACCACCCGCGCGTCGCCGGCGACGTCGGCATGGCCGGGGTGGCGATCGACTCCATCTACGACATGCGCCAGCTGTTCGACCGCATCCCGCTGGACAAGATGAGCGTGTCGATGACCATGAACGGCGCCGTGCTGCCCGTCCTCGCGCTCTACATCGCCGCGGCCGAGGAGCAGGGGGTGAAGCCGGAGGCGCTGGCGGGGACCATCCAGAACGACATCCTCAAGGAGTTCATGGTCCGCAACACCTACATCTACCCGCCGCAGCCGTCGATGCGGATCATCTCCGACATCTTCGCGTTCACCTCGCAGCGGATGCCGAAGTACAACTCCATCTCGATCTCCGGCTACCACATCCAGGAGGCCGGGGCCACCGCCGACCTGGAGCTGGCCTACACCCTCGCCGACGGGGTCGAGTACATCCGCGCCGGGCGCGAGGCCGGGCTGGACATCGACGCGTTCGCGCCCCGCCTGTCGTTCTTCTGGGCGATCGGGATGAACTTCTTCATGGAGGTCGCCAAGCTCCGCGCCGCCCGGCTGCTGTGGGCGCGGCTGGTGAAGACGTTCGGGCCGCGGAACCCGAAGTCGCTGTCGCTGCGGACGCACTCCCAGACGTCCGGCTGGTCGCTGACCGCGCAGGACGTCTTCAACAACGTCGCCCGCACCTGCATCGAGGCGATGGCCGCCACGCAGGGCCACACCCAGTCGCTGCACACCAACGCGCTGGACGAGGCGCTGGCCCTGCCGACCGACTTCTCGGCCCGCATCGCCCGCAACACCCAGCTCCTCCTGCAGCAGGAGTCCGGGACGACCCGCACCATCGACCCGTGGGGCGGCAGCGCCTACGTCGAGCGGCTCACCTACGACCTCGCCCGCCGAGCCTGGGCGCACATCACCGAGGTCGAGCAGGCCGGCGGCATGGCCAAGGCCATCGACGAGGGGCTGCCCAAGCTGCGCATCGAGGAGGCCGCGGCCCGCACCCAGGCCCGCATCGACTCCGGGCGGCAGCCGGTCATCGGCGTCAACAAGTACCGGCCGGACGCCGAGCAGGAGATCGAGGTCCTCAAGGTCGACAACGCGGCGGTCCGGGCGCAGCAGATCGACAAGCTGCGCCGGCTGCGGGAGGAGCGCGACGAGGGCGCCGCCCGGTCCGCGCTGGACGCGCTGACCCGCGTCGCCGAGGCCGCCGAGGGCGGCACCCGCCCGCACGGCCTGGAGCACAACCTGCTCGCGCTCGCCATCGACGCGGCCCGCGCCAAGGCCACCGTCGGGGAGATCTCCGACGCGCTGGAGCGGGCGTACGGGCGGCACGCGGCGCAGATCCGTACGATCTCGGGTGTGTATCGGGAAGAGGCCGGCGAGGTGACGAGCATCGAGCGGGCGCGCGCCGCGACGGCCGCGTTCGAGGAGGCCGAGGGGCGCCGCCCCCGCATCCTGGTCGCCAAGATGGGGCAGGACGGCCACGACCGCGGCCAGAAGGTGATCGCGACGGGGTTCGCCGACCTCGGCTTCGACGTCGACGTGGGTCCGCTGTTCCAGACCCCGGCGGAGGTCGCCCGGCAGGCGGTGGAGGCCGACGTGCACATCGTCGGCGTCAACTCGCTCGCCGCCGGCCACCTCACGCTGGTGCCCGCGCTGCGCGAGGAGCTGGCCGCGCTCGGCCGCTCCGACATCATGATCGTCGTGGGCGGGGTCATCCCGCCGCAGGACTTCGCCGAGCTGCGCGCCGCCGGGGCCGCGGCGATCTTCCCGCCGGGCACCGTGCTCGCGGACGCGGCGCTCGGCCTGCTGGACGAGCTGGGCGCCGAGCTGGGGCACGTCGCGCGGTGAGGCCGGGGCTCGACGACTACGTCGCCGGGGTGCGGGACGGGTCGCGGGCGTGGATCGCGCGGGCGGTCACGCTCGTGGAGTCGACCCGCCCCGACCACCGGGAGCTGGCGCAGAGGCTGCTGGTCGAGCTGACCCCGCACGCGGGGAACGCCCGCCGCGTCGGGATCACCGGCGTGCCCGGGGTCGGCAAGTCCACGTTCATCGACGCGCTCGGCACGAAGCTGACGGGGGAGGGGCACAAGGTCGCGGTCCTCGCCGTGGACCCGTCCTCGACCCGGACGGGCGGCAGCATCCTCGGCGACAAGACCCGCATGCAGCGCCTCGCCGCCGACCCGGACGCCTTCATCCGGCCGTCGCCGACGGCCGGCACGCTCGGCGGCGTCGCGAAGGCCACCCGCGAGGCGATGGTCGTCATGGAGGCCGCCGGGTACGGCGTCGTGCTCGTCGAGACGGTCGGCGTCGGCCAGTCGGAGACGACCGTCGCCGAGATGGTCGACTCCTTCCTGTTCCTCACCCTGGCCCGCACCGGCGACCAGCTCCAGGGCATCAAGAAGGGCGTCCTGGAGCTGGCCGACGTCATCGCCGTCAACAAGGCCGACGGCGAGCACAAGATGGAGGCCAAGCGCGCCGCCCGGGAGCTGTCCGGGGCGCTGCGGATGCTGCGCAGCGACGAGCGGGTGCGCGACACCCCCGTCCTGACGTGCAGCGCCCGCGAGGGCACCGGGCTGGACGAGGTGTGGGGCCTGATCGTCGAGCACCAGGAGCGGCTCCGCGCGTCCGGCGAGCTGGAGGCCCGGCGCCGCCGCCAGCAGGTCGGCTGGACGTGGGCGATGGTCCACGACCGGCTGCTCGGCGAGCTGCACGCGCACCCCGGCGTCCGCGAGCTCGTGCCGGGGCTGGAGCGGGACGTCGCCGACGGGACGCTCACCCCGGCGCTGGCCGCCGACCGCATCCTGGCGGCGTTCACGCGGGACGGCTGACCCGGGTTCCCGGCACGGGATGTCCGGGGTCCCGGTCGCGGCGGCCCGGGATCCGGTACAAAAGTCGGATGGACGTCATCGCGCTCGATGCTCCGACCGACGCGCAGATCCGCGCGTGGCACGAGGTGGTCGCGGCCGTCCACGCCGCCGACCCGGCCGGGGAGCCCGCCCCGGACCCGGACGCGACGGCGCGGCGGCTGCTCGGCGCCGACCCCGGCTCGCGGCAGCGGCTCTGGGCGGTGGCGGACGGCGGCCGGCTGCTCGCGGTGGCGGCGCTCCGGCTCCCCGGCGAGCCGGGCGCCGGGCGCCCCGGCGAGATCGACGTCCAGGTCCGCCCCGAGCACCGGCGGCACGGGCTCGGCGGCCGGCTGCTCGCCGCCGCCGCGGGCGGGCTGCGCGCCGACGGCCGCGCCAGCGTGATCGCGCAGGTCCTCGCCGGGACCCCGGCCGTCCCGTTCCTGGAGTCGCTGGGCTTCGAGTGCGTGCTCACCCTGCGCGGCATGGTGCTGCGGCTGGCGGACGTCCCCCCGGAGCGCGTCGCGCGCCTGCTCGCCGAGGCGCCCGCCGGGTACCGGCTGGCCCGCTGGCGGGGCGTGGTGCCGGACGCGCACGCGGCGGCCCTGGCCCGCGCCAAGTACGCCATGGCCGACCTCGCCGAGTACGAGGGCACGCAGTGGGACGCGCACCGCGTCCGGGAGATGGCCGAGGTCGTCGCCAAGCGCGGCGACGAGCTGTACACGGTCGCCGCGCTGCACGGCAGCGCGATCGCGGGGTTCACCGAGGTCGTCGTCCCGCACGACTCGGCCGGCCGGGCCGCGCAGTACGACACGGCGGTCGTCCCGGAGCACCGGGGCCGGCGCATCGGCATCTGGGTGAAGGCCGCGATGCTCGCCTGGCTGGCCGCCGAGCGCCCCGACGTGCGCGAGATAGAAACGGACAATTCGGGCGACAATGCGCACATGATCGCGGTCAACGAGGAGCTGGGATTCCGCACCGAGCGCGAGTCCCTGGAGTACCAGGCCCCGGTGGCCGCCCTGCCCTGACCGGCCGCTCCGGCCCGAAAACACCTTGCCGCCGCGGCCCGCCGCTCGGCATTCTTGGGGAGGCCGTTCCGGGAAATACCCGGCGGCCACGGAATTGCCGAAGCATTTCCCCATAGTTCACCGGAAGAACGCCGCGCCGTCGGCATTCTCCATTCTGCTCCGTACTACGGATCCGGGAATGGAGGGGTTCGGCGCGGGAGGATCCGGGTTCGAATCCCGGTGGGGGAGCGGCACACGGGCAAGGAGGTGACCCGGTGAACGTGCTCGTCCTGAACGCGTCGTACGAGCCCTTACAGAGGGTGGACCTGCGGCACGCCATCCGCATGCTGGTGCGCGAGGTGGCGGTCGTCGAGGAGGCGGAGGAGGGCCGGACCTTCGGCCGCTTCCCGGTGCCGCGGGTCCTGCGGCTCGTCCGGTACGTCGCGATGCGCTGGCGGCACGGCAGGCGGCCGCCGTGGAGCAAGCGCGGCGTGTACCTGCGCGACCGGGGCCGCTGCTGCTACTGCGGCGGGCGCGGGAACACGATCGACCACGTCCGCCCGCAGTCCCGCGGCGGCGGCGACACGTGGGAGAACACCGTCCTGGCGTGTGGGAAGTGCAACAACCGCAAGGCGGACAGGACGGTCGCCGAGGCCGGGCTCCGGCTGCTGTGGCCGCCGCGGGTCCCGCGCTGGGAGGAGCTCGTCGGCCCCTGACGGGGCGCGTGACGGGGCGTGCGGCAGGGGGCGGGACCGCCGGACGGCGGTCCCGCCCCCTGGGCGTCTCGTACCATGTGCCCGGTCTCGGTGACTCTCGCGTGACAGTGTGTGTTTTGAGGAAGCGTCTGAGGCTAAATGGGCGATTGTGGTAGCGTGCCGCCAATCTTGAGCTTTGTTATCTAGGAGTGATCTGTGGCGGCCCTCGATCCCGGTGGCAGGACGGCCCGTGCGGCGCGCGGGCGCACGGCGAAGCGCCTGGCGGCGATCGCGCTCGCGGTGGGCGTGTCGGCGGTGCTGCCGCCCGCGTCCGGGGCCGCCGCGAGGCTCCCGCAGGAGCCGAAGGACCTCAAGAAGGAGTACGCCAAGCTCAAGGAGCGCTCGGAGAAGCTCTCGAAGGAGTACCGGGGCGAGCTGGTCACCCTGGAGGAGGCGAAGAAGGCCGCCGAGCGCGCGGGCGCGGACGCGGAGAAGACCGGCCGCGAGTACGACGCGGCCCGCGTCGCCGTCGCGCGGATCGCCTCCACCACCTACATGACCGGCCGGCTCGACGTGATCCCGATGGTGTCCTCGGCCGAGCCCGGCGCCGCCGTCCGCGACGCCGCCGTCATCGAGCACATCACCCGCAACAACGGCCGCCGCATCGCCGAGCTCGAGGTCCTCAACACCAAGGCGGCGCAGTCGCGGGAGGCCGCCAAGAAGAAGCTGGCGACGGTGAAGAAGGAGATCGACGACCTGGAGGGCCAGCGCGCCCGGGTCAAGAAGCTCCTCGCCAAGTACAAGCCCGAGGTGACCAAGGCCCCCGTGAGCGGCGGCGGCGCCGGGCGCCCCGACGGGGTGAGCGGCAGCAAGTCGCCGATCGTGGGCAACTCCATGACCTCGCGGATGCGCACGGTGCTGCTGGAGGTCGACGGCAAGTTCGGCCCGTTCCCCACCATCGGCTGCGCCCGCCCCGGCGACCCGCAGGACCACGGCTCCGGCACCGCCTGCGACTTCATGGAGAGCACCGGCGGCAAGATGCCGAGCGCCTCAGCCCAGGCCCACGGCGACCGCGTCGCGCAGTACGTCATCGACAACGCCTCCCGCCTCGGCATCAAGTACGTCATCTGGAAGCAGCGCATCTACGACATGCGCAGCAGCGGCGGCTGGCGCCAGATGGAGGACCGCGGCAGCGTCACCCAGAACCACTACGACCACGTCCACGTCTCCGTCCTCTGACCCGGCGCCCGATCGGGCTACTGAGGGTCGAGGTCGACGACGGTCCCTTCGCGGGCTGAGCGGGCGGCGGCCTCGATGACCTCCAGCCCCGTGATCGCGTCGGCGAGCGTGGCGGGCGGCGCCGCCCCGTCGCGCAGGGCGCGGACGACGCCCGCGTAGAACTCCTGGTAGGCGCCGGGCGCGGTGGGTTCCGGGGACGTCTCGCCGGGTGTGCCCAGCAGCCCGTAGGCGTCGGGGTCGGCGATGCCGAAGCCGGGGTCCTTCGGGGTGAGGCCGGCGCGCAGCTGCTCCTCCTGCGGGTCCATGCCGGAGACCGTGTAGGACGCGCGGCTCCCGAGCACCCGGAAGCGCGGGCCGAGCTGGGCGGCGGTCGCGCTCATCCACAGGTGCGAGCGGGCGCCGCCGGGGTGGGCCAGCGCCACGAACACGTCGTCGGGGGCGGTGGCGCCGGGGCGGCGGGTGTCGATCTCGGCGTAGACGCGGGCGGGGCGGCCGAACAGCGCCAGCGCCTGGTCGACGAGGTGGGAGCCGAGGTCGAACAGGATGCCGCCCGCGTCGCGGGGGTCGGTGCTCTCCTTCCAGCTCTCCTTCACCTCGGGCCGCCAGCGCTCGAACCGGGACTCGAACCGCCCCACCTCGCCGAGCGCGCCGGACTCGATCAGTCGCGCCGCCGTGACGTAGTCGCCGTCCCAGCGGCGGTTGTGGAACGGGAACACCGGCAGGCCCCGGACGGCGCTCAGCGCGGCGAGGGAGCGGGCGTCCGCCACCGAGGCCGCGACGGGCTTGTCCACCACGACCGGGACGCCGGCGGTCAGCGCCGTCCGGGCCAGCGGCACGTGCTGCCGGTTCGGCGCGGCGACCACCACCAGGTCGTAGTCGCCCGAGGTGCCCCACAGCCGGTCCGCGCCGTCCAGGACCTCGGCCTCCGGGTACCGCTCCCGCACGGCCCGCTGCCGCTCCGGGTAGCCGGTGACGACCGCGGCGAGCCGCATTCCGGGGACGGAGGAGATCAGCGGCGCGTGGAACACCGAGCCGCCGGTGCCGTATCCGATCAGCGCAACACGCAGGTCCATGCGTCGATCATGACCGATGGCGCGGCGGCCGCCGGGAACCGGGGTCCGGGCGCGACGTAGGCTTCTGTCCAGGGATGGACAGGAACGAGGGGGCCCGTTTGCCCAAGCCAGTGCTTCTGACGGTCGACGACGACCCGGGCGTGTCCCGGGCCGTGGCCCGGGACCTGCGGCGCAGGTACGCCGAGTCGTACCGGATCGTGCGCGCCGAGTCCGGCCGGCAGGCGCTCGACGCCCTGAGCGAGCTGCGGCTGCGCGGCGAGGACACCGCCGTCATGGTCGCCGACTACCGGATGCCCGAGATGAACGGCGTCGAGTTCCTCGAACGCGCCATGGACCTGTACCCGTACGCCCGGCGCGTCCTGCTCACCGCCTACGCCGACACCGACGCCGCGATCCGCGCGATCAACGTCGTCGACCTCGACCACTACCTGCTGAAGCCCTGGGACCCGCCGGACGAGAAGTTCTACCCGGTGATCGACGAGCAGCTCGACGCGTGGGCGCGGACCGAGCGGCCCCCGCCCCGGGAGCTGCGGGTCGTCGGGCACCGCTGGTCGGCCCGCTGCTACGAGGTCCGCGACTTCCTCGCCCGCCACCAGGTGCCCTACCACTGGCTCATGGACGGCGACCCGGAGGGCGCGCAGCTCGTCGCCGCCGCGGGCTCACCGGAGCTGCCGCTGATCGTGACCGCGGACGGGACG
>NZ_VCKZ01000774.1 GCF_005889745.1 Actinomadura geliboluensis
CTGTGGTTGAGACAGCGGGGAAGTCGTTACGCCATTCGTGCAGGTCGGAACTTACCCGACAAGGAATTTCGCTACCTTAGGATGGTTATAGTTACCACCGCCGTTTACCGGCGCTTAGATTCTCAGCGTCCACCCGTGAAGGGTGTAACCGGTCCTCTTAACGTTCCGGCACCGGGCAGGCGTCAGTCCGTATACCGCGTCTTACGACTTCGCACGGACCTGTGTTTTTAGTAAACAGTCGCTTCCCCCTGGCCTCTGCGACCCCACCCAGCTCCGGAGGAAAACTCCATCACCGGGCGTGGTCCCCCTTCTCCCAAAGTTACGGGGGCAATTTGCCGAGTTCCTTAACCACAGTTCACCCGATCGCCTTGGTATTCTCTACCTGACCACCTGAGTCGGTTTAGGGTACGGGCCGCCGGTACACTCGCTAGAGGCTTTTCTCGGCAGCATGGGATCACTCACTTCACCTAAAACGGCTCGGCATCAGCTCTCAGGATACGTGAGAGACGGATTTACCTATCTCTCTCCCTACAGCCTTACCCCGGGACAACCATCGCCCGGGCTGAGCTACCCTCCTGCGTCACCCCATCACTCACCTACTACCCCCTCGGGTCCCACGCTCCCCGGCCAGCAGGCCCGAAGGCCCACAACCCGGTTCGGGTGGTTAGCATCAGAGGGTTCAGCGTTGGCGCATACCAGCGGGTACGGGAATATCAACCCGTTGTCCATCGACTACGCCTGTCGGCCTCGCCTTAGGTCCCGACTTACCCTGGGCGGATTAGCCTGCCCCA
>NZ_VCKZ01000775.1 GCF_005889745.1 Actinomadura geliboluensis
CTGTGGTTGAGACAGCGGGGAAGTCGTTACGCCATTCGTGCAGGTCGGAACTTACCCGACAAGGAATTTCGCTACCTTAGGATGGTTATAGTTACCACCGCCGTTTACCGGCGCTTAGATTCTCAGCTTCGACCATTGCTGGTCTAACCGGTCCTCTTAACGTTCCGGCACCGGGCAGGCGTCAGTCCGTATACAGCGTCTTACGACTTCGCACGGACCTGTGTTTTTAGTAAACAGTCGCTTCCCCCTGGCCTCTGCGACCCCACCCAGCTCCCCGTGCAAGACGGCTCACCGGACGAGGCCCCCCTTCTCCCAAAGTTACGGGGGCAATTTGCCGAGTTCCTTAACCACAGTTCACCCGATCGCCTTGGTATTCTCTACCTGACCACCTGAGTCGGTTTAGGGTACGGGCCGCCAGTACACTCGCTAGAGGCTTTTCTCGACAGCATGGGATCACTCACTTCACCTAAAACGGCTCGGCATCAGCTCTCAGGATTAACGAGAGACGGATTTGCCTGTCTCTCTCCCTACAGCCTTACCCCGGGACAACCATCGCCCGGGCTGAGCTACCCTCCTGCGTCACCCCATCACTCACCTACTTCCCCCTCGGGTCGACCGCTAGGCCCAGAAGAAGCCCGAAGGCTTCGACCAGGATTCGGGGTCTTAGCATCAGAGGGTTCAGCGTTGGCGCATACCAGCGGGTACGGGAATATCAACCCGTTGTCCATCGACTACGCCTGTCGGCCTCGCCTTAGGTCCCGACTTACCCTGGGCGGATTAGCCTGCCCCA
>NZ_VCKZ01000343.1 GCF_005889745.1 Actinomadura geliboluensis
GCCCACCCGCCCCTGTTCGCATACTTGATGACACGGGTTCGGCGCCCTGTTACCGTACGTACCGCGCAACAGTCAGAACACTTGTCAGGACGTGTGGACTGTGATGGCGGTCCGGTCGTCGCCGGACCGATCCCCTCATCGGATGGCGGCATGCGGAGTAAAGGCGCATGAAGAATGTGGAACTGGCGGTCGGGGCCGGCCTGATCGTGCTCGGCCTGATCTGCTGCGGCACCTGCCTGTTCCGGGCTGGGCGCGGCGCGGAACTCGAGGGCTTGCAGTACGTCGCCGTCTCCAACTTCTTCATGGGTCTGTTCTTGATCATGTTCGCTCTGGACAGGTCGGGCGGGGTGACCGGCACCGTGATGCTGGTGTCGATCTGCCTCGGTCTTGGCGCGGGCGTACTGGTACTGATCAACACGGTCCGCCAGGCGGGGAAAGACCCGTTCGACTGACCGGCTGCCTGGTATCAGGTCACCGCCGGAGCGGGGGCGGTGCTCCGGGGAGCGTCAAAGGTCCACCCGGTCGTCAAAGGTCCACCCGGTCATCGTTGGTGACGACTCGCATGATCTTGTTGACCCTAGAATGCCGGTGCACCTCGAAGCACGCGGGCCGTTCGGTGACCGCCTCGTCCCCTTCGCGCCACCGGACCCAGTCGGGCAGCATCCATCGGGGCGGATGCACGTACACGACGGCCACCGCCAGGCCGAGGACGGCCGGGATCGCCAGGGCGAAGACCAGCATGGCGGGGATGCCCGGCACGATCGCGCTGAGGCCGGTCACCGTCACGAGCAGCAGTACCGACCCTGCGCCCCAGGTGCAGGCGAGCGGCGAGTACGGCCACTTGAAGAACGGGTTGCCGTGCCAGGACCGCCAGCGCCCCTGATAGGCGCAGATGCCGAGCAGGAACATCACGACCAGGGCCAGCAGCAGGACGGCCATAGCGATGCGCCGTGACGTCGAGATCTGCACTTCGGCGAAGAGCAGGGCGGGGTTCACTTCGTCCGGCTTATTCAGCGGTGAGTTCCGTCGGCCGGTCCGTGATCGCCGCTGTCTTCGCCATGTGGTGCCGTGCGTCCTCGGCGAGACGGTCCATGTCGAAGTCGTTGGCGCTGAACATCATGGGTCTCCCCGGTCGTCCGCGACGGTGTGTTGAGCGTGCTCGAAACAGGTGGTCAACGATTCCGGCCACTGTAGTGGCGGTATCGCCCCTCGTGGGCGATTCTTTGGAAAGGTTGGTTCGGTGGTTGTCGGCGAAACGGTGCGGGTGGCCTGCTAACAGGCTCGTCGTGCTTCAGCGCCGACTTGACCGGTTCCATGCGGCCACATATCGGACGACGAAAAATCCCTCTTCGGCAGAGCGGAAACTGCGGAGGATGTCGGTTCGAGGGATACTCTGGCGGCCCAGGTGGCGGAATGGTTCTGGAGAGGTTCGATTGTGCCTGTGATCATCGGGGCCGTGGCGTACGGGCTGCTGGGGCTCGCCTGCGTTGCCGCGGGAGTGTGTACTCGCAAAGGCGTGGGAAATTACACGGTTTCCCGCAGCGTGAAGGTGCCTTATGAAGAGTTGCCGCAGCGGGAGCGGGTGCGCACGGGGAATGCGCTTCTCGTGCTCGGGGCGCTCTTGCTGCTGTGCACTCCGTTCGGGCTCCTGCCGGAGACCGCCGTGGTGGTCGTCTTCCTTGCGGCGCTTTGTTCCTTTGTCGCCTATGCGGTCATTCAGATGGGGTTGCGGCGGGCGGCGCAGGAGATTGTGCGGAGCAAGGCGGGCTAGCGCGTCCTACGCGGGGGGCGGGACGAGGATGCGGTGCCAGCGGAGGGTCTGCTTGGCGCGCTCGCGGGTGGTCGGGTCATCCGCTGGGAGCTGGGCGTTGTTGTCCCGGATGTGGCGCAGGAGGTCGGGCTCTGGCGGGATGTTGTGGTGCTCCAGGTGGTGGGGGACGCCGCCGAGCCAGACCCAGGTGCCGTCCGTCTGGTAGGTGTCGGGGATGTTGGCGGGGCGCGCGGGGTCGAAAGCGTCGGTGAACAGGCGGCCGCTGTCGTACACGACCGGGGCCTCGCGAAGGTAGCGCAGGACCACGTCGCGCTCGGCCGGGTCCAGGGCGGGGCGCTTCATGATCTCCGGGTCGCCCGGGACCGGGTTGTTCGCCAGCCGCAGCGACTGCTCGTGGACGTCGGCGAGGTCGCGGAGCCGCTGGAGGCTCGGTGCCTCCTGCTCGGTCGCGTCCGCCGGCACGCCGCCCGCGACGGGGTCGGCGGGCATGGCGCGGCAGCGGGCGAGCACCTCCGGCGCGGGGACGTGCTGCGCGTAGAGGTCGCGGAGCCGCTGCACCCAGGCGCCCATGGCGTCGCTGCCGAGGGCTGCCGCGTCGGCGCGGGGCAGGAACAGGGCTGCGGTGCCGCCCTGCCAGAGGTAGCCGAGGACGACGTCGTCCTTGACGACCGGCAGGTAGCGGACGGGGCCGTCGGTGGTCAGGTCGTAGCCGGGCGGCAGTTCGAAGTGCAGCCCGCCCCAGCCCTGCGACCGGTCCATCGGGGTGCCGTCGGGGAACTCGCCAGGGCGCACCGACTCCCAGGGGGAGGGCTCGGCGCCGGGGTCGGCGAGGCGGAGCACGTCCTGCTTGCCGTCGGCGACCTCCTCGCGGGCGCCGGCGGGGACGCCGCCGCCGCGCGGGTCCTCGGGGCGGCCGATCCACTGGCGGATCGCCTCGCGGGCGGGCAGGCCCGCCGCGTGGGCCTCGCGCAGCCGCTGCGACCAGACGAGCGGGGCCTCGTAGGCCTGCCGCAGGGTCTCCTTGCGCCGGACGAACCCGGCGGACCGGTCGTCCGTCCCGGCCCACAGGTAGCCGACGTGCAGGCCGTTCAGCATCACCGGGAGGTGGACGACGGGGTGACGCGTCGAGGTGGCGTAGCCCTCGGGCGGCTGGTAGGCGGGCACCGGCGGTCCGCTGGCGCCGCTCTGCGGCGGGACGTTGTTCATGACGACTCCGAGCCGGTGATGGCCGCGACCGCGGCGGAGCGGACGCCGTCGGCGACGTCCGGGACCGTGAACCCGGTCCGCCGGATGTGGGCGGCGAGCTCGGGCTCCGGCGGGACGCCGTGGGCGCGCAGGTAGTAGCCGACGGCGCCGGGCCAGATCCAGGTGCCGTCGGTGTGGTAGGTCAGCGGGACGTTCCGCGCGTGGCCGGGGTCGAGGGCGTCGCTGTCGTAGCTGCGGGCCGCCAGCACGATCGGGGCCTGCTCCAGGTAGCGGACCATCGCCTCGCGCTCGGCGCCGGGGACGTCGGGCCGCCGCACCTCGGGCCGCCCGTCGGGGGCGGTGCCGTCGAAGGGGCGGGCGATGCGCATGCCCTGCGCCGGCGGGGCGGCCAGCCAGGCGGGGACGTGCTCGGCGTCGCGCGGGAACCTGCGGAGCTCGGCCTCGGCGGCGTCCGGCGGCGGCGCGGACTGCCAGCGCGGCTCGCCGTCGCGGTCGTACCGGACGTCGTACGAGAACGGGAACGTCAGCGTGAAGGTGGCGGTGAACCAGGTGCCGAGGCCGGGCGCGTACATGCCGGCGCGCAGCCGCTCGAACAGCTCGCCGAGCGCGGCGGGCACGTCGAAGGGGGCGGGCAGGCCCGGCCCGGTGACCAGGCTCAGCTGCCCCAGGGTCTCGGTGTGCCGCCCGAGCGAGCGGTGCACGACCGTGCATTCCCCCCACCCGGGGGGCAGGGTGTGCGTCAGCAGCAGGGTGATCTGCTGGAGCAGGTCGTTCTGCTCGGCGGGGTTCAGCGACCCGTTCTCGCTCACGACTTACCTCTTTCCGTCCGTCCGGGGGCTGGCCTGGGAGTCATCCGCCGTGCGCGCCCGCGGTCCGGTCGAGGCGCTCGCGCAGCCAGCCGGGGACGTGCTCGTCGTCGCGGGGGAACAGGGCGAGGTCGCGGGCCCATTCCTCGGGCGCGGCCGGCGGGTCCCAGCCGGGGTCGAAGTCGGCGTTGAAGCTGACCCAGTAGGCGCTCGGCGGGTCCATCATGAACCGCATCCCGAACCAGGTGCCCTCGCCGGTCCGGTACATCATGGACCGCAGCTCCGCGGCGATCTGCGCGCATTCGCGGGGCGGGTCGGCGGCGGGCGAGGAGCCGTCCGGCATGATCACCGAGAGCCGGAGGTCGGTGACGCCGGCGAGCATGAGGATCCGCAGGTCGATGCGGCGCCAGCCGGCGGGGGCGACCTGCAGCAGGGCCATGCCGAGCCGCTGCGTCAGCTCTTCGTAGCGCTGCCGGTCGTACGGCCGCGGTCCCTGCGGCGGCACCGGAACCTCGGCGGGGGGCTGGGTCATCGCGTCGCTGCTCCTCTCTTCGTCGCGCAAGTCTATTGGTCTCGTGCCCACCGGCTATCCGTTCGCGTCCCAGTCGTCTTGCAGCGGGACGGGGTCGCCGCCGGGGCCGCTGATCTCGGTCAGATCGCCGGCCTCCACATGGTCGATGATCGAGTGCGGGAGGCCGAACCCCCGGCCGCGCGCGTCCGGCAGCCGCTTGGGGCCCCGGTCCCCGGGACGGTAGAGCGTCCGGCCGCTGAGGGGGAGGGGCGTCGCGCTGAGGGGCCGCAGCACCCGGAAGAAGCGGTGCGGGACGTCCTCGGGGTAGCCGTCCAGCTGCCGCCACTCGAACGGGGTGCCGATGGTGAACAGCCTGCCGGTGCTGGTGAAGTCGTAGGTGTCGAGTTCGGTGCCGGGTTCCAGCACCACGTCCTCGACCGGGGAGGGCTCCGGCGCGCCGGCCTTGGGGAGCGAGCTCCCGATGTGCCATTCGAAGATCTGGTGGGTGCTGACGAAGTCGCCTTCGGCGGGCACCTGGCCGGGCTGGACGACGAAGTACCCGCCCGGCCTGTTGTCGAGCGGTGACAGCGCGAAGAAGCGGCGTTCCCGGACGTCTGCGCCGCGCGGGCGTTCGGCGGCGATCGAGCGCCGGAGCTGCCGGGCCCCGTTCCCGTCCCCGGACGTGAGCCGCCAGGCGTCGACGCCGTTGCGGCGGTCGGTGGTCCGGTTCAGGACGCCGGCGCCCCGCAGCACCGAGGAGTTCACTTCCGCGCCGGCCTCGGCGAGCACGGCACCCGCCGCGAACGCCACGGCCGCCGCAGGGTCGGTGAAGGCCCGCTGCTCGACGCAGGCGTCGCCGTCCATGCGCGCGGCGAGCCACGCGGGCGCCAGGTGGAGGACCGACCAGCAGCCGTCGGCGAGCTCGCCGACCAGGAACCGGCCCGCCGGGCCTTCGGGCAACTGGTCGCGCAGCCTGGCACGGGCCGCGTCGAACAGCCCGGAGAGACCGTCGGGCAGGGCCGCCACCAGGTCGGGTTCGGGCTGGGGGGAGAAGGCGTCCGGGGCGAAGCGGTCCGCCGCGTCCTGGACGGCCGCCAGTTCCGCCATCCACTCCGGGACGCGGTGGGGCGCCTGCGGGAACGTCCGCAGCTCCTCGGCGGCGGCGGCCGGGGGCACGTCGTCCATGAACGTGATCTCGTCCACGCTCCTGAACCGGACCTCCCACTCGGGAGCGGTGCCGGCCCGGAGGCGGAGCTTGAGGTGCATCTCCAGCCAGGTGCCCTCGCCGTCGACGTGCATCAGCGAGCGGAGTTCGCGGACCAGCGGGTAGACGCCCGAGGACGGGAGGAGCGACTCGATGTTCCGCGCGGTGAAGGGGAGGCCGGCGTGCTCGAAGGAGGAGGAACCCACCGCGCGGTAGGCGAACTCCAGGGATTCCGCGCCGTCGGGCGCAAGCCGCGCGAGCAGGGACGCGATCGCGTCCAGCCGCGCGTCCTGTTCAGCCGTGCTCAGCACTCTCTCACCTCCTCGCCGGATGGGTTCAGCCGTCCCGCCGCTGCCGCGACTCGCGCTGCTCGCGGTAGCGGCGCAGCGTCTCCGCCTCGGAGATCCGGGCGATGTCGCCGCCGTCGACCAGCGCGCCGATCGGACGCGGCAGGAGATAGCCCCGGCCCGCGTCCGAGGGGCCCGTGCCGCGCGCGGGAACGGTGGTCTCCCGGACCGGGAACCCCGCGTACACCGTGAGGGGGCGCCGCACGACGTAGAACCTGCGCTCGTGCCAGGCGCCCGTCCCCGGCAGCCCGCGGCGCTCGAACGGCGTCTCCAGGGTGAACAGGCAGGGCTCGTCGGCGGCGGGGGCGTAGGTGTCCAGGAGGGTGTCCGCCGGGAGTTCCTCCCCGGTGCTCGCGCCGAACTCGCCGGGGAGGCGGGCCCGGACGTGCGCGGTGAACAGGTCGTGCTCGGCGATGAAGGGGCCGCCGTCCGGACGCGGTCCGCGAGGGATCACCTGGTACCCCCTCGGGCGTTCGATCACCGGCCCGAGAGGGAGGAAGGACGTCCCGTAGCGGGTTCGCGTCTCGTCGCGGGCCGCCTCCACAAGGCGTTCGCCCTCGTCCGTCAGGCTCAGGACGAGGCGTCCCGCGGCACCGTCCCAGGACTCGCCGAGGACGCCCTGGAACCGCAGGAGGTCCTCGTGGACGGTCACCTTCGCGTCGACGACCAGCCCTGCCGCCGCGTACGCCACCGCGTCCCCGGCCGAGTCGAAGGACGCCGTGTGGGACGGCCTCGCCTCGCCGCCTCCATCCGCCTCCGCGCACCTCATGGCCAGCCAGGCGTCGTCCCCGCGCAACACCGACCAGTGGCCGGGCTCGATCCGCCCCACCAGGAACCGCGAGACCCGGTCGCCGACGAGGTCGCGCAGGACCCGGCGCGCCCAGACGAACGTCCAGGCGCTTTCGGGGTAGAGCCGCCCGACGAGGGCGTGCTCGTCCTGCGGGACCTCGGGGAGCGTTTCAGGGGCCATTACGAATCCGCTGGCGTCCCCTGGCGTCCCTGCTCGCGCAGCTCCGCCTCGAACAGGTCGTGGACGCGGAGGCGCAGCGTGCGGATGAGGGCCCGCTCCTCGGGCGTGAGGTCGCGGGCCTCGGCGCGCGACGCGTCCTCGAGGCCGTTGATGGTCTCGTAGAGCGCGTACGCCGGGCCGTCACCGCGCAGCCGCCGGCCCCGGTACTCCTCGACCCGCTGGACGAACTCGTCGCGGGTCAGCGTGTCGATGTCGGCGGTCGTGCCGAACCAGATCTTGTCCACGTACGACCGGTCGAGCGTGAACTCGCCGGTCCGCCCGGACAGCGCCCAGACGAGCAGCCCGCCGTCGGGCGCCTCGACGAACGCCACGGGTCTGCCCTCGTAGGCGTAGTACTGCGGATACTTCTCGGCCACTTCGCCCCCTCACCGCCGCGCGAGTTCGCGCAGCGCGTCCAGGCCGGGCAGCTCCCGCACGGGCGCGTCCTGGCCGATGACGCCCGACAGCCGGTCCGCGGGCGCGAGCGCGCACCGCCGCAGCGCCTCCAGGGACGGGACGCCCTCCCGGTGGGCGTCGCTCAGCCGCAGCTTCCAGAGCCCGGCCGCGACCTCGCCCGCCGTGCCCGCCGGCTCCCGCCTCAGGTACCCGGCGGCCCGGCCGTCCACCGACGCCCACACGAAGCCCACGACGGTCCCGTCGAGGGTGACGGGCAGGTACCGGACGGGCGCGGCGGTCAGCTCCGGGTAGGTCGGCGGCAGGACGCTGAACAGCGGCCCGAACCCCTGCGACCGGTCGGCCGGCGTCCCGTCCTCGAACCGGCCGTCCTGCACCGACGGCCCCTCCGGCGCCGGGTGGCCGGGCGCGACGATCTGGTGCAGGGCCCGCAGGTCGGGGGCCTGCCGCTCGGGCTCGTCCGCCGCGATCGCGCCGGCCACCGGGTCCTCGGCGGCGCCCTTCCAGCGCCGGACTGCCTCGGCGGCGGGCACGTCCGCCGCGTACGCCTCGGCGAGCCGGTCCTCCCAGCGGTCGGCGGCGAACATCTCCGCCTCCGAGACGTCAGGGGCCAGCAGGAACCCGGCCGCCCGCCGGCCGGTCGACCCCCACAGGCAGCCGATCACCCGGCCGCGCAGCCGCACCCAGTAGTAGATCACCGGTTCCCGGGTCCAGTGCGCGTACGACGGGGCCGCGGCCGGCGGCTCCGGGACGTCCGGGAACGCCGGCGGCGCCCCCGGCACGCCGGCGGGAGCGCCCGGGTCCCATGGGGGAGGCAGGTCACTCATCTCGCGCGCACCTTTCACGTCGACGTCCGCCCATCACGGTCATGACCTGGGCGGAGGAGGCGGTCCCGGGGGGATGACCACGGCCTCTACATCGTAGGTCGGCCGGCGCACCGAGGTTCCGTCGCGGAGCGTGACCGTCTCGTAGCCGGTGTGCACGACGCTGGTGATCTGGTACCGGGTGCCGCGCGGCAGGATCAGCTCGCGCTGGTCCGGGAAGGCGCTCCGGCTGCCCATCCACAGCCCGTGGCTGCCCGCGGGCAGCACCAGGTGGACGCGGTTGCCGAACGACTGCCCGTCCACCTCGGCCGGGTTGCGCCCCAGCGACGTGGACATGGGAGCGCCCTCGGTCTGCACCGTGCCGACCAGGACCTCGGGGTCGCGCCCGTTGAGCGGCAGCCCGTCCCGTCCGATCAGGAAGTTCAGGTTGTCGAGACCGCGCACCGCCTGGACGGGCTCGGGCAGCGGCTGGTGGAGCGCCTGGTCCAGTTCGGCCATGCGCCGCCAGAACGCCTGCTCCGTCGGCTCCTCACCGAGGTACTGGCGCAGCCAGTTCCGCTCCTGGAAGTCGGCGGTGAGCTGCTCCAGGCGCGCCGTCACCGACGTCAGCGGCGGCGCCAGCAGCCGGTCCACGAGCTGCCGCTGGTGCGGGTCGAGGTCGGTGCGGCTCCGCAGCCGGACGATCTCCTCCATCCGGGACGGCATCCGCCCGCCGTTGAGGTGGTGCAGCTGCCGGGCGGACCACTCCGACCACGCGAGCCGGTTCAGGTGGGTGCCGATGTCCGGGCCGCCGGGCCGCAGGAACCGGTTCGGCATGGACTGCCGCGTGTACCACCAGGCGGCGCGCCGCAGCGGCTCCGGCAGGCTCCGGAAGACGTGCCCGAGACGGCTCTCTCCGTACCGCTCGCCCTGCCGGTCGGTGTCGAACCGGTGGACGCCGTCGGCATGCGTCCGGCCTTCGGGCCGCAGCCAGTCGCGGATCCCGCGGGCCTCGGCGTCCTGCGGCGGGCCGCCGTCGGCGTCCTGCGGCGGGGTGCGGCCGGGCGGGTGGGCGCCGTCGCCCGCGAGGACGGTGCCGTCCGGGCGGTGCACGTCCCAGCCGCCGTCCGGCGGCCAGGTGGGCCGCTGCCGGCCGTCGGCGTCGGGGTGGCCGGACGAGGCGTAGACGTTGCCGTCGGCGTCCGACCAGGCCAGCCCGCGCGGGGCCACCACGGGCACGCCGAGCCGCTGGGAGAGCTGCGCGGCGAAGTCGCCCTCGCCGGTCCGGCAGGACAGCAGCATGACCTGGCGGCCGTCCCAGTTCGGGTCGTTGCGGATCAGGTCGGCCAGGTCGTCGGCGCTCAGCCGCCGCCCGTTCACCAGCAGCCCGTCCCGGTCGCCGTGCCCGTCGACCACGAACGTGTCGGGATCGTGCGGGACGCGCCGGGCGAGGTCGCGCATGGCGGTCTCGTCCGGGCCGAAGAACGACCGGCCGGCCGGGGTGCCGTCGCTGTCGCGGAAGACGTCGTGCAGGTGCTGCGGCAGGTCGCCGGGCACCGTGTCGTCGCCGTCCGCCTTGTCCGCGTCGGCCGGGTCGGCGTCGGACTGGTCGGTCCGGTCGGTGTCGGTCCGGTCGGTGTCGGTCCGGTCGGTGTCGGCCGGGTCGGTATCGGTCTGGTCGGTCCTGTCGGTGGCGGCCGGGTCGGTGTCGGTCCGGTCCGTGCCGGTCCGGTCGGTGGC
>NZ_VCKZ01000344.1 GCF_005889745.1 Actinomadura geliboluensis
AGGAGGCGCTGACGTGACCCGCGTCGCCGTCCGGGGCGGGCGCCCGGCGGGGCGCGGCGGGGCGGAAGAGGGGATCGCGTGAGGCTGCATCGGCTCGAGATCGCGGCGTTCGGCCCGTTCTCCGGCACGGAGGTCATCGACTTCGACGCGCTGTCCGACGCCGGCCTGTTCCTCATCCAGGGCCGGACGGGCGCGGGCAAGACGAGCATCCTGGACGCGGTGTGCTTCGCCCTCTACGGGCAGGTGCCGGGCGTCCGCAACAACGTGAAGGGGCTGCGCAGCGACCACGCGCCGCCCGGCGCCGGGCCGCGCGTGGTGCTGGAGGCGACGATCCGGGGCCGCCGGCTGCGGATCACCCGGTCGCCGGCCTGGGAGCGGCCGAAGCTGCGCGGCTCCGGGACGACGTCCGAGCACGCCAAGGTCGTCCTGGAGGAGTTCGAGCACGGCGCGTGGACGGGCCTGACCACCCGGCTGGACGAAGCGGGCGACCTGGTGTCGCGCCTGCTCGGGATGAACGCCGTGCAGTTCTGCCAGGTGGTGCTGCTGCCGCAGGGCGAGTTCGCCGGGTTCCTGCGCGCCGGGGCGGACGAGCGCCGCCGGGTCCTGGAGCGGCTGTTCGCCACCGAGGTGTTCACGCAGGTCGAGAAGTGGCTGGCCGAGCGGCGCGCCGCGGCCGGCCGGGCGGCCGCCGAGCTCGGCGCCGCCGCGGCCTCCATCGCCGACCGGATCGCCGAGACGACCGGCGCGGCGCCGCCGCGCGGGGAGCGCCCGGCCGTCCCGCAGCCGCGCCGCGGCGAACCCGCCGTCGAGCCGTTCGCCGAGGTCGAGGCGCTGCCCGCGTGGGCGGCGGAGCTGGCCGGCGGGCACGCCGACGTCCGCGCCGCCGTCGACGCCATGCGGGCCGGCGTCACCGAGGCGCTCCGGGCGGCCCGCGCGGAGTTCGACGACGCGAAGGCGCTCGCCGACCGGCGCCGCCGGCACGCCGAGGCCGTCGCCCGCCGCGACGCGCTGGCCGCCCGGGCGGAGGAGAAGTCCCGGACGGCGTCCCGGCTCGACGCCGCGGCCCGCGCCGACCGGGTCGTCCCGCTGGTGCGGGACGTCCGCGACCGGCACGCCCGGGCGGTGCAGGCGCGCCGCTGGGCCGAGGAGACCCGCGCCCGCGCGGCGTCGCTGCTGCCGCCGAAGGCGCCGGAGGACGTCCTCGCCAAGGCCGAGCGCGACCGCCGCGACGAGGCCGCCGCGCTGGAGCGCATGCGCGCCGCCGCCGCCCGCCTCCGCGAGGTCGAGCGGCAGCGCGACGCCCTCGCCGCGGAGCTGGGCCGGCTGGAGCCGCGGGACGCGCGGACCGCCGCGGCGCTGGAGGAGCTCCCCGCGATCGTGGCCGCCCGCCGCGCCGAGCTGGACGAGGCCAGGGTCGCGGCGGCGGGCGTGCCCGGCGCCGAGGCCGCCGTCCACGACGTGCGGCGCAGGCTGGACGCGGCCCACCGCCGCGACCGGGTCGAGATCCTGCTCGCCGAGGCGGAGGAGGCGCAGCGCGCCGCGGTCGACGCCGCCCAGGAGGCCCGCGACCGCGCCCAGGAGCTCCGGCAGGCGCGCCTGGACGGGATGGCCGCCGTCCTCGCCGGGGAGCTGAAGGACGGCGAGCCCTGCCGCGTCTGCGGATCGACCGAGCATCCCGCGCCCGTCGCCTCGCTCGCCGTCGTCCCCTCCGAGGAGGAGGTCGAGCGCGCCCAGGCCGCCTACGACGCGGCGCAGACGCTCCGGGAGCGGCGGACCGGCGAGGTGGAGTCGCGGCGGTCCGAGCGCGACCAGCTCCTGGAGGCCGCGGGCGACGCGCCCGCCGAGGCGCTCGCGGCGGAGCTCGCCGAGGCCGAGCGGGCGCTGGAGGCCGCGGCGGCGCGGGCCGTCGAGGCCGCCGAGCTGGAGGCCGCCCTGCACCGGCACGAGCAGGAGCTCGACCGGGCCCGCGCCGAGCGCGACGAGGTGTCCCGGCTGCTCACCGAGAACCGCATCCGGGACGGGGAGCTGGCCGACGAGCGGGCCCGGCTGTCGGCGGAGCTGGACGAGGCCCGCGGCGATGACCCGACGCTGGAGGCGCGCCTCGCCCGCCTCGGCCGCGAGGCCGACGCGCTCGCCGAGGCCGTCGAGGCGCTGCGCGCCTCCGGCCGCGCCGACGAGGAGCTGGCCGCCGCCCGCGCGAGGGCGCGGCAGGAGGCGGCGGAGCAGGGGTTCGGCACGCCCGACGAGGTCGAGGAGGCGGCGCTGTCCGACGAGGACCAGGGCGTCCTGCGCGACCGGATCCGCCACCTCGACGACGAGGAGGCGCAGGTTCGCGCCCTGCTGGGCGATCCGGCGCTGGCCGCGGCGGCCGCCGCGCCCGCGCCCGATCTGCCCGCGCTGGAAGCGGCGGTGCGGGCGGCGGAGGCGGCGCACACCGCCGCCGCGAACGCCGCCGACCGCGCCCGCAAGCGCTGCGAGCGCCTCGCCGAGCTGCGCGCGGACCTCGGCGCGGCGGTGCGGGCGTGGCGTCCCGCCGCCGAGCGGTACGAGGTCGCCGAGCGCCTCGCCGGGCTGGCGTCCGGCAAGCACGCCGCGAACCGGCACGCGATGTCGCTGTCGGCCTACGTGCTCGCCGCGCGCCTGGAGCAGGTCGTCGCCGCCGCGAACGAGCGGCTGTCGCGCATGTCCGGGGGCCGCTACGCCCTCGTCCACACCACCGACAGGGCGGCGGGCGACCGCACGAAGGGCGCGGGCGGCCTCGGCCTGCGCGTCGCCGACGCCTGGACGGGCCTGGAGCGCGACCCCGTCACCCTGTCGGGCGGCGAGTCGTTCATCACGTCGCTGTCGCTGGCGCTCGGCCTCGCCGACGTCGTCACCGCCGAGGCGGGCGGCGCCGAGATCGGCACGCTGTTCGTCGACGAGGGGTTCGGCACCCTCGACGAGGAGACGCTCGACGAGGTCATGGACGTCCTGGACGGCCTGCGCGACGGCGGCCGGGCGGTCGGCATCGTCAGCCATGTCGCGGAGCTGCGCGCCCGCATCCCCGCCCAGCTCCGCGTGACGAAGAACCGCGCCGGCTCCACCGCGGCGACCGTCGTGTGACGCGCTACGAGATGTACTGCAGGATCACGTTGTGGACGTGGTGGCTCTTGTCGCTGCCGCGGAACTCGACCTCGTAGGTGTGCGTGCCGACGTTGATCGCGATCGACCCGGTGGAGAAGTAGGACCCGGCCCACGACTTGTTGCTCACCACGCTCACCGAGGTGATCTTCGAGTAGGGCACGCTGGTGATCGCGTACTTCTTGCCGGCGAAGCTCTTGTCCTGGATGATCACGCGCCGGTCGGTGAGGCCGATGAACCCGGTGCCGGCGCCGACCGCGTCGTAGACGGCGATGATCTGCTCGCCGGGGATCAGCCCGCTCTCGATCTGCTTGAGCTGGCCCGACCTGTCGTGTTCGATCCCGTCGCCCATCGGTTCCTCCAGTGCTCGGTGTGCCGGTTCGACGGACGGGCGGTCCGTCCCGTTCCGCAGGGGAGTGTCGCAGCCGTCGCGCCGGGGACGAGCCGCTTCGAGGATGCCGGTGCCGTCGCCGCCGTCCGCGGCGTCCGAGCGGGCGGCGTAAAAAAACCAGTGTATTTGGTGTAAATCCCTGGGACGCAGCGGGGTCGCCGAGCCGCCCCGCAGGTCGACCCCTCCATCACGTCAACATCACTGACCAGCGACTTTGTGAGCCCGCCGGCGGTGTGCGGCGCCTCACAGCACCCCGCTCTGGACGCGCCCGCTCTTTCTCCAATAAAAACTAGCCTGCTAGTAAAAAATAGGCCCGGAAGGGGTCGGCAGGATGGACGGAGCAAGATCGAGGGTGCTCGTCGCGGCGTTCGCGTTCGCGGTCGCGCTGACCGTGGCGCTGTGGACGCTCCCGCGCGGCAACCCGGCCGAGGCGGCGCACTCGGCCGGGTCCGCGCACGAGGCGGAACCGGCCGCGGCGGCCGCGTCGCCCGGCGCGGAGCACGACGGGACCTCGCACGACGCGTCGGGCGCCGGCGAGGCGGACGGCTGGAAGGCCATGGACGACGCCATGGCCAAACGGGACAAGAGCTTCCCGGCGGCGACCAAGGGCCAGGGCGGGCAGGACCTCGCCCCCACGGTGCTGCCGGACGGCACCAAGGAGTTCCACCTGACGGCCAAGGCCGTGAAATGGGAGGTGGAGCCCGGCAAGGTCGTGGACGCCTGGGGCTTCAACGGCATGGTGCCGGGCCCGACGATCCGCGCCGACGTCGGCGACAAGGTCCGCATCGTGGTGAAGAACGAGCTGCCCGAGCCGACCAGCGTCCACTGGCACGGCATCCAGTTGCCGAACAAGATGGACGGCGTCCCGAACGTCACCCAGGACTCCATCAAGCCGGGGAAGACGTTCGCCTACGAGTTCCCGGTGACCCGGATCGCGGACACCTGGTACCACTCCCACTACAACGGCACCAAGCAGGTGAGCAGCGGCCTGTGGGGCGCGATCCAGTTCGGCGACGTCCCCACCCCGCACAAGGAGAAGGTCGCGCAGAAGCAGATCATCCAGATCCAGGACGCCGGCGTGATCGGGATGACGCTGAACGGCAAGTCCTTCCCGGCGACGAAGCCGCTGAAGGCGCGGGTGGGCGACTGGGTGCAGGTCACCTACGTCAACGCGGGCACGATGGCGCATCCGATGCACCTGCACGGCGTGGACCAGGTGATCATCGCCAAGGACGGGTTCCCGCTGGAGCAGACCTACAAGGCCGACACGGTCAACGTCGCGCCCGGCGAGCGCTACACCGTGCTCATCCACGCCGACCAGCCCGGCAAGTGGATCTGGCACTGCCACATCTTCCCGCACGCCGAGGGCTCCCAGGGCATGTTCGGCCTGGTCATGGAGATGCAGATCACCTGATCACGGCCCGGCTCGGACCGCCCGAACCCCCATTCCCCCCGCATACCTGGAGTGAGTCGATGTCCACACCAACCCCTGAGCCGGACCGTCCGGCACCGGGCAGACCGTCGGGGCCCGCGCGCAAGCGCTGGACGGCGGCGCTGAACGGGTTCATGCCCGTCATCAGCGCGGCGCTCGCGCTCGGCCTGATCGTCGGGCTGCTCATGGTCAGCGCCGCGCCCGGCGGCCACGAGCACGGCGCGCTGGCCTCGTCCGAGGAGGGCGCCGCGGCGCCCGCCGGGGGCGGCGCGTCCCTTCCCGGGAAGGGCAAGAAGGTCACCCTCGACTTCGAAGAGGGCGACATGTACATCAAGCCGAACAAGGTCACCGTCCCGGCCGGCGCCGACGTGACGGTGAACGTCGTCAACAAGGGCAGCCAGGCGCACACCCTGAGCCTGCTGGGCAAGACGAACAAGCAGCTCGAACCGGGCAAGTCCGAGACCCAGCACTGGGGCGTGCTCACCGAGTCCACCCAGGCGTGGTGCGTGATCCCGGGCCACAAGGACGCCGGCATGCTCGTCGAGATCACCGTGACCGGCGGTGAGAGCACCAAGGCGGCGGGTACCACCGCGGCCGCTGCGGCGGGAGCCGGCACCGCCGGCGACACGGCGAACGCCAAGATCGACCCGGCGGCGAAGCCGGCCGCCGGATGGAAGCCGTTCGACCCGACGGCACCGGTCAACGACGGCAAGGACGTCCACGAGGCGACGTTCACCGTCACCGAGAAGGAGATCGAGGTCGCTCCCGGGGTGAAGCAGACCCGGTGGACCTACAACGGCACGGCGCCCGGCCCCACGCTGCGCGGCAAGGTCGGCGACACCTTCCGGATCAAGCTCGTCAACAAGGGCTCGATGGGGCACTCCATCGACTTCCACGCCTCGAAGGTCGCGCCGAACGTCCAGATGCGGACCATCAAGCCCGGCGAGACGCTCGTCTACGAGTTCACGGCGCAGTTCTCCGGCATCTTCACCTACCACTGCGGGTCCGACCCGATGATCTACCACATGGGCAACGGCATGCACGGCGCCCTGATCGTCGACCCGCCGGACCTGCCGAAGGTCGACAAGGAGCTGGTGCTCATCCAGTCGGAGCTCTACCTCGGGCCGCAGGGCAAGCCGGGCGACCTGAAGAAGATGCAGGCCGGCGAGTACGACGCGGTGGTCTTCAACGGCTACCACAACCAGTACGTCCACGCCCCGATCAAGGTGAAGCCCGGGGACCGGGTCCGCGTCTGGGTGGACGACGGCGGCCCCAACGAGAACATCGCCTTCCACGTCGTCGGGACGATCTTCGACACGGTCTGGAAGGAGGGCGCCTACACGCTGCGGCGCGACAACAAGGAGAAGGGCGGCGCGCAGGTCCTCGACCTCCAGCCCACCCAGGGCGGCTTCGTCGAGTTCACCCTCCCCGACGCCGGCACCTACCCGTTCCTCGGCCACAGGATGAAGAACATGGCCGCCGGCGGCCTCGGCGTCTTCCAGGTCGGCTGACCCGCACCCATGGAGGTGACCATGACAACCACCGACACCGCGGGGACGGCCGTCCCGGCATCCCCGCCCGCGCTCACGGCCAGGCGCGCCGCCGCCGCCGGGTCCGTGCTCGCCGCGCTCATCCACTACGCCGTCGTGCCGGAGCACCTCGACGAATGGTGGGCGTACGGCGTGTTCTTCAGCGCCGTCGGCATGTTCCAGCTCATCTGGGCCGTGCTCGCGCACACCGGCGACGAGCGGCCGGTGCTGCTGTCCGGCCTCGCCGTCAACCTCGGCGTCCTCGCCCTCTGGGCGGTGAGCCGCACGAGCGGCCTGCCGTTCGGGCCCGAGCCGGGGGAGGCGGAGGCCGTCGGCGTCCTCGACGTGCTCAGCGGCGCCGCCGAACTGGTGCTGGTCGCCGGGATCCTGCTGGCCCTGCGCGGCTCGCGCCGGCGGCCCGCCGAGACCCCGGCGGAACCCGCCGGCGAGAGCGGGTGACGCGCACCCCGTCCCCGCACGCGGGCCCGCGGATCCGAAAGGACCCGCGGGCCCGCCCGCGTGCGGTCGCTCAGTGGCCGGCGTCGCGGGTGCGGCGCAGGTACGCCAGGCAGAGGTGCGGCTCGACCAGGGGGTCCAGCCGGTCCGCCGCCAGCGGGACGCCCATCTCGGCGAGCGCCCCCTGGATCAGGCCGAGGTGCAGCCGGCACACGACGTCCGCGTGCCGTTCCGCGACCGTGCCGAAGGGGCAGTTGCGCACCCGGATGCGCACCTTCTCCGGATCCGGGTCCGGGTGGTCGGCGCCGTGCTCGAACTCGGGGCTGAACCCCATGCCGGCCATCATCCGGTCGAGCCGCTCCAGCGCCTCCGCCGTGCCGAGCCGCTGGAACGGGGCGGGCGGATCGGCGAGGTGGCGGCCCCAGGCCCGGCCCGCCTCGATCGCGGCGCCCTCCGGATCGGGCAGCATCCCGGAGACCAGGCTCGCCAGCATCTCGGCGAGCAGCCGGTAGCTGTGCCGGCCGTCGGGCTCCTCCGCGCGGTACACCATGCGCGGGCGGCCGGGCCGGTCGCGGCCCTCGGGCACCCGCCGCACCAGGCCGGCCTCCGCCAGCCCGTCGAGATGGAAGCGCGCGGTGTTGGGGTGCAGCCCGGCCCGCTCGGCGATCTCGCGCACGCCGAGCGGCGCGGCGCCCGCCTCGCGGACCACCCGCAGGACCCGGGCGCGGCTGCCGCCGAGCCCCGCCTCGGCCGCCGCCGGCTCCGCGTCCACCCATTCGCGGTCGTCCATGGCCCGAGTTTATGCATATCCACTAGTGAAAATCAGCAGGCGGGCGGGCGGGGACGCGGTCAGAGGTAGAGGCCGGTGCCGTGCTCGGGGCGCTCGCTGGCGATCGCGTGCAGGTCGCGCTCGCGCATGACCAGGTAGTTCTCGCCCTGGATCTCGACCTCGTACTGGTCGCCGGGGTGGAACAGCACGCGGTCGCCGGGCTTGACGATCCGCACGTGGTGGCCGACCCCGCAGACCTCGCCCCACACCAGGCGGTTCCCCTGCTCGACGGTCGCGGGGATCACGATGCCGCCGGTGCTGCGGCGCTCGCCGCTGTCCTTCTCGACCTTGATCATGACGCGGTCGTGCAGCATCTGGACTTCGAACTTGGGCTCCGACACGCCGGCGAGTTTAGCCGTCCGCGCGGGTCAGGGCGTCCCAGGAGCCGGCGATGATCTCCGGCAGGGCGGACCGCTCGGGCCGCCAGCCGAGCTCGCCGCGGATCGCGGCGGCGTCGCAGACCAGCACCGGCGCCTCCGGCCGGGCCGGGCGGCGGCGCACCGGCACCGGCCGCCCGGTCACCGCCTCGACCGCCGCGACGACCTCGTGGACGGCGGCGCCGGCGCCGCTGCCGACGTTGTAGACGCGGTCCTCGCCGGGGCGGACCGCCTCCAGCGCCCGGACGTAGGCGGCGGCGAGGTCGTCCACGTGCAGGTACTCGCGGACGGCCCGGCCGTCGCCGTTGACGTCCAGGTGCGGGGCGTGCCCGGCGGCCACGGCGAGGGCCGCCGGGATCAGCCGGGTCCCGTCGGGGTCGATCCGGCCGTCCACGGACCCGGCGACGTTGAACGTGCGCAGGACCACCGCGCCGATCGCGCCCGTCCGGGCGTGGTACCGGACGGCCTGCTCGGCGGCCAGCTTCGACGCCCCGTACGGGCTGGCGGGCGCGGTGGCCTCGGTCTCGGGGATGGGCTGCCGCTCCGGCGTCCCGTACACGGCCGCCGTGGAGCCGAACACGACCCGGTCCGCGGCCACGGCCTCCAGCAGGTTCACCGTGCCCTGCACGTTGGCCGTGAAGTACGGCAGCGGCCGCTCGAACGACTCGCGGACGCGGGTGAGCGCGGCGAGGTGGCACACGCCGTCGTAGGGGCCGCGCGGCAGCCCGTCCGGGGCGAGGAGGTCGCCGCGGACGGCGCGCACCCCGGCCGGCAGCCCGGCGTCCCGCCGCACCAGCCCGTCGACCTCGTGCCCGGCGGCGGCGAGCCGCCGCCCGACCGCGTACCCGATGTACCCCGCCGCCCCCGTCACCAGCACGCGCATGCAAGCCAGCATCCAGCGGCGGCGCCGCGGGTTCAAGCCGCGGTCACGGCAGGGAGTCGAGCCGCGCGTACACGCCGGGGTAGCCGGGCTTGGCGCAGCCGTACCCCCAGGACGTCAGCGCGGCGACGCGGCCGCGGACCAGCAGCGGCCCGCCGCTGTCGAACTGGCACGAGTCGGCGGTGCCGGACCCGGCGCACAGCATGTCGGACGGGTCGAACGCGTCGCCGTAGGCCCGCCGGCACGCCGCGTCGCCCGGCAGCGGGAGGTCCGCCGTCCGCAACCGGGTGTTGAACAGGTCGTTCTCCGAGGTGAAGCCCCAGCCGGCGATGCGCCCGGTGCGGGCCGCGCCGGGTGGGCCGAGCACGGCGAGCGGGCGGCGGACGGGCCGTGCGAGGGTGAGGACCGCGAGGTCGTGGTGGCCGACGGTCTCGTCCTGGAACGAGGTCTCCCGGTACTGCGGATGCAGCCGCACCGACCGCACCGCGACCGTCTCGCCGCCCGAGCCGACCAGGTCGTCCCGGCCGAAGGTGGCCGTGAGCAGGCCGGGCAGCGACCGGAACAGCGAGACGCAGTGCGCCGCGGTGAGCACCCGGTCCGGCTTGATCAGCGCGCCGCCGCAGAACTGCCCGGACGGCCGGACGAAGAAGACCGGCGACCCGACCGCGGCCAGCCACGCGTACAGGAACTTTCCGATCTCGTACGCTGCTCATCGAGCAGGCGAGCCGGGGCACCAGCATCGAGG
>NZ_VCKZ01000345.1 GCF_005889745.1 Actinomadura geliboluensis
AGGGCCAGAAGACCTACGGGTGGGCCGAAGCCCTCAACGAACTCGCCGACGCCTACCCAGACCGCATCCAGTAAAGACAACCAGACCCACAACAAGATCATCTTTACACACTTCGAGTTACAGGCTCCCCCCGAACGTTGGGGCTGTTCTTGACCGCGATTGTGTTCTCAGGGACCAGCACCCGGCGGTCTCAACCGGTCAGTGCACCATCAATGAGATGATCTTGGTGGTCTGCTGATGGGAGTGTGGGGTGCGGGGTCGGCCGTTGTCCGTGGTGGAGCGGGACGAGATCTTGAAGGGGATCTGTGAGGGTGTGCCGGCGTCGTTGATCGCGGCCCGGCTGGGTCGGGATCGGTCGGTGATCTCGCGGGAGATCGCTCGGAACGGCGGCCGTGACGCTTACCGGGTGCATGCGGCGACCGAGCGTGCCGAGCGGCTGGCCAGGCGGCCCAAGCAGCGCAGGCTGATGGCTGATCGGCGGCTGCATGACGAGGTCGCGGCGGGTCTGGGGAGGCGGTGGTCGCCGGAGCAGATCGCGGGCAGGCTGGTGGAGGACTACCCGGCCGATCCGAGGATGCGCGTGTCTCACGAGACTATCTACCAGACCCTGTATCTGCAGGCCAGAGGCGAGTTGCGGACCGAGTTGAAGGTGGCGTTGCGGCGCGGTCGGGCCGAGCGGCGCCCGCGCGGGTCGACCCGCCTCAAGCAGGCCCGGATCGCCGGGATGGTCAACATCAGTGAACGGCCCGCCGAGGCCGCCGACCGGGCGGTGCCCGGCCACTGGGAGGGTGATCTGATCATCGGGAAGGGCGGGAAGTCGCAGGTCGCGACGCTGGTCGAGCGCAGCACACGGTTCTTGATGCTGGTCCAGATCCCCTACCACCGGACCGCCGACCGGGTCGCGTCCCGGCTGGCCACCGAGCTCAGGCATCTTCCTGAGCAGCTGAAGCGGTCGCTGACCTAGGATCAGGGCGTCGAGATGGCCGGTCACGCCGACTTCACCGTGGCCAGCGACGTACCGGCCCTTGAGCAGCAACCGACCGGCCAACGGCGTTAGCGAGCCGGGCTGAGTGGAGATACCGCCGTCCGCCGGTCCGGAGCAGGTGAGAATCCGTTGACGTTGTGGGCCCCACCTGCGCACGCTGAGCAGGTGAGCGGTGACAGGGATCGGCGGCCGATCGGTGATCTGCTGGACGAGGTCGAGCAGGATCTACGGGAGTTGGACCCGGCCGACACCGTGGTGGCGTTGCGGGCGGTCTGGCAGGCGTTCTGCGTTGTTGGAGCGGCGGGAGAGCTGCTGTCGATCTGCGCCGATCCCGGACACCTACCCAACGCTGTGGGGCAACGCCGAGCCGGTCCTGTCGACTGCGGTGCGCACGGTGGAGAGCGCCCCATCGTTGAAGGCGACGTTCAGCACCGAGATCAACCCCGCCGGCGGGCCAGGCGACCGGCTCGACGGCGAGGCCGCGCACGAGGTCCACCGCCGCATCCTGAACGTGGCCGTGGCCATCCATGAGTACCTGCCCAAGGTGTACGAGCAGGCCCGCCGCGACGGCGATCGCCGAGTCTGCCGGCAAGCGACGGTCCTGGCCGGCGAACTGATCGACGTCTACGAGGGGCGGCTGCGGTCGTTCCTCAACCCGTGGCGCACATCCTTCGGGCCGGGCACCATCCGTATCCGCGGTCAAGGCCGCGGCCGACAGTCGTCGGCAACCAAGAACACCAACAAGAAGCGGAAGAAGAAACGCAAGCGGTAGGGCGGTGGTGCGATGGGCGGCGGCCGTGATCTCGATCGCCGACACACTGGTCGGCGTCGGTCGCAGAAATGACCGGTTGTGCGAGACCGGCGCACGGCCGCGGCGACACCGTGTCCGCCCAGGTCGCGATTCTCAGAATTCCTCGCAGAACCCGATGGTTCTGCGAGAGGGTTCTGCGAGACTGGCCGGGTGGAACTGACCCCGGATGAGGCGGCCGATGCCGTCGAGGCGCACGACTGCCCGGCATGTGAGGTGATGGCGCCCTCGCCGTGCCGCACCCGGGGCGGGAAGGTCGCGGCCAAGTACCACACCGCCCGGTTCATCCTGGTGCCCGCGCTGCGCGACCTCCTCGAGGTACCCGTCCCGGCCGGACGTCGGCCCGGCGCACCCTGGCAGGCGCTGCCGCCGGTGCCGGCCGCAGAGATCGGCCCGGCCGCGCCGCCGATCCGGATCGGGTACGCGCGCTGCTCCACCAAGGGCCAGGAACTCGACAGCCAGCTCGTGGCTTTGCGCACCGCCGGGTGCACCCGGATCTTCTCCGAGAAGATCTCCACCCGCGTCAAGGTGCGTCCCGAGCTTGAGGCCGCGCTCGCGCTGTGCCGCGACATCAAGACGGCCGCGCCCGCTCAGACGGTCCTCTTCACCGTGCACGAGCTCAAGCGGCCCGCACGTAACGCCGCCGAGCTGATGACGCTCGCCAATGGTCTGCAGGCCGCCGGGATCCAACTGGAGTTGCTGCCCGCTCACGGGCATCTACGACCCGAACGGGCTGGGCGCGATGCTGTTCGCGGTGCTGGCCGTCGCCGCAACCCTGGAAGGCCAGCAGGCCGCGGCCGCCCGCGGCAACCACGGCGGCCGCCCCAAGGTGATCGACGACGACATGCTCACCTTCGCCCTCGCGCTGCGCGCCAAGGGCCTGCCAGTGCCTGCAATCGCCGCCAAGCTGAAGATCACGACCGGGAAGAACGCGGGCAAGCCGCCCTCGGTCGCCTCGCTGTACCGGGCCCTAGCCGACGCCGACTCGCGCGCTGAGCACCGCGAACGCGAACGCCCACGGGCATAGCCGCCGATATTGCTAGGACCTCTTGAAGCACGGCGCTGAGCATGAGTTTGCCGTCCTCGTCTTTGCGCGTGTTCCCGTAACGGAACACGCGTTTGGCCGCATGCGGACTTCGACGTACCGCGGGCGCGCCTACGTGATCACACGTTCGATCGAGCGTCGAACCGACAGTGGTCAATCGAGTCACATCGGCCCCGAGGGCCTCTCCCGTGCATCTCTCCCGAGATAGGGCATGTCAAGGTTAAAAAGAGAGTAAATTTTGTGGATCGCCGATAGGGCATTTACTTTTGAGTTTTCTGTTGTTGACATGTTAGCGACATGACTCCACGCAAAGGGAGACTCTGCTATGGCTGGACCTTTCGCCAAGGCCGCCAGGGGACTGCTGATCGCGGCGGTCGCCACCACATCCATCGGTGTTCTGGCCGCCGCGCCGGCTTCGGCCGACAGCGATGGCGCGGCGCTCGTACCGCCGCCGGTCATCGTGAGCTACTGGAGCACCGAGCGTGAATGCGAGGCCGCGGGCGCCAACGGCCTGTACCAGGGCGCCTGGTACGACTTCGTCTGCTTCTACAGCAGCAGTGCTCACGCCTGGGCGCTGGACGTGGACTACCACATGTCCCCCCAGAAGGCGCCGGTGGGCCACAACCAGTCCGCCTGAGTGGACGCTGTGGGGCTCGGGTCGGCTCACAGGGCCCCGAGCCCCACAGCGGGCAGACCGATTACTGTGTTGTGGCGTCGGCGCTGCCATGCCAGCATGGCTTATGGGTTTTTTCGACGATCAAATGCCGGCTCTTCCAGAAATCGCTGCGCCGCGCCCTTGGGAGCGGCCTTCGACAGTGGTCCCCAGTATCGTCCCACTGCGGCTCACCCTGGCGCACACTGAACAAGCAGCAGTCCTCGTCACGGAAATCCTCGTCTATCCGGCTGGCTATGAGCTAGCGGTAAGCGCGCGCACGCGGGTGAATGTCCAAGCGCTCGGTCGATTCTCTTCCGCCGCCTCGTCAGACGGTGTCCCCAGCGACTTCCTACGCTTTGGGGTCCAGTACTCCGACGGGACCAAGGCCACAAACCTGGGGGCCGGTGCCCGCCTCCCAGGTCAAGAGCCCCATCAGCCGATCCTGCGGACCCTGCTTGTGGGAGGCCACCCCCACGGGACCGACTGGCGGTACTGGGCGTGGCCACTGCCGCCGGCCGGCCAGATCTCCTTGATCTGTCAGTGGCCGGCCCTGCAGATACCCGAGACCCGCGCTGACATCGATGCTGAGGTGATCTTGGGCGCGGTCGACGGTTGCGTGGACCTCTGGCCCGCTGAGTCGTAGACGGCCTGTGGGTAAGGGAACGACCACTGGCCACCATCTGAGCCGTTGAGGCAAGGTAGGTGGTGTCATTCTTTCGGTGCCGGGTGATGTAGCAGTCGACCGAACGGTCCCGCTGAGGAATCCCTGGCGAGGGGCGGCACCGGGGCAAGTAGTGCAGATGGGCCGACCCGGAGGTGAGGTGATGACCGTGACCCTGGACGCCTCACCGCCCGGGCCCCAGCTCAGTGTGGAGATGGTCCCGGCTGGGCCGTGGCTGATGGTGGAGCTACGCGGCGAGCTGGACAGGTTCACCGTTGCGGCGCTGCTGGACCGGGCCGGCGCGCTGATCGCCCACGAGGTCCCACCGCGGGTGGCGCTGGAGTTGTCGCAGGTGTCCTTCTGCGACTCCTCGGGCCTGAACGCCTTCGTCCGGTTGTGGAAGAGCGCCGGCGCCGCCGGTGGGGAGCTGGTGCTGCTGCGTCCGCAGTCGCGGCTGGCGGCCTCGCTGGCGCAGACCGCGATCGACAGCCGTATCCGCGTCCTCGAAACGCTCCCGGCCTGAGCCTGGGGCAGCCGGGCCTGTTAACTCCCTGGATGTTGTAGTGCGTCCCATGGTCGGCCACGATGATTAGGTTTACGGTGCGAGCATGGATGATCTTCCTGTTCCGTCGCCGCAGATGGTGCGCGCCGCGCGCGCCCATCTGACCCGCCGCTTCGGGAAGGGAGTGGACGCCCTGCTGTGGCAGGAACACCACCACCCGCTGCCGGACACCGATGCCGTGGCCAAAACGATCGTCGCCGTACGCGCCGCGCACGCCGACGGGCAGCAGCCCCCCGACCCCACCGACCTGGGCGCCGCCCTGCTGGTGCTGCAGGCCGCGCGGCTGGACATGGACCGGCTGGAAGCCGACCTGCTCGCCGCCGTCCATGAAGCCGGCCTGAACTGGGAGCAGATCGCCGCGGTGCTGGAGCTGCCCGACGCCGCCGCAGCCCGGGAACGCTTCGAGAAGCTGCGGCCCCGCCTCGACGCGCCAGTCGCCCCGGTCCAGCCCCCCAAACCCGGCTAAGACTCCGCGAAGCTCAGCCGGGCGCACAACGATCGCCCCGGCTGATCAGTGACCATTGCCGCTGTACCCGCGGATGACGGCTGAGGGGAAGCTCCCTTGCCTACGGGCCCAGACCGCCCACCACCGGACCCGGGGACCCCCGGATCCGGACCTGCAGTCCATGCGGCGGTTGCCGAGACCGGCTGCGATGCCCATGAGGACACCGGCTATGGCGACCCAGCGTGGCGTGCGGCTCAGGCGGCGAGGTCAAGGCCGAGGCCCGCGTCCATGTCGATCTGGATCGTTGCCGTAAGGATGGCGTGCGTCCACAACAGCGGTTGCGGGGAGATCTCCTCGCCGAACGTCGCCCGAGGGGCCCGTTCAGACCTCGTCTTCGTCGTCCTCGCCGGCGTCGGGGTCGCGCAGGTCGCGGATCGCGCCGGGCGACAGGTCGGGCAGCACGAAGCTGTAGGCGCCGTGCACCCCCAGGTGCCGGCTGACGAACGGCGAGAGCCGGGCCATGTCCTCCTCCCGGACCGGGTAGCCCTGCGCCTTCAGTTGGGCGACGGCCGCGTCCAGGTACACCGTCGTCCACAGAACCACGCAATTCAGAACCAGGCCGAGGACGCCGAGCTGGTTCTCCAGGCCCCGTTCGTAGCGGTGGTACAGCTCGCCCTTCTTGCCGTGGCAGATCTTGCGGGCCAGGGCGTGGCGGCCTTCCTGCAGGTTGCGGACGTGCTTGATGTCGCGCCGGTAGGTCTCGTCGACGTCGATGTAGGCCAGGATGTGCAGCGACTTGAAGATCCTGCCGTAGGCGGCGATCGCCTCGCCGAGCGCGGTGGGGTGCCCGTCGCGCTGCAGCATCGTCACCACGTCGTAGGCGCGGACGGCGCCGGTGTAGATGGAGGCGACCACCCGCAGGACCTCGTTCCAGTTCCTGCGGATCTTCCGCAGGTCGATCTTGCCCCGGGCGAAGGTGTTCAGCGGCCCGTAGTCGGCGCCCTCGTCGATGCGCCAGCCCTTCTGGTCGGGCAGATCGGCCAGCGCGGGCCGGTAGGAGATCCCCAGCAGCTCAAGGAGCCCAAAGACAACGTCAGAGTAAGAACCGGTGTCCGACACCACGATCTCGGGGAGCTCCCCGCCGTCCAGCCCGAAGATGACGTCGACCATGTGCAGCGAGTCGCGGACGATCCCCTGATCGTTCATGGCGTTGAGCCAGGTCATACCGCGCCGCGATCCGAAGAACTTGCGGTTGGGGCGGGCGAACGCGGCCGGGACCGGGACCACGAACCGCATCCCGTCGACCGCGGCGACCATGCCGCCGCCCCACGCCCGGGCCAGCGCCAACCCGGCCTGGCGAGCGACCAGCGGCGCATTCGCCGGCGCGAGGGTCTCGGGCCGGAAGTAGTTCTGGAACACATGCGACAACCGCGAGCGCTCCAGCGCGGGCACGCCCTTCTTGGCGATCGGCCGGTACCCGACGTTCATGGAATGCGCGGCCAGGCACGCCGCGATCGAGATCGGCAGATCCTCCAGCCGGGACCGGCCACCCGACACCGCGGTGAACGCCTCCACCAACTGCGGCTCCCAGCTCATCACCTCCAAGATCACCTCGGGCAGGTCCACCCGCGGCAGCATCGCGGTGGTGCGGGCACGCAAGTCCACCAGCGACGGCGGCTCCTCCACCGCCTTCACCCCGGTCAGGTGGATCTTGCCCGCCTCGTCGATGCGGACCTCGGAGTTGGCGGCCAGCCGCCCACCGACCTGCCGGAAAGCGGCATCCAGCGTCCGGGTGTGCTCGGCCAGCAGCGCGTCCGGGGTGGCCGGCAGGCCCAGCGTGGTCAGCACGTCCGGCCGGACCTGCTCCCATCGCTCCCCCTCCAGCAGCTGAGCCTGCGGGTTGCGCCACCTGGTCGAGGCGTCGGCGTAGATCTCGCGGCGCTTGAGATGCCGGTAGAACTGCTCCAGCACGCAGAAGGTGTAGGCGTGTCGGTTCACCGCGCCCCCCTCGTGCGCGGGATGGCCGAACACCAGGCGCTTCCAGGGCCCGTTCACCACCGCCGCATCGATCACCTTGGCCGGGACCAGCGGCGCGGTCAGCCGGCTCCGGTAGGCCAGCACCTGCGGAAGTCCCCGCATCGCCGCCAGCACCGCCGCTCCCTCGGCGTTCGCCCCGAACTCGATGACCTGCGGCAGCACCTTCAAAAACCCCGACACCGTGGTGTACCGGCCGACCAGCTCGCTGCGCCAGTCATCGGGATCGGCGGCATCAGCCGGCGGCACGCTGTCGTTCACCAGCACCAGCGCCGCCCGCAGCTCCGCGCGCGACACCACCGCCTCGATCGCCTCCCACACCTCCGCGACCCGCGGTTCCTCCTGCGGGCCGCCCCACCCGTCGGACTCAAACAGCGCCTCCACCGCCACCGCCAGCCGCGCCGAGGCCCTGGCCAGCTTGGGGTGCTTGCGCACCGTCTCCTTGTTCGCCGCCGTCTGCGCCTTGTTCAACAGCTCGGTGGCCATCAGCAGATCCAGCAGCTCCAGGGTGTCGTCGACCGACTTGGCCTCCAACTGCCGCACTGTGGCTAGCAACGTCGCCAACCGGCGGCCGTCGCCATGACGACGCAGCTGCGAGGCGTCCGCGCTCATCCCGTACTTGGCCAGCTCCGCCAAACGGCGCGGCGGCACCAACGCCTCAGCCCCCAGCTCGGCCATCCCCAACCCCATGACCTCGGCGACCTGATCGAGCGCCTTGATCATCGTAGGGCCGCTGCCACGCGGCACTGGACCCTTGCGCCACCGCTCCAGGTCCGACACCCGCGCCCCCGGCGGTACCACCAGCAGCTGATCCAGCACGTACCGCTGGCCCACGGTCAACCGCTCTTCCAGCACACTCCACAGACGGCGGGTGGTCTCCTCGCGAACCTGAGCGACCAGCCGCGTCAACGTGGTCAGGCCCGGCAGCAGCACGCGGCGTTCCCGCAGCCATCCCACCGCGTCGGTGAAGATCGCCTTCGGGCCGTCTCCCGACGTCCAGGAGCGGGCCGCCACCCACTCCCGCAACTCCGCCTCCGCTGCCGTGAACTCCTTCAGCCCGTGCGCCCGCCGGATCTCCCACTGGTGATCCAGCTTCGTCTTGGCCCGCTCGGTGTAACGCTTCACCGCCGACGGATCAGCGACCTCCAACTGCTCGGCCACAAAGTCCAGCACCACCGTCGGCACGTCGAGCGGATCCTCCAGGAACGAACCCACCCACCGGACCGTCACCAGCTGAAGCGCGAACCCCAGCTTCATGTGCTCGCCACGATGGCGGTCGATCAGCGCCCTGTCCTCGTCATCGAGGAAGAACACCCGCTCCAGGTCCGCCCGCGACGGCACTCCGGCATAACGGCCATAGGCCGCTGCCACATCATCGGTCAGGAAATCCACCGGCATGCGCCGCAACGTAGGCCCGACCCACCGGTAACCAACCCACAGCAACCAAACACGCACTGGCCGCATCGGGCCACGCCCACATCGGAACGCTCAACGGCGACAACGCCGCTCAACCCCGCTCGCTAACGCCGTTGGCCGGTCGGTTGCTGCTCAAGCCCCGTACCCGTGTTCTTCTGCGATCCGCATTCGCCCTGGCAGCGTGGCAGCAACGAGAACACCAACGGCCTTATCCGTCAATACCTCCCGAAAGGTGCCGACCTTTCCTGTTATACTCAGCGGCAGCTCAACGAAATTGCTGCGAGTTTGAATGAGCGACCTCGCCGGACCCTTAAGTTCAGGACGCCGGCTGAGGAACTCAACGATCTACTTGCGGCAGCAGGTGGTGCACTGACCGGTTGAGACCGCCCCCGGCTGCACCGCAGAGCCCTGGTCCAACTCATCCCGGCCACGCCATGGGGCCTGTGTCAATGGCCATTCCGGAGCTTTCCATGGCCGCTGTCAGGCCTGGCCCTCGCCGACTTCGGCCTGGAAGCTACTCTGGCTCGCCTGCCCTGCTTGGCGGCCGCCGGTGCGGCCGAGAGATACCTCCGGCGTACCGGAACGAGAGGTCACTCCAGCGCCAGTCCGAGCAACCGCCTAACGCGACTTTTCGTTCCGATGCTCGTCATGGCCCGCATCCCCACCACCCCAACCCCATAACAGGTCCTTCTAGAACCCAGAACGACCATCTCTTGGACTTATGGTGCGGCGGCGACCACGATGGGAGCCGGAAGCAGACCCGACCACGAAGGACCACCGTGACCGCGCACGAGAAGGCCATGCGGCCCGAGGACATCACCCGCCTGTTCGTCGAACGCTCCAACGCCGGAGACGCCGCCGGCGTCGCCGCCCTCTACGAGCCGGACGCGGTCATCGCCTACCCGCCCGGCTCCCAGACCACCGGCCGCGACGTCCAGGTAGCGAACGGACCGCGTGGGGGAGTTTGGGACTTGGCTTCTTCCTGGCTGGCATGCGGCCGGGGCGGCCGGCGGCGAACCCGGCGAGGATCAGGTCGTCGGTCGACACGGCGTCGAGCCGGCCGGCGGCGAGGGCGTCCATGCACGCGCCGTAGGTGTCCACGGTGACCGGCTTCGCG
>NZ_VCKZ01000346.1 GCF_005889745.1 Actinomadura geliboluensis
GGGGCTACAGGGCGGGCAGGCGGTTCTCCAGGCGCTGCCGCATCAGCCCGGCGAGGGCGTTCGCCAGCGCCATCGGGTCGATCGGCAGGCTCGCGACGGCGTCGGCGCGCGACCAGGTGGCGAGCCAGCCGTCGTCGCGGCGGGCGATGAGGGCGAGGAACGGCGGGCAGTCGTAGACCTCGTCCTTGGCCTGCCGGCAGACGCCGAGGCCGCCCGCGGGCTGCGCCTCGCCGTCGACGATCGCGACGTCGATGTCGCCCTCGTCCAGCCGCTCCACCACGGCCGGCTGGGTGGCGACCTCGACGAACTCGACCTTCGGCAGGTCGGCGGCGGGCCGGCGCCCGACGGCCAGCCGGATCTGGGCGCGGGTGTTCGCGTCGTCGCTGTAGACGAGGACCTTCATCGGGCTCTCCGGGGTGGTGCTCATGCACGTGAGGGTACCGGGTCGGGGGCTCCGGCAACACGCTCGGGGAACCCTAGGAGGGGGGTCATGCGTCACTCACGGGATGGGGGCGCAATAATGCTGCCCGTGACAGCATCCGCGATAGAGACAACACCTCACGCACGGGCGAACCGTCCCAATCTGGTCAGCGTGGGGACGATCGTTTGGCTGTCGTCCGAGCTGATGTTCTTCGCGGCGCTGTTCGCGATGTTCTTCACGATCCGCTCCGTGACGATCGGCCAGTCCGGTGAAGACGCGTGGCCGGGCGCCCCGCTGGACCTGCCGCTGTCGGCGGTGAACACGACCATCCTGGTGCTGTCCTCGGTGACGTGCCAGATGGGCGTGTTCAAGGCCGAGGCGGGCAAGGTCGGGCGTGACGGCAGCCTGCTGAACCCGGCCCGGTGGGGTCTGCGCGAGTGGTACATCCTCTCGTTCCTCATGGGCGCCTACTTCGTCGCGGGCCAGGCGTACGAGTACTACAACCTCGTCGTGCACGACGGGCTGACCTTCTCGTCCTCGGCCTACGGCTCGGTGTTCTACCTGGCCACCGGTTTCCACGGTCTGCACGTGATCGGCGGCCTGGTCGCGTTCTTGTTCCTGCTCGGGCGGACCTACGCCGCCAAGCGCTGGACCCACGAGCAGGCGACGAGCGCGATCGTCGTGTCCTACTACTGGCACTTCGTCGACGTGGTGTGGATCGGCCTGTTCTCGGTCGTGTACCTGCTCGACCTCTGACCCCATCCCGACGACATGACCCGAACGGGGATTTCCGTGAAAAGGATCACCGCATGGCGACGGCGCCCGTGGGCGGGCTACGCCGTCGTGCTGGCGGCCCTGGCGGCGATCGGCGTGATCTACGCCGGCTTCTCGCCGCAGACCGACCGCGCCGAGGCGCAGAGCACCGCGCAGGCCGCGGAGGACTTGAAGCACGGGCAACAGCTGTTCAACAAGAACTGCGCGAGCTGCCACGGGCTGAACGCCGAGGGCACGAAGGACGCCGAGGGCAACTCGATCGCGCCGAGCCTCATCGGGGTGGGCGCCGCATCCGTCGACTTCCAGGTCAGCACGGGCCGCATGCCCGCGATGAACCCTGGCGCGCAGGTGCCGCGCAAGACGCCGATCCCCACCTTCAACACCTCGATCAAGACCGACTACGAGGAGCCGGAGAAGCGGGAGGCGGCGGAGAAGCAGAAGGCCCAGGCCGAGAAGAACCTGGCCGACCTGCGGGCCTACATCGCCTCCCTCGGCGGTGGCCCCGAGGTTCCGCCCGCGTCCGCCGTGGACCCGAAGAACGGCGACGTGGCGCTCGGCGGGAAGCTGTTCCGCACCAACTGCGCGCAGTGCCACAGCTTCACCGGCCAGGGCGGCGCGCTGACGGGCGGCAAGTACGCGCCGCCGCTGTCCAACAGCGACGTCACGCCCACCCAGATCTACGAGGCGATGCTGACCGGTCCGCAGGCCATGCCGGTGTTCAACGACACCACGCTGCGGCCCGAGGACAAGCAGGCGATCATCTCCTACCTGGTGCAGACGCGCGAGGAGCCCAACCCGGGCGGCAACGGCCTCGGCCGCATCGGCCCGGTGAGCGAGGGCCTGGTCGCCTGGCTGGTGGGTCTCGGCCTGATGGTGCTGGCGGCCATGTGGATCACCGCTAAGAAGCCGAAGAAGCTGAAGAAGTCATGAGCGACGACAACAAGGAGACCGCGGGCTCGACGGGCCCGCGCGAGGACGGCGGCCGACGCGAGCGCGTGATCGGCACGCCGTCCCCGGCGAGGGAGAAGGCCCTCCTCGCCGAGGACGACATCTCGGCGCCCGCCGGCGTGGGGGAGCAGCTCGACGAGCAGTCGGCCAAGCGGGCCGAGCGCATCGTCGCGGCGTTCTTCCTGCTCGCGTTCGTGTCGAGCGTGGCGTTCATCGCCTACTTCATCGGCTGGAGCGGCCGCGACGGCGGCATGCACGGCCTGCTGGACGCCCGCGAGAACAACTTCTGGCTCGGCGGGACGATGGCGCTGGCCTTCCTGTCGATGGCGATCGGCGTCACCATCTGGGTGCGCCGGCTGATGACCAGCAAGCCGATCATCCAGGAGCGGCACGAGCTGGCGGCGGACGAGGAGACCCGGGAGGCGTTCAGCCGGGACTTCATGGAGGGCGCGGAGGACAGCGGCATCACCAAGCGGCCGCTGCTGCGCCGCACGCTGCTGCTCGCCGCCGCGCCGCTCGGGCTGGCCCCGCTGGTGCTGCTGCGCGACCTCGGCCCGCTGCCGGAGAAGAGGCTCCGGCACACCTTCTGGGGCGAGGCCGTCAAGCAGGCGAAGGCGCAGGGCAAGAAGGGCGTCCGCCTGGTGGTGGACGGCACCAACGTGCCGCTGAAGGTCAGCGACTTCTCGGCGCCCGGCTCGATGATCACCGTGCTGCCGGAGGGCATGGAGGAGCACCTGCCCGAGGACGAGGTGCTCACCCAGGTCGCGAAGGCCGTCACGATCCTGATCAACGTCCCGGCCGGCGACTTCAAGCCCGCCAAGGGCCGGGAGAACTGGCACGTCAACGGGATCGTCGCGTACTCGAAGGTCTGCACGCACGTCGGCTGCCCGGCGGCCCTGTACGAGCAGACGACGCACCACATCCTGTGCCCGTGCCACCAGTCCACGTTCGACGCCACCGACGCCGCCAAGGTCGTGTTCGGCCCGGCGGCGCGGCCGCTGCCGCAGCTGCCGCTGTCGGTCGAGGACGGTTACATCGTCGCCACGAGCGACTACCACGAACCCGTCGGCCCGAGCTTCTGGGAGCGCGGATGAGCGAGGCGACAGCACCCAAGGCGGTCGAGGCCCCGCTGACGTTCCTCGACGACCGCCTCGGGTCCACCACCTTCTTCAAGCGCAATATGAAGAAGGTCTTTCCGGACCACTGGTCCTTCATGCTGGGCGAGATCGCCCTGTACTCCTTCATCATCCTGCTGCTGACCGGGACGTTCCTGACACTCTGGTTCAAGCCGAGCATGGTGGAGGTCGTGTACGAGGGCTCCTACAAGCCCTTGAACGGCGTGAAGATGTCCGAGGCGTACGCCTCGACGCTGCACATCAGCTTCGACGTCCGCGGCGGCCTGCTCATGCGGCAGATCCACCACTGGGCGGCGCTGCTGTTCATGGCGTCGATCCTGGCGCACATGCTCCGGGTCTTCTTCACCGGCGCCTACCGCAAGCCGCGCGAGCTGAACTGGCTGATCGGCATCGGCATGTTCACGCTGGGCATGCTGGAGGGCCTCGCGGGCTACTCGCTGCCGGACGACCTGCTGTCCGGCACCGGCCTGCGCATCACGCAGGGCGTGGCCGAGGGCATCCCGATCGTCGGCACCTACCTGTACATGTTCCTGTTCGGCGGCGAGTTCCCCGGCCAGGACATCGTGCCGCGCCTGTACATGGTGCACATCCTGCTGATCCCGGCGCTGCTGCTCGGCATGGTCACCGCGCACATGATGATCATGTGGGTGCAGAAGCACACCGCGATGCCGGTCAAGAACCAGTCCGAGAAGCAGGTCTACGGCTACCCGTTCTACCCGGTCTTCATGGCCAAGACGGGCGCCTACTTCCTGTTCACCTTCGGCGTCCTGGCGCTGCTGGGGGCGTTCGCGCAGATCAACCCGATCTGGCTGTTCGGCCCGTACGACCCCGGCGCCATCTCCTCGGGCTCCCAGCCCGACTGGTACATGGGCGTCCTGGAGGGCTCGCTGCGCATCATGCCGGGCTGGGAGATCAACGCCTGGGGCCACACGCTCAGCCTGAGCGTGCTGATCCCGGCGGCCCTGCCGCTCGGCATCGTGTTCGGCGGCGCGGCGGCCTGGCCGTGGATCGAGGCGTGGGTGACCGGCGACAAGCGGCACCACCACGTCAACACCCGGCCGCGCAACGCCCCGGTCCGCACCGCGACGGGCGTCGCCGCGGTCACGTTCTACGGGCTGCTGTGGCTGGCGGGCGCGAACGACGTCCTCGCGGACAAGTTCCACCTGTCGCTGTTCGCCACGACGTGGTTCTTCCGGGTGACGTTCTTCGTCGGGCCGGTCATCGCGTTCATCGTGACGAAGCGGATCTGCCTCGGCCTGCAGCGCAAGGACGCCGACATCGTCGGGCACGGCGTGGAGAGCGGCGTGATCCTCATGTCGCCGGACGGCAAGTTCTCCGAGCGCCACGAGCCGGCGCGCGACGAGGAGCGGCACGTCCTGCTGTCGAAGGAGAACACGCGGCCGGAGCCGCCGGACCGGGACGCCGCGGGCATCCCGGCGCCCGGGGCGAAGGGCCCGATCGGCCACCTGCGGTCGCGGCTCAACCGGGCGTGGACCTTCGACGACATCCCCGTCGAGGAGCACGAGCACGAGGAGATCGAGGGCGGCCGCAAGTCGCAGGAGATCAGCCACTGACCGCACGCTCGTCGGAGGCCCGCCACCGCAGCCGCGGTGGCGGGCCTCTCCGTATTCTGGCCGGACGATGACCAAGACCCTGTTCGTCACCAACGACTTCCCGCCGCGGCCCGGCGGCATCCAGGCGTTCGTGCACGGCCTCGCGGCCCGCCGCCCGGCCGGCTCGGTGGTCGTGTACGCCCCGGCGTGGAAGGGCGCCACGGAGTTCGACGCGCGGCAGCCGTTCCCGGTCGTCCGCCATCCCGGTTCGCTGATGCTCCCGGAGCCGGGCGTGCTGCGCCGGGCCGCGGACGTGCTGCGCGCGGAGGGCTGCGACTCGGTCGTGTTCGGCGCGGCGGCGCCGCTCGGCCTGCTGGCCCCGGCGCTGCGGCGGCGCGGCGCCGAGCGCCTCGTCGGCATCACGCACGGCCACGAGGCGGGCTGGGCGGCGCTCCCGGTGGCACGGCACCTCCTCCGCCGCATCGGCGACGACCTGGACGTGCTGACCTACCTCGGCGAGTACACCCGCACCCGGCTGGCGCGGGCGCTGGCACCGCGCGCCGCCGCCCGGCTGGCGCGGCTCGCCCCCGGCGTGGACGAGAAGGTCTTCCACCGGAACATGGGCGGCGAGGAGATCCGGGCCCGGCACGGGCTCGCGGACCGGCCGGTGGTGGTGTGCGTGTCGCGGCTGGTGCCGCGCAAAGGCCAGGACGCGCTGATCCACGCGTGGCCGCGCGTCCTGCGGGAGCAGCCCGACGCCGCCCTCCTCCTCGTCGGAGGCGGCCCCTACCGGGATCGCCTGCAGCGCCTCGCGGCGTCCCTCGGCGTCGACCGCAGCGTGGTCTTCACCGGCGGCGTGAGCTGGGAGGAGCTGCCCGCCCACTACGACGCGGGCGACGTCTTCGCGATGCCGTGCCGGACCCGCCGCCGCGGCCTGGACGTGGAGGGGCTCGGCATCGTCTACCTGGAGGCGTCGGCGACCGGGCTGCCCGTCGTCGCCGGCGACTCCGGCGGCGCGCCCGACGCCGTCCTGGACGGCGAGACGGGCCTGGTCGTGCCGGGCCGCTCGGTCGCCGGGATCGCCGCCGCGCTCACCGGGCTGCTGGCCGACCCGGCGCGCGCCCGCGCGATGGGGGAGCGGGGCCGCGCCTGGATCGAGCGCGAGTGGCGCTGGGAGGTCCAGGCCGCCCGGCTGGGCGGCCTGCTGACGCCCTGAGATGGCAGGATGCGGCTATGGACATCGAGGACGCATGGGCCCGCGTTCCGGGGGAGGCCGCCCGGTGGCTGCGCGAGCTGGATCCGGGCCACGGCCATTCGGGGTTCGAGCCGCCGCGCCGCCCCGACGCCGCCTGGCTCCTGCACGCGATGTACGTGTGGGAGGGCGGCCTGGTCACCACGACGCACGACGATGTCCACCAGTCGGTGGCGGCGGCGGGGCTGACCGGTCCGTCCGACGTGGGCGACCTGCTGGAGGGCGCGATCGTCACCGGCGTCGACCTCGGCCGCACCGGCGACCCCGGCGCGGGGTGGCGGCGGCTGCGCTGGCGGGAGCTGGCGCGCGGCTTCGGTGAGCCGGTCGTCCCGGACGGGGCGCTGCCGGGGAGCCGCTGCCTGCGCCAGGGGCACCCGGCGGGCAGCTGGTCGGCGGCGGTCCGGCCGCCCGCGGAGGGCTGCCTGGACCGGGAGAGCTGGCACCGGCTCATCGGGGTGCTGCTGCGGCACGGCTCGTCCGACGCGGACACCCGCTGCCTGGCCTACTACTGCCCGCTGGTGACCAACGACTGGGACGACGACACCGTCCTCGCGGGCCGCCTCGGCGACGCGACCGCGCTGTACGACCATCCCGGGCTGAACAGCTGCCCGTCCGACCTGTGGGCCGAGGACCGGTCCTGGGTCGTCTACTGCGACTGGGACCTGTGGGGCACGAAGATCGTCGGCCCGACGTCGCTCATCGAGGCCGTCCTGACGGATCCGGCGCTGGAGGCCGTCCGCCTGCCCTGGACGAGCTGAGAGGAAGAAGGAGGGCCCTGCCCCCGCGCCGTGGGCAGGGCCCGGTCCCTGGGGATCAGGGACGGCGAACCGGGTCGTGCCCCGCGCCCGGAGGCCGTTCCGCGCGGACCCGCCCCTGCCGAGGGGGATGGGTGTGATCCGGTCGCGGCCGGCCCGGCGCCCTCGTGGAGGACCTGGAGGTGGGGTGCGCCGTGGTGGGCCGGCCCGCCGGACCGGGTCCGCGGGGACGGGAGCGCGGGGCACGGCCCGCGGCGTCCGGCACCGCGAGGATCGCTCCCCCGGCGGTGCCCGACCGCGGGCCCCGGAGGCCGGGCGGCCCCCGGGCCGATCCCTTGTCGCGGTGATCGATGCAATGGGGCCACCTCCCTGCCGCCGTTCCGTCCGCGGTCGCTGACGTTTCCGAAGGTAGAGGCGTTTCGGCGGTTCGGGGACGCCGTTAAAGCGGGTTTAAGGGACGGATGAGTCGTCGCTAAGCCGCCTTCCAGTTTCGGCCACAAAAACGGCTCTATGTCGCATGTACGGAGTATTCGGACACTGGGATGATCAAGTGTTCGAACGGCGGGGGTGGAGGAGGGGTCATGCGGTCTCGCGGTGTCGTGGTGCTGGCCGTGGTCTTATCGGTCGTGCTGGTGGCGGGGCTCACGGCCGGATGGGTGCTGCGGCGCGGGCGGGACGCCACGCCCGAGGAGGTCGCGGCGGGCTTCTTCACCGCCTGGGGCGAGGGCGACCTGGACGGCATGCGGGAGCTGGTCGCCGACCCGCCGGCCGACTTCGCCGAGCAGTACCGGGCGCTGTCGCGGGGGCTCCTGGTCACGGCGATCGCGGTGGAGCCGCGCCCGGTCGTCCGGTCCGGGAAGGACGCGGCGCAGGCCGCGTTCACCGTCACGCGGACGCTGTCCGGGCACGGCGACTGGACCTTCCAGGCGGTGCTCCGGCTGGGCCGCGTGGACGGCCGGTGGCGGGTCCTGTGGACGCCCGCGACGCTGTACCCCGGCCTGAAGGGCAAGGGGGCGTGGACGGTGGGGCAGGTCCGCGTCCCGGCGGTGACGCTCGCGGCGCGGGACGGCAAGGCACTGCCGCGCGACGGCCTGCTCGCGCCCTACCTCGACGGGATCACCGCGGGCCTCGACGCGGACGAGGAGGAGGTCGGGTACGCGATCGTGCTGCGGGACGGCGACGCGCCGCCGCGCCGGGTGAAGCTGTTCGACGTGCCGAAGGGCCGGAAGGTCCGCACGACACTGGACCGGCGGCTGCAGGCGGCGGCGGAGAAGGCGGTCGCGTCCGCTTCCGGCCAGGCCGCGATCGTCGCCGTCCGGCCCGGCACCGGGGAGGTCCTCGCGGTCGCGGACGGCCTCGGCGGCCTCGGCGCGTTCGCCGGCCTCTACCCGCCCGGCTCGACGTTCAAGGTGGTCACGGCGGGCGGGCTGGTCGCCGAGGGGGCCGGCGCCGGGACGGGCGCCGACTGCCCGGCCTCGGTGGTCACCGCGCAGCGCACGATCCGCAACGACGAGGACCACGCGCTCGGCCGGACGACGCTGCTCGGCGCGTTCGCCGCGTCCTGCAACACGACGTTCGCGCGGCTGGCGGTGGAGCGGCTCGGCGCCGCGAAGCTGGCGGCGAGCGCGCACCGCTTCGGGTTCGGCGCCCCCCTCGCCCCCGGCGCCGACGCGGCGACGGGGAGCTTCCCCGACCCGCAGAGCGGCGCGGAACTGGCCGAGGCCGCGATCGGGCAGGGCCGCGTCCAGGCGAGCCCGCTGCTGATGGCGACGGTCGCCGCGGCGGCGGCGGACGGCACGTGGCGCCCGCCCCGGCTGCTGCCGGCGAAGCTGATCCGGGAGGGCGGGGGAGAGGTTCCGGCACCGCGCCCGGTGCCCGGCGCGGCGGCGCTGCGCACGATGATGCAGGCCGTCGTCACCGAGGGCACCGCGGCGGGCGCCGGCCTCCCCGGCGGGACGGCGGGCAAGACGGGCACCGCGGAATTCGCCGGCGGGACGCACGCTTGGTTCATCGGGTACCGGGACGACGTCGCGTTCGCGGTGTTCGTCCAGGGCGGCGGGTCCGGGCCGGAAGTGGCGGCGCCCCTCGCCGCGAAGTTCCTGCGATAGGCGCCAGAAGAAATGAACCCGCTGCGCCGTTCATGCGTACTCGTCCGGAGAGTGGAACGGCCGGGTGATAGGGCCGGGACGGTTTCTTGGCACCAATTGCCGTCAGAACGACTCCTAGGGCGTATGCTCCCGGAGTGATCGGGCGGGTTCGCCGAGAATTCGTCCGGGGAACGCGGTGGGAGCGAGCGGGCTCCGACACCGCGGTCCCGTGATGTCTCAGCGGAACCGCCGCCGGGCCCGAGGCCCGGCGGCGCGGAGCCACCGGCGTTCGCCGAGCCCTCCGTCTCCTCCACAGGAGAGGGCATGGCGCGACGCGATAACGGGCATGCGTCCCGGGGCGACACGCATGTTTCATCGTGGGCGGAGACGCCCGCGCGCCCCTCATCGAGACCGGCCGCCGGGCGGGCGAGCTGGTCCGAGGAGCCCCAGTGGCCCGAGGGGTCCTGGTGGTCGGAGCAGCCGGACTGGTTCGAGCGCGGGCGCAGGGCGGCCCGCCGCGAACCCGGCCGGCGCGAGGCGAAGCGGCGCGAGGGCAGGTCCCGCGCGCGCCGCGAGGCGGAGGAGCGGCCCGACCCGCCCACCAGGCGGCGCGAGCCGCCCGCGAAACGGCGCGACGGGCGGTCCGACCCGTTCGCCGTGCGCAACAAGGGCTCCGGCCGCGCCGACCCCTTCGAGGCCCGCAACCGGCGCACCCCCCGCCCGTCCGACTCCCGCGCCACGCGCACGGACGTACCGACGGTGCAACCCGCTGCGCCACCACCC
>NZ_VCKZ01000347.1 GCF_005889745.1 Actinomadura geliboluensis
TCCGGGCCCGCACCGGGCCCGGATCGAGCCGTCACTCCCGGCCCGTCCGCACCGGACGGGCCGTTCGCGTGTCCGGCACCGGTCAGCGCGACGCCCACTTGCGCAGCCACGGCTCGACCGCCCGGCCGACCGCAGCGGGATCCTTGTTCAGGTCGTGCCGCTCCCCCGCCAGGACCACGACGTGCGCCGCGTCGGCCGCGTCCGGCACGCCGAACGGGTCGCGGTCGCCGTTGACGACGAGGACCTCCACACCGGCCCCGCGCAACTCCCCCACCCGCGTCTTCTCCGGCTTGCCGGGCGGGTGGAGCGGGAACGCCAGCGCCACCACCCCGGCCGCGCCGGCCGCCGCCGCCGTCCGGCACGCCACCCGCGCACCGTTGCTGCGGCCGCCCTGCACGAGCGGGACGCCCGCGAACCGCTCCCGCAGCGGCCCGACGATCTCCAGCCACGCCTCGTCCTGCCTGACCGGCGCGCCGGGCGCCCGGCGGCCCGCGAACCGGAACGGCTGCGTCACCCGCGCGACGGCGCCGCCGAGCCCGAGCGCGGCCTCGCGGACGGCGAGCAGGTCGGGGGCGTCGACGCTCCCGTTGGACCCGTGCGTCAGGACCAGCAGGAACGCGGCGTCCCGCACCTCGTCCACCACCACCTCGGCGGGCCCGTGCGCCGTCGTGACCTCCATGCGACCACCGTAACGGCCGCGCCAGATGATCTCTGCGGCAGACTGGGCGCATGGAGAAGATGACAGACGGCGAGTGGCGCGCGTTCGTGAGCGAGGGCACCCGCACCGGCAAGGCCGGCGTCATCCGCAAGGACGGGACGCCGCACGTCACACCGATCTGGTTCGTCCTCGACGGGGACGACCTTCTGTTCAACACGAGCCGGCACAGCGTCAAGGGCCGCGCCCTGGCCCGCGACCCGCGCCTGTCGGTCTGCGTGGACGACCAGACCCCGCCGTTCTCGTACGTGCAGCTCCAGGCGGAGGCCGCCCTGATCGAGGACCTGGACGAGATGCGGCACTGGGCCACGCTCATCGGCGGCCGCTACATGGGCGCGGAGCGCGGCGCCGAGTTCGGGGCGCGCAACGCCGTCCCCACCGAGTACCTCGTCCGCGCCCGCATCACCAAGGTGGTCGCGGAGCGCGCCATCGCGGACTAGCCGCCCGGCCCGCTCCCCCGGGCTAGCCGTCCGGCCACTCCGGGACGGGCGCGCCCGTCGCCAGGCGCAGCCGCTCGGCGAAGCTCTCGTGCAGCAGCGGGCCCCACGGGTAGCCGTCGGGGACGCGGACCGCCCCGCCGAGCACCGCGTGCGCCTCGTCGCCCCGCCGCTCGGCGTACCGGACGGCCAGCAGCGCGTACATGTGGTCGAGGGCGCCGAACGCCTCCCCGGCGAGCGCCGGGAGCGTGCCCTCCGACACGGCCTGCTCGACGACCGGCTCCCACCACAGGTCGGCGTCGCCGTCGTCCTCGCCGAAGTCGCGGCGCAGCCTGGCCCGCACCTGCGGCGCGGTGCCCGGTTCGGCGAGCCCGCGCCGCCACACCTCCCCGGCCTCGCCGCCGCGCCCGCGCAGCGGCAGCGTCCGCGCCAGCAGCTCGGTGGCCAGCGGCCCGGTCTCCGGGTCGGCGGGCTCCGCCGCCAGCGCCGCGCCGAACGCGCCGATCGCCTGGTCGAGGTAGGAGATGCCGAGCGCGACGGCGAGCCGCGCGTAGGCGTACGGGGCGGCGTCGCGGTCGATCAGCCGCAGCCCGGCGGCCAGCGTCTTCTGCGCCCGCGCCGGGTCGCCGCGCTCGAGCAGCCGCTGCGCGAGGTCGTGCGCGGCGAGCGGCCCGTACTCGGCGTCGCCGGTCGCGACCGCGGCCTCCCAGTGCTCGCGCGCGGCGTCGAAGTCGCCGCCGTCGTCGGCGATCCGGGCCAGCGCCAGGTGCGCGGGCGGCAGGTAGGCGGGGTTGCCGAAGCCGACCACGGCGCGCCAGGCGGGCGCGGCCCGTTCCGGCTCGCCGGCCCGCTCGTGGGTGAGCGCCAGGTGGTAGGCGGCGCGCGGCCCGTACTCGGGGTCGCCGGTGGCGATCGCGACGCCGTCGGCCTCCCGGGCCCGCTCCACCTCGCCGGCGTCGTCGAGGACGACGGCGAGGCCGAGCGCGGCCCGCGCCCGCACCGGCGTCTCGCCCATGGCGAGCACCTTCTCGAACAGCAGCGCCGCCTGCCCGGCGGCACCGCCCTCGGCGAGGCCGCGGGCCTCGTCGCACATCCGCGCCGGGTCGGCCGTCTCGTCCGGCAACTCGCTCATCGGCCCCTGCCCTCTGGGGTTCGTGGAAGTCCGCACAGAGACTAGCGACCCGGCGCCCCCGCGTCCCGCGACGACACCCCGAAACCCCCACCAAGATCACATATCCGTCCCGGCGGGGGCCCGGGCCCCGGCCCCTCAGTCCTCGAACGCCTCGGGGGGCGGGCAGGAGCAGACGAGGTTGCGGTCGCCGTAGGCCTGGTCGATGCGGCGGACGGGCGGCCAGTACTTGCCCTCCCGCACCGACGGGACGGGGTAGGCGGCCTCCTCGCGGGTGTAGGCGTGCTTCCAGTCGTCGGAGACCAGGGAGGCGGCGGTGTGCGGGGCGTTCTTCAGCGGGTTGTCCTCGCGGTCGTAGCCGCCGTCGGCGACCCGCTGGATCTCCCGGCGGATCTCGATCATCGCGTCGCAGAACCGGTCGAGCTCGGCGAGGTCCTCGGACTCGGTCGGCTCGATCATCAGGGTGCCGGCGACGGGGAACGACAGGGTCGGGGCGTGGAAGCCGTAGTCGATGAGCCGCTTGGCGACGTCCTCGGCGGTGATCCCCGTCTCCTTGGTGATCTTGCGGAGGTCGGCGATGCACTCGTGCGCGACGAGCCCGTTGCGGCCCGTGTAGAGGATCGGGTAGTGCGGGGCGAGCCGCGCGGCGAGGTAGTTCGCGCTGATGATCGCGCCCTCGGTCGCGGCGCGCAGCCCGTCCGGGCCCATCATCGCGATGTAGGCCCAGGAGATCGGCAGGATGCCCGCCGAGCCCCACGGGGCGGCGGAGATCGGGCCGACGCCGGTGTCCGGGCCGGCCTCGGGGCGCAGCGGGTGGTTCGGCAGGAACGGGGCGAGGTGCGCGCGGACGCCGACCGGGCCGACGCCCGGGCCGCCGCCGCCGTGCGGGATGCAGAACGTCTTGTGCAGGTTCAGGTGGGAGACGTCCGAGCCGAACTCGCCGGGGCGGGCGAGGCCGACGAGGGCGTTGAGGTTGGCGCCGTCGACGTAGACCTGGCCGCCCGCCGCGTGCACGGCCGCGCACACGTCGGTGATCGTCTCCTCGAAGACGCCGTGCGTGGACGGGTACGTCACCATGATCGCGGCGAGCCGCTCGCCGTGCCGCTCGATCTTGGCGTGCAGGTCGTCCAGCGCGATGTTGCCGCCCTCGTCGCACTTGACGACGACGACGCGCATCCCGGCCATGACCGCGCTGGCGGCGTTGGTGCCGTGCGCGGACGACGGGATCAGGCAGACGTCGCGGTGCTCCTCGCCGCGGGACGCGTGGTAGCCGCGGATCGCCAGCAGGCCCGCCAGCTCGCCCTGGGAGCCGGCGTTCGGCTGCACCGACACCTTCGCGTACCCGGTGATCTCGGCGAGCGCGTCCTCCAGCTCGCCGATCAGCTCCAGGTGGCCGGCGGCCTGGTCGACCGGCGCGAACGGGTGGATGTCGGCGAACTCCGGCCAGGTGATCGGCTCCATCTCGGCGGTCGCGTTCAGCTTCATCGTGCAGGAGCCGAGCGGGATCATCGAGCGGTCGAGCGCGATGTCCTTGTCCTGGAGGCGGCGCAGGTAGCGCAGCATCGCGGTCTCGGAGCGGTGCGCGTGGAACACCGGGTGCGTCAGGTAGGGGCTCTCCCGGCGCAGCGCGTCCGGGATCGCCTCGGCGGCGTCGCCGGCGGGCGCGGCGCCGAACGCCTCCAGCACGGCCGTGACGTGCTCGGGCAGCGTCGTCTCGTCGCAGGCGATCCCGACGCGGTCGGGGCCGTCCGGGCGCAGGTTGACGCCGCGCTCGCGGGCGGCGGCGACGACCTCGGCGGCCCGGCCCGGCACGCGGGCGAGGACGGTGTCGAAGAAGGCGCCGTGCACGACCTCGACGCCGGCGGCCCGCAGCCCCGCGGCGATCTCGGCGGCCCGGCGGTGGGCGCGCTGCGCGATCGCGGCGAGCCCCTCGGGGCCGTGGTACACCGCGTACATGCTCGCCATCACGGCCAGGAGGACCTGCGCGGTGCAGATGTTGCTGGTGGCCTTCTCCCGGCGGATGTGCTGCTCGCGCGTCTGCAGCGCCAGCCGGTAGGCGAGGGCGCCGTCCGCGTCGACGGACACGCCGACGAGGCGTCCGGGCAGCTGCCGCTGGAGGCCCTCGCCGACCGCCATGTAGCCGGCGTGCGGCCCGCCGAACCCGTAGGGGACGCCGAACCGCTGCGCCGACCCGACCGCGATGTCGGCGCCCGACTCCCCCGGCGGGCGCAGCAGCGTCAGCGCGAGCAGGTCGGCGGCCACGACGGCCTTGGCGCCGCGCTCGTGCGCCTGCGCGATCACCGGCTCCAGGTCGCGGACGGCGCCGGACGCGCCCGGGTACTGCAGCAGCACGCCGAAGAAGTCGCCGTCCGGGAGGCCCTCGGACAGGTCGGCGGTCACCACCTCGATGCCGAGCGGGACGGCGCGCGTCCGGACGACCTCGATCGTCTGCGGCAGCGCGTCGGCGTCCACGAGGAACGTCCCCGGGTCCTTGCGCCTGGACGCGCGGTGCGCGAGCGCCATCGCCTCGGCGGCGGCGGTGCCCTCGTCCAGCATGGAGGCGTTGGCGACGGGCAGGCCGGTCAGGTCGGCGACCACCGTCTGGAAGTTCAGCAGCGCCTCCAGCCGCCCCTGGGAGATCTCCGGCTGGTACGGCGTGTAGGCGGTGTACCAGCCCGGGTTCTCCAGGACGTTGCGCAGGATCACGCCCGGGACCGTCGTCCCGTGGTAGCCGAGCCCGATCATGGAGGTCAGCACGGTGTTGCGGGACGCCAGCTCGCGGAGCCGGGCCAGCGCGGCGGGCTCGCTCAGCGCGGGCGGCAGGTCCAGCGGGCGGGCGGTGCGGATCGCGGCGGGGACCGCGGCGTCGATCAGCGCCTCGGCGCCGGAGTAGCCGATCGCGGCGAGCATCCGGTCGCGGTCGGCCGGGCCGGGGCCGATGTGCCGGTCGGCGAACGCGGCGCGGGCGTGCTGCGGCGAAGCCACGGGGGCGAAGAACTGCGCGGTCATGGAGAGCCTCCTGGCTGCTGCGGTCGCTCAGGGCCACCGCCGGCGCGCGGGCCGGCGGCCGGTCTCCCCCTCTGTCATCGGCACCTGAGAGCTTCACCCGCGCGGCGGGGTTTCCCCTTCGGTGAGCCGCGTTCCCCGCGCGCGGGGAACGACGCCTGCTTTCCAGAGGTGCCTCGCCCGAGCGGTCCTTTTGCCTGAGAGGTTCCGGGGAGGTTGCCCCTTCGGCGCCCCGCGCTGGCGGCGCGGGGGCTCTCCCGCCCAGGGTCGACGGCATGTCCTGAACGAACCCTACCCAAAGACCGGTCCCGGCCGCCGCCGCGGGCCCCGGCGGGACGGGGTCCCCCCGCCGCGGACACGGAGGGCGTCCCCCGGTGCCGGACCGGTACCGGCCGGTACGATGTGCTGATTCACCTGGGACAAGACGGACCTCGGGCCACGGGGGCGGAGATGGGGCTGCGGGGTGCACGCGCGACCGGCCGGGAGGCGTCCCGGCGCTCGACGGCGCGCCGCCGGTTCTGGGACGCTGATCACGATGACGGACGGCCCGGGCGGTAGCGGCGTGACGCAGACCCACGACGGCGCGGTGCGCGCGGCGCGCGGCGCGCCCGCCGGGGCGCCGGTCGACGAGCCCGCCCTGCCGGACCGGATCCGCCGGCCCACCGACGCGATCAGGTTCGCGGCGTCGCTGGCCGGGCTCGCGGCGGTGATGCTGCTGGTGTCGATCGCGCAGCAGACCACGCACGGCCTGCAGACCGACATCGCCGAGGGCACCGCGCACGCGCCCCGGCTGCTGCTGACGCTCGCGACGCTGGTGTCCAGCTTCGGGGTGCTGGCGGTGCCGGTCGCGTTCGCGGTGGAGCGGCTGTTCCACAAGGACGGGACGCGCGTCGCGATCGCGCTGCTGGCCGCCGTGATCGCCTTCGGTATCACCGTGGGGCTGGACGACCTGGTGGTGCGGGCCGCCCCCGGCGGCGTGCTGGACTCGCTGATCTGGGGCGGCACCGAGACCGCGCCCGTGCACACCGACATCGCCCCCGTGATCGCGTTCGCCACCGCCGTCGGGATGGCGGGGCGCACCCGCTGGCAGGCGGCGACCTGGATCATGATCGGGCTGGCGGCGCTGACCGGGCTCACCGCGTCGTACGCGTCCGTCGCCGCCCTCGCGGCCACCTACTTCCTCGGCCGCGCCATCGGCCACGGCACCCTGTACGCCGTCGGCACGCCGAACCCGCGGCCGTCCGGGACGGCGGTGGTCGCGGCGCTGGAGCGGCTCGGGATGCGGCCGGAGCGGGGCGCGCGGCTGGACGAGCCCGCCGACGACACCGAGGACGGCCGCCGCTACGGCGTCGTCCTCGGCCCGTCCGCCGCCGGCGGGTACGGCGCCCGGGTGCCCGCGGGGCGCGGCGCGCACGGCGACTGGGACCTGGAGGTCCGCGTCCTGGACCGGGACCAGCAGACCGCCGGGCTGCTGTACCGGATCTGGCGGCTGCTGCGGCTGCGCGCCGCGACCAGCGGGCGCACGCTGCGGTCGCTGCGCCGGTCCCTGGAGCAGGAGTCGCTGATGGCGTACGCGGTCGACGCGGCGGGCGTGCGGACCCCGCGGCTGGCCGGCACCTGCGAGGTCGGCACGGAGGCGGCGCTGCTGGCCTACGAGCACGTGCCGGGCCGGCGGCTCGGCGACGTGCCGGACGGCGAGGTCACCGACGAGCTGCTGACCGACGTCTGGCGGCAGTTCCGGGCGCTGCAGGGCGGCCGGCTCGCGCACCGGCGGCTGGAGGACCGGGCGCTGCTGATCGGCGAGGACGGCCTCGCCTACGTCACCGACCTGCGGGCCGGGGAGACCGCCGCGGGCGACCTGGTGCTGCGCCTCGACCTGGCGCAGCTCCTCACGACCCTCGCGCTGCGGGCCGGCCCCGAGCGGGCCGTGCGGACCGCCGCGTCCGTGCTCGGCGAGGAGGCCCTCGGCGGGGCGGTGCCGCTGCTGCAGCGGGTGGCCCTGTCCCGCGCGACGCGCGCCGCGCTGCGGCGCGACCGGGAGCTGCTCACCCGCATCCGGGAGCAGATCGTCCGGCTGAAGCCGGAGACCGAGGCGGCCCCGGCCCGGCTGGAGCGCTTCCGGCCGAGGACGATCTTCAGCGTGGTGGCGCTGTCGATCGCCGCCTACATCGTCATCCCGCAGGTGACCAGCCTGGACGTCGGGTACCTGGCGGCCACGGCGAGCTGGCACTGGGTCGCCGCGGCCCTCGGCGCGGCGGCGCTGACCTACGTCGGGGCGGCGCTCATGCTGATGGGGTTCGTCCCAGAGCGGCTGCCCTTGGGCCGGACGGTGCTGGTGCAGCTCGCCGCGTCGTTCGTGAAGCTGGTCGCGCCGGCGGCCGTCGGCGCCGTCGCGGTCAACACCCGCTACCTGCAGCGCTCGGGGGTGCGGCCGGCCCTGGCCGTCGCGAGCGTCGGCGCGTCGCAGCTCGTCGGGCTGGTCACGCACATCCTGCTGCTGGTGCTGTTCGGGTTCATCACCGGCTCGACGGCGAAGGCCACGCAGGACCTGGCGCCGTCCCGCACCATCGTGATCGCGGTGCTGGCGCTGGGCCTGGTCGCCGGGCTGGCGCTGACGGTCCCCCGCGTCCGCCGGGTGGTGACCTCGCGGCTGCGGAGCATGTTCTCCGGCGTGGTGCCCCGCCTGGTGGACGTCCTGCAGTCCCCGACGAAGCTGTTCACCGGGATCGGCGGCAGCCTGCTGCTGACGCTGGCGTTCGTCCTGTGCCTGGACGCGTCGATCCGCTCGTTCGGCGGGTCGCTGCCCTGGACGACGGTGGTGCTGGTGTTCCTCACCGCGAACGCGGTCGGGTCCGCGGCGCCGACGCCGGGCGGTCTGGGGGCCGTCGAGGGCGCCCTCACCCTGGCGCTGACGATCTCCGGGCTGTCCGCGGAGACCGCGACGTCCGCGGTGCTGCTCTACCGGCTCTTCACGCTGTGGCCGCCCGTGCTGCCGGGCTGGGGGGCGTTCGCCTTCCTCCAGCGCAAGGAGGCGCTCTGAGCGTCAGCCGGTCCGGCGCGCGCGGCGCCGGTTGGCGAGCTCATCGTGGGGGTGCTCGATAGGGTCCGCGGCGGCGCGTTCGCCGGGGAGCTGCGCGAGGCTCCCCTCCACCTCCTGCCACACCCGGCCCAGCGCTATGCCGAACACGCCCTGCCCGCCCTGCAGCAGGTCGACGACCTCGTCAGCGGACGTGCACTCGTAGACGCTGACGCCGTCGCTCATCAACGTGATCTGCGCGAGGTCCTGGACGCCGCGGTCCCGCAGGTGGGTCACGGCCGTCCGGATCTGCTGCAGCGACACGCCCGTGTCCAGCAGCCGCTTCACGACCTTCAGCACGAGGATGTCGCGGAAGCTGTACAGCCGCTGGCTGCCCGATCCCTGCGCCGCGCGCACGCTCGGTTCCACGAGTTTCGTGCGCGCCCAGTAGTCGAGCTGCCGGTAGGTGATCCCCGCCGCGGCGCACGCCGTCGGGCCCCGGTAGCCGACATCCTCCGGCGGCGCGGACACCTGCGTGTCGAAGAGCAGCCCCTGCTCTCCGGCACGGCGGGACGCCACGTGCCTGTCGGGGGTCGCCTTGCCCTCGCCGCTGCTCACCGCCACGCGGACCTCCGGCTTCTATCATCCCGTGGCGGTTCGTCAAGGGGGTTTGACGAATTACACCACGGGTGTTCCACCAGCACGGTAGGTGCCGGTCAGGGTGGGGTCAACGTTCATCGTCGGCGCGTCGCATGCCCGGATGAACCCACGTATTACCTGCATTTCTGTGTTTATTGCAGCGCACTCCTTCTTCGGCCCCGGCGGGCCTCCATCCTCGTGCACTGCGCGCGATCGTTGCATCGCTCCGTCTCGCTTTGCGGCTCGCTGCGCGATCAGGTTTCTCGCAAGCTCGAAACCCGCCTTCGAACGCGATCTCAATGCCACAGGTCGTCGCGGGGTCGCGGTGGTGGCCGAGGTGGTCGCGGATCGCGGCTACCGGCAGGCGATCAAGCCTATCTTCATGAATCCCCAGGAACCGGGGCAACAAACCCACTGCTCGCACGTTATCCCAGGCTAACCCGGTGGGAAGCCTGTTCCCGGCAGGCTCGCCGTCACGCTTCGCCCGGCTTCAGCCCGCTCGGCCGAAGTCCTCCGGGGAGATGGTGTCGAGGAACTCGCGGAACTTCTCCACTTCGTCCTCTTGCTCGTCGGGGATGGCCACGCCGGCCTCTTCCAGGACGTCCTCGCTGGCGAAGATCGTGGCGCCGGTGCGGAGGGCCAGGGCGATGGAGTCGGACGGGCGGGCGCTGACCTCGACGCCGTTGGAGAAGACGAGGTCGGCGAAGAAGATGCCTTCGCGGAGCGCGGTGATGTTGACCGTGCGGAGCTGGACGCTGAG
>NZ_VCKZ01000037.1 GCF_005889745.1 Actinomadura geliboluensis
CTTGGAGCCTCCGCGGGTCACCGCCCAGCCCGCCGCCCCCGCGCCGATGCCGGCCACGGCGACAGTGGCGGCCAGTCCCAGGATCCGGCGCCGTCCTACCTTGCCTGCCTCCGTGTCATCGACCCGCGGTGTCGGTGGGGGCGCCGTGACCGGCTCCGACGCCACCCTGGTCGCCTCGGCCTCCCTGGCCGCCACCTCGCGGCGCAGCGCGGGTGAGTTCAACGCCCAGGGATCGGTGGGGGTCAGCGCGGCGAGCACGGACTCCACCGTGGGACGCCCGGCCGGCTCCTTGGCCAGGCAGGCGGCGAGCAAGTCCCGCAGTGACGCGGGGACGCCGTCGAGGCACGGCTCTTCGTACATGACCTCGTAGAGCACCGTGGCCGGGTCCCGCTCGCCGAAGGGTTTGGCGCCCGTGGCCGCGTAGACCAGTACACCCGCCAGCGAGAACACGTCCGCCGCGGGCCCGGCGTCCTTGCCTTCGGCGATCTGCTCGGGAGCCATGTAGGCCAGCGTGCCGATCACGGCGCCGGTGCCGGTGAGCTGCGTCGCGTCCGCGACCTTGGCGATCCCGAAGTCGATGATCTTCGGGCCGTCCTCGGCCAGCAGGATGTTGCCGGGCTTGAGGTCGCGGTGCACCAGGCCGGCCCCGTGGATCGCCTGCAGCGCTTCCGCCAGTCCTGCACCCAGCGTCCGGACGGCGGTCTCCGGCAGCGTCCCGACGCTCCCGACGGCCTCGCCCAGCGTGGGCGCGGGGACGTAGCCGGCGGCGAACCAGGGCTGCGGCGCGTCGGCGTCAGAGTCCAGCACCGGGGCCGTGTAGAGCCCGCTCACCTTGCTCGCCGCGGCGATCTCGCGGCGAAACCGCTCCCGGAAGGCCGAGCCTTCGGCGAACTCCCGCCGGATGAGCTTGAGCGCGGCCAGCCGGGCGCCCGGCGACCGGGCGAGATAGACGACCCCCATCCCGCCCGCACCGAGCCGGGCGAGGATCTGGTACTGGCCGACCCATGCGGGATCCCCCGGCTGCAGCGGCCGCACACCCACCTCCACTTCAAATGAACACGTATATCTATTCAAGCAGGGGACGCACACGACTCGGCGCGGCTCAACTCCAGCTCGCTCAACTCCGAAAGGGCGCAGCCCGCCCGGTTCGGTGAAGATCGTGAAGCCAGTCATGATCTTGCCCGGTGGGAAGAAGCACCGCGACGGCAGCCCACGCCCCATCGCCGCCGGGCGATGGCCCGGCGGCTCCTCGGGTCGGTCTCTTTGAGGTGTTACGGGAGTTGTAGCGGGAAGGCCGCCGCTCGGGCGTAGAGCTTGTAGAGCTTGAACGGCTCCGCGAAGGGCAGTCCGCAGGCGTTGTTGAGCATGCTCGTCGCGTTCTTGTTGGTCAGCGTCGTGCCGCGCGCCCCTGGATGGTCGATCTGGCCGCCCATGAACACCGCCATCTTGGCCAGCATGTGGTCCCGCTGCTCGGTGGTCATCTCCTGCCAGGAATGGCAGGTCATCGCGGCGAGCATCGCGTTGTCGAGTTCGCTGGTCTCGGGGTGCGGGTGGTCGCCGACCGGTGCCGTTCGGTACGCGGCCGGGGCGGTGGCCTTGGGCGTGGTGAACCAGGGGCATGGGCCGCCGGGCTTCAGGTTCGCCATACAGGTAAGCAGTTCGAGTTCGTTGCCCAGGTTGCCGAACCCGAAGCTGAGGAAGGGCGCCTTGCCGTTCAGGCAGTCCGGCAGGTTACGGGGCGAGGTGGTGACGGTGCCGTTGGAGTACCAGCAGTTGCCGGTATTGCCGGGGAAGGCGTCCCACCAGAAGTCCAGGCCGTTGCCCGTCATCTGGTTGCCGTGGAACTGGTTGCGGTGCGAGGTCGACAGCTTCAGCGGGTCGCAGCCCGTCATGGGCTGGTCGGCGCAGACGAACGCGTCCGGGACGGCGAAGAGCATGGCCCCGCGCCGCCAGTTGTCGCGGAACTTGTTGTTCCGGACGACGTTGTCGTCACCCCCGGCGATCCACATGCCGGTCCCCACCGGGACCGGCACCGTCGGCACCACGTCGCTGTCCGCCAGGTACGGATTGAAGTTGTTGGAGAAGAAGTCGTTGTTCTCGACGAGGTCGCCCTGCTGCGGGAAACCGGGATGCCCGGCGGCGGTGAACACGTCGGTGGTGAAGCCGAGGGCGTTGTCGTAGAAGTTGTTGTGGTGCACCCAGGTGGCGCTGCCGTCGGTGCCGGAGTAGCCGCTGGTGTTGTGGTGCGAGTCGCAGTAGCGGATCTCCTGGCTGTAGCGCGCGGTCGGGTAGACGCGCTCGTCGCGACCGGCCCCGGTCTTCGCACCCGACCCGGGATACAGGCCGGAGTCGCCGTTGCCGGCCGCCTCGCAGTTCTGGATCACGCCGTGGTCCTCGACGAAGGTGAGCACGCCGTACTCGCCCGCGTAGAAGGTCTTGAAGCTGTCCAGCAGGTACCCGTTGCTCTCCAGCACGTAGATGTCGTGCTCGTTGGCGTGCCGGACGGTCATGTTCCGCAGCACGAAGCCGTCGGCGCGGTCGGCGCGGATGCCCACGTCCTTCACTGAGTTGCGTGGGCCGCTGTTGCCGGACGACGGGTCACCGGCGTCCACGACCACGTCGTCGGCGCTCACGCCCGAACCTTCGAGCTGGAGGTTGCAGCGGACGCACGCGCCCTGGTTGGGGATGCCGTGCCGGTCGACGAGCGGCGGGTCCGGGTCCTGGCCGGCGCCTGGGGCCCGGCCGAGCACGGCGATCAGGTTGGCGTCGTTCTGGCAGGTGTACTCGCCGAGGTAGGAGTACGCGCCCGTGCTGAGCTTGTACTGGTCGCACGCGGGATCGTGGGTCGGCTTCTGGCGCGCCGTGGGCTCGGTGTAGACGCCCGGCAGCACCACGACCCGGTCGTTGTTCCGCGAATCGGTCACCGCGGGCTGGATCTCGCTGTACCGGCACCGGTCGAACAACGCCTGGTTGATCCGCTTCAGCTCTCGCGCCTGGGTTGTGCTGAGCGTCCGGTGGTCGTGCGGGCGGACGTTGTAGCCCGACTTCAGCGCTCGTTTGATCGAGGCGTCCAGCAGTTCCAGCGAATCAGGCCGGCACACCACACGGGTCGTGCTCCCCTGGGCGGTCTCGACCGCCGACGCCAGGCTTCGCGGTGTCGGCACCGTCCCGCCCGCGCACGGGCTGACGGAGCAGTCGGGACCGGAAGACGGCCAGTACGACGGCCGCTCGATGTGCGCCTGCGCCGCCTGCAGCAGGCTGAGAACCAGCACGGCGGCGGCCGCAAGGGGCAGCCATAACCTCCGGAGAATCCGCGGGGCCATTCGGTACTCCCTCGCTCAGCGCTTCGCTTCAGTCCCAAACGCTTGCTCGGTACTCATGGAACCACGATCACCGAATCCGAGGAAGTCTCACAACCAGACCTGGTCACGGTGAAAGACCGGGGCCCGGCGCGAGGGCGGTGGTCTCACCAGTCCCGGGTGGCGATCAGCTCCTCGATGTCGGCCCCGTCGAAGCCGTAGGCGGTGGCCACGAACCAGAACTCCTCGCCGATCACATCGCGGGCGACCGTCTCGATCTCGCTGCCGGCCTCGTCGAACTCCGCCTGCAGGGCGTTGAACTCCTCGGTCGCGGCGTGCGTCAGCGAGTAGAGCGCCGCCAGATCGGCGGGCCGGTCGGTCTCGATCCGCCCGCAGAGACGCAGCAAGATCGCTTTGCCCTTGTCCACGAGGTGATCGGGGAAGTACCCGTCGTCGTACATCCCGGTAAGGAACTCGTGGTCGAGCACCTTCTGGTTCGTCACCAGCGCCATGATCGCCCTCTCGCCTGACATGTCGGTCTCCGGCACATACTTCACTGCGCCACTGACAACGCCGCTCCATGGTCCGGCGGGCAATGTGGAATTGCTCTCCGTACCTACCGTACGCGCTGGTAGCTTCGCTGATCGAAGATATGTAGGACCATTAACCTTTTTGCTGGAGATGATTATGACCCCCGCACGGCGGACGTGACAGTGGACGCGCCTCGGGTGAGAATCGTGCTAACTGAGATGAAGGCCATGGCCGACGGGGACGGTGCGGGGGCCGGTTCGACGAGTGCCTCGGCGAACCTGTCGTGGCGATGGCGGCACGGTGAGTCCCAGTGGAAGGTGTGCCCAGAGTGTCTGCGGTCTATCGGCTCCCGAGACCAGCTGCCGGATCCGTTACCTGGAACGATGCACTGATCGCACAGGGTGACGGTTCGGCTCCCCGGCGATGCGGGGATCGCCCGGCGGTCGTGTTCCGTCCCACCGCGGACGATGGAATGAGTGTTCGGGGGATGAGGGCGGCTTGAAGGCCGCCGCGTGAGCCGTGCCGGGTCTCCCACTCGTCGCACGGTTCATCGGCCGACGTTCACCGAATGCATGGCGCCGCTTTGCGAGCGGTTGCTGCTCTGTGCGGATCTTCCCGGTCATTATTCATGCCCAGCCCGTCCGAAAGGAGAGACATGGTGAACCGGGCCGGCGATACCGATCAGATGAGGACCGTCCTCCGCCGGAGGAGGGCGCAGTCGGCGCGACGTGGTGCCGTTTCCGCCGAGCAGCGTCGCGGCGAGGTGCTCACGACGGCGGTGGGCCTGCAGATACCGGCCGAGCTGGCCTTCGAGGACTGGGAGCACGCCGGCCGCCAGCTCTCCGGAATCGTGAACTCGTCGGCCTGGTGGCTCGGCGACTGGCTCGTATACGGCAAGGAGCACTACCACGACCGGTACGAGCACGGGATCCTCGCGGCGGGGCTGCAATATCAGACGTTACGCAATTACGCCTGGGTCGCACGGCGGTTCGAGTTCTGCCGCCGGCGCCCCGCGCTGAGCTTCCAGCATCACGCCGAGGTCGCGTCGCTGCCGGTCGAGGAGCAGGACAGGTGGCTCGACCGCGCCGAGAAGGCGAAATGGACCACCAAGCAGCTGCGGGAGGGCATCCGGCTCGCCCGCCCGGGCGAGAGCCGGGAGGGCGCGAGAGCCGAGGACACGCGGCGGCTTGCGGTGCCCGGCAGCCACCTGCGGCGCTGGCACATGGCTGCGGAGCAATCGGGCACGGACCTGCAGCAATGGGTGCTGACCACGCTGGACAGCGCGGCCGCGCGGGCACTGGAGGGATGAGGGCCCACTGAGATGGTCGCGCGGCCGAAGCGCGGGAGCCACCGTGCCCACCGGACCCGCCCCCTGTCCCGCCGGCAGGACACGGAAGCCCGCCCCGGAATACCGGAAATGACTTCCGCCGGGGGTGGTCCGGCCATTCTCTCCCTTCTTAGTATCTGGAGTGCCGGTCAGATGGCGGGATTCGGATGCGTGGTCCCGTCGTCCGATGATTCGGACGCAGAATGGAGGGAATTCGCGTGGACATCTCAGGAGAGCCCGGCAGTGGCGCGGAGTTCGTCGACGTCGAGCTCGTGGGCGGCCCGTCCGGCGCGCCCACCCGGGTGGCCGTGCCCGCGTCGGCGGTGGCCGACGGAAAGCTGAAGGTCCAGCGCAGCGGTGGATATGACCACTATGAGCGCGCGCAGTCGGGTGACCGCGGGCAGGTGCCCGTCTTCACCTGGTCCACCCGGACGAAGATCGCCGAATAGTCTTCCCCATCGATCGTTCCGCCGGCCTCCAGGCGGCGAGAGTCCCGTGCGCCGCCGACGGGCCCCGGAGGCCGGCGCGGACACCCGGACGGGGTCAGGCGACCCTCCTCGCCCTCGCCTTGAAACCGCCGAAGAAGCGCACGCGGACGCTGCCCTCCATGAAATCGCCGTCGAACGTCCCGGTGAACCTGAGCGCGCTCGGCACCGGCCGGAGAAGCCTGATCTTGAGGCTGAACCGGTCACCGTCAACGACGCCCTGGACGACCTTTCCCGCGAACGTTTCCGTGTCGTCGGCAAGGCGTCCGGCCACGGAATTGCCATCGCTTTCTAGATACAGCTTTACTTGCAGCTCCCTGACGAGCGGTGTGTCGATGGTCAACTGCCACGTCCCATCAATGCGCATAGTATCTCGGGTTTATCCGATCGGCTCGATCAAGGCAATCGGAGATCACATCGCTGCACTTTTCTTTGATGCACTGAAAAGCCCGACCAGCGGCTTCACCGCCATTGGGAGACCAATGGCCGCGCCTTCGCACTCCGCTGCGGCGAAAGAGCGCGCACCGATCTGCGGCCCGATGCCGTGGGCTGAGACTGGTGGGAATCGTTGGCTTCGCAACGGCCTCGCCCGGTGAGCCCTGGAGGGCGTCCCCAAGACCGAGCGGCCACCGTCCTCGGCCCGGCTCCCACCCCGCGCCACGGCCGGAGACGACCCCTGTGCGACGGGTCGGCGTTCGTGGCCGGGCCTTACAGAGTGAAGGGCGGCCGTAACATGCATGACACATCAATAATTTGTCATGAACGGACAATGACCACTACGGGTACGAGCCGTTAGTCGCCATGTCGACAGGACGTCAAAGCCGTCCGCAGGCCACTTTCGGTCACGTCGCCTCCTGGGCGCGGTGGTGGTTCATTCGCCGAGGTAGGGCCCCGCGAATGCGCCAGCGTAATTGCCCTGTGACCCTGAGAAGTGCCGTTCCTCATGATCATATTTGGTCCCGTCTTACGAGTGTGACGGGGACCGCGCAATACTGCTCCACATGCCCGAGACGACATTACCTTTCGGAAGCGAGGGCGCTGACCGTACCAATCATGTGACACGGGGTGACGGGCCGGTCCGTTCCGGACCCGGCCCTTCCGAATACGCGCTGGCTTACGCGGTCCGCGGATTCGCGGTCGCGCTCCGCTGCGGCGCGGTCGCGGTGGTGGTCGTCGCGGCGCTGGTCGACGACGCCGACGACGGGGTGTCCCGGCTCTGGCAGCCCGTGGTGCTCGGCGGCCTCGTCCTGTGGGCCGTGTTCTTCGCCGTGGCGGCGACCCGGTACGGCCTGGGGCTCCCTCTCCTGATCGGTGACTCCGCCGTGGTGGCGCTGGTCATGCTGCTCCAGCCGTGGGTCGTCCCCGTCTCGTCGGTCATCGACGAGACCACGTGGGCCATCATGCTGGCGGGGACGGCGGTCTTCGTGGCGTTGCTGTCGGCCGGCCAGGTGACCGGGATGCTGCTGGGAGCCGCGGTCATCGCCGCCTACGTGGTCGGCGTCCCGGCGGAGACCAGCCAGGTCCGCACCCTGATCGTCCAGGTCACGGCGCTGAGCGTGATCATGTGGCTGCTGCGCCGCGGCGGCCGGCGGGCCGACGTGATCGTGGCGGTGCGCGACCGGGAGCGGCGCCGGGCGATGCTGGCGGCCGCCCGCCGGTCCGATGAGCGCCTTCACCGGTTCCAGGTGCACGACTCGGTGCTGTCGACGCTCAGCATGGTCGCCTCGGGCGCCGTGCCGACGGATTCGCCCGCCCTGCGCCGGGACGCCCGCAGGGCGCTGGAGGTCATGGAGAAATTCTCCGGCGGCTGGGTCGACGCCCCCGCGGAGCCGGTCGACCTGGTGGAGCACCTGCTGGACCTGACCGCCCACCTGTCCGTGCCGGTCGCCGTCGATCTCGTCGCCGTGCCCGGCGGCGCCGGGTTGGAGGTCCCCGCGCCGGTCGCGGCGGCGATCACCGGCGGAGTGGGGGAGGCGTTGCGCAACGTCGACCGCCACGCCGGGGTCTCCCGGGCGCGCGTGCGGGCCGAACGCCACGACGGCGACGGCTCGGTGACGGTCACCGTCTCCGACGAGGGCCGGGGATTCGCGCCGGGCGACGTCCAGGACGGCCGGCTGGGCATCAGGCACTCGATCGTCGAGCGCATGACCACGGTCGGCGGCCGGGCCACGGTGACCTCCCGGCCCGGCGCCGGGACCGAGATCACGCTGCGGTGGCCACATGGCTGAGGCTTCCACGCGGGAGTCGTTCGCCGTGCCGTTCAACCGGGCGTTCGACGTGGCCCTGGTGGTCACGGTGGCGCTCTGGCAGGTCGGCGGAGCGGGCACGGCCCTGCTCACCTACATGGACTACTACCGCTCGTTCCGGCTGGCCGCCGCGCTCTGGGCGGCGCAGTGCCTGCTCGTCGCGGCGGCGTCGGTCCTCCTGCTCCGCAGGACGGGCCGCCGCGGCTGGACGGTGGTCCTCGCCGTGGCGGACCTGGCGACGGGGGTGGCGATGGCGGCCAACTGCCCGCCGGGCGAGCAGCTGAAGATCAACTGGGCGTGGGCGACGGTCGGGCTGATCGGCGTGCTGCTGCTCATGCACCGCCCGGTACGGGAGCTCATCGCGCTGCTGGCCGCGAACGCGGGCGCCGTCCTCGCCGGGCTGGTGTCCACGGGCGACCTGAACCGGCACGTGATCGCGGGGTTCGTCGTCCTGCTGTACGCGTCGGCCAGCATCCAGCTCACGATGGTCGGCGGCGCGCGCGTGTTCCGGTTCAGCGGCGGGGTGGCGGCCGCGGCGGCGGCCGACCGGTGGGAGATGGCCACCCGGGAGATGATCATCGCGGAGGTCTCGGCGGCGCGGCGGGACCGCTACCGGGAGGCGGGCCGGCTCGTCACGCCCGTCCTGCGCGGGCTGGCCGACGGCAGCGCCGATCCGTCCGATCCGTCGCTGCGGCACCGCTGCGCCACCGCCGAGGCCATGCTCCGGCAGCTGCTGGCCGAGCACGAGGACATTCCGGATCCGCTGCTGCGGCTCCTCCAGCCGGGCGTGGACGAGGCGCTGCGCCGCGGTGTGGTGGTCGACCTGACCCTGGTCGGGGAGTCGCCGCCGCTGGACCAGGGGACCGCCGCGGCGCTCGCCGAGGTGCCGCTCACCGTGCTGGCGAGGACGCGGGCGCACACGCGGATCACCGTCGTCTCGACGGCCGCCGACCAGGTGAGCGTCTCGGTCCTCACCGACGACCCGGGCGCCGGCGACCTCACCCGCGACGCGGCCGCCGGGGACGCGGCCGCCGGGGACGCGGGGACCGCCGGCGTCGACCTCACGATCGATCATGACGGGGACCAGCTGTGGGTGGAGGCTCGATGGGCCAGACCGTGACCATCGCGGTCATCGACGACCAGGACGTCGTGCTGACGGGGATCAGGACGTGGGTCGCGGAGGACGCGGGGCGGCGCGTCGAGATCGTCCATGTCGGGCCCGACCTGGCCGACGTGGACACCGGCCCGGCCGCGGCGGCCGACGTCCTGGTGGTCGACCTGCGCATCGACGGGGAGCTCGTCTTCGACCGCATCGCCGAGCTCGCGGCCGCGGGCCGCAAGATCGTGGTGTTCTCCCAGCACACCGAGCCGGACGTCATCCACCACGCCGAGCTGGCCGGTGCCCGCGCCTACATCACCAAGGACTCCAACGAGGGCCGGGCCCACCTCATCGAGGCGATACTGACGGTGGCCGCCGGCGGGAGGTACACCACCCCGTCCCAGGCCGGGGCCATGCTCGCCGCGAACGAGAGCCTCAACGGCACGCCCCGGTTCTCCGAGCAGGAGCTGCGGACGATGCGCCTGTGGCTCGGCGGCCTCACCCGCGCGGGCGTCGCCCGCCAGATGGGCATCAGCGAGCACACGGTCAAGCAGTACTTGGAACGCGCCCGGGAGAAGTACTCCCGGCTGGGACGGGAGGCGACGACCCGCGTCGACCTCTACCGCGAGGCGCGCCGCGACGGAATCGTCATCGACTGAGGCCGTCCGGCGCCGCCGCGCGGCCGCCGCCGCGCGAACGTGAATTCGGCCGGAAGAATGGCTGAATTCGCATTCGAGGGAGCATGTCCTGATGCTGCTGGTCCGGTCATGCTTACACAGAACATCGGTGAGGTAAAGGGTCGGTAGACGGCCGTCCGCCGGCCATCCGCCGCCCGCTTGCCCGCCCCTTGTGGCATTCGAGGGCGAGTCGTACGGTGGCGACAGCTTTACCGGGCCGGCGCGGCCGCCGGGTGTCCTGTCGACGGGACACCGCCGAAATGGCAAGCCCATAACGGCCCGGCTGAATTCCCATCCCCAGTCACCGCTCGACGTTTATGGATGCCGCCTGCCCGGGCGGTCTTCCGATTCCGCATCGCGTCGCAACGCCAAGGACGGTCGCCATGAGCACGAACCCCTTCGACGACGAGGCCGGCCGCTTCTTCGTCGTGGTCAACGACGAGGACCAGCACTCCCTGTGGCCGGCGTTCGCCGCCGTCCCCGCGGGCTGGCGGGAGGTCTTCGGTGAGGCGTCCAGAGCCGAGTGCCTGGAGTACGTCGAGAAGCACTGGACCGACATGCGCCCGCGGAGCCTCCGGGAGGCCATGGCCGCGGACTGACGCGGACCGGATGCTGCGGAGGAGTGGATCGCGATGTTCGTGCCCGCCATGTACCGGGAGCCCGACGTCCGGTGGATCGTCGAGTTGATGCGGCGGAACCCGCTGGCCCTGCTGATGACCAACGGCGACGACGCCGAGGGCCCCTACGCCACGCACCTGCCGGTCATCCCGGACCGGCTGCCCGCCGACGGGTCCGCGGACCTTGCCGGGGCGACGCTGCTCGGCCACATGAACCGGGCCAACCCCCAGTGGAAGGCGCTGCGTTCCGGCACGCCCGGGGTGCTGAGCTTCGCGGGCCCGCACGCGTACGTCTCGCCGACGCTGTACCCGGTCACTCCGTCCGCGCCGACCTGGAACTACACGGCCGCGCAGCTGCGCGGCGTGATCGACACGATCGACTCCGACGAGGAGACGCTGTCCGTGGTGCGCTCCACCGTCCGGGTCCTGGAGGGCGACTTCGGACGCGACTGGGACATGACCGGGTCGATCGGCCATTTCCGCCGGATCCTGCCCGGGGTGGGCGCGTTCCGGTTCACCGTCACCCGGGCCGAGGCGATCTTCAAGCTCAGCCAGGAGCAGAGCGCCGAGACGCGGGACCGGGTGTGCCGCCACTTCGCCCGGGAGGGGGCCGGGCGGCAGCGGGAGGTCGCGGAGTACATGAACAGGCTGACCGAAGGGGAGCTGTGAGTACGACGAACGGTTACAAGGCCGCGCCGGCGGCGATCGGCGGGGAGGCCGCGCAGCGCGACGTGGTCCTGCCCTTCGTGGGGAAGCAGGCGACGGCGCGCAAGTCGGGGATGGTCTTCGCGCAGAACCTGCCGGAGCGGTCCTGGGAGCAGATCGGCACCAACCTGCGCGAGCTGGCGAACTCCTCGGCCTGGTGGCTCGCCGACTGGCTGATCTTCGGGGAGTCGGCGTACGGATGGCGCCGCTACCGGGAGGCGATCGACCGGACGGGCCTCGACTACCAGACCCTGCGCAACTACGCGTGGGTGGCGCGGCGGTTCGAGCACCACCGCAGGCGGGACGGCCTCAGTTTCGCCCACCACGCCGAGGTGACGCGCCTTTCGCCGCCCGAGCAGGACTACTGGCTGCGCAAGGCCGAGGAGCAGAAGTGGTCGCGCAACGAGCTGCGCAGGGCGGTCCGCGAGAGCCTCGCCGAGCAGAGCCCCGGCCTCCGCGGGGACGGCGAGGAGCGCGGCGGCCGCCGGAAGGAGCTCCCTGCGGACGGCGGGGACGAGCGGCGCAGGGCCGAGGTGCGCCTGGCCGAGAAGCAGAAGGTCACGCTCACCATCGAGCTGTCCGACCACCAGCTCGACTGCTACTCGAAGGTGGCGGCTGCGCACGGCCTCTCCGTCGACCAGTGGGCGACGCGGGTACTCGACGCCGCCGACCGGCGCACGGCCTGACCGCCCGTCACATCGGAGCCAGCTGATGATCCTTCAGGGAAAGCAGGTCCCGCTGCCCCCGGCGCCCGTGCCCCACCACCGGTTCGAGGCGCACGCGGAGACGGCCCCCGATGCCGTCGCGGTCGTCTGCGGCGAGCGGCGGGTGACGTACGCGGAGCTGGACGCGCGGGCCAACCGGTTCGCCCATCTCCTCGCGGCGCGCGGACACGGGCGGGGCGCGAAGGTCGGCATCTGCCTCGACTACTCGGTGGACATGCTCGTCGCCGTCCTCGGCACGCTCAAGGCGGGCGCGGCCTACGTGCCGCTCGACCCGTCCTACCCGGCGGAGAGGCTCCGGCTGCTGCTGGGGCAGATCCCCGATCTCGTCCTGATCGTGGCGTCCCCGGCGACGGCCGGGATGGTCGAGTCGGCGGCCGTCGAGGTCATCGACCTCGGACGCCCGCCCGGCGGCCTGGCGGACCTCCCGGAGACCCGCCCCGGCGTCTCCGTCACCGGGGACGACGTGTGCTACGCGGTCTTCACGTCCGGGTCGACCGGTACGCCGAAGCTGACCGCGGTGCGGCACGAGGGCTGGTTCAACCTGATGAACTGGCTGATGATCGAGTACGGCCTGCACCGCGGGTCGCACAACCTGGTCGTCAGCGCGTTCGGCTTCGACCTGTCCCAGCGCAGCCTGATGACGCCGTTGTTCTGCGGCGCCACGCAGCACCTGATGACGAGCAGGAACTTCGACGCCCTGCTGGCGTACCGCATGCTGAACGAGCACGACGTCCGCGTGGTGCACTGCGCGTCCAGCACGCTGTACCTGCTGGTGGACTGGGAGACCGCCCGCGGCGGGAACGCGCTCGCCGGGCTGGACTACGTGCTGTTCGGCGGGGAACCGCTGAAGGTCGAACGGATCTGGGAGTGGGCGCGGCGCGAGGACAACGCGTGCACGCTCCTGCACCAGTACGGCGTCGCCGAGTGCACGGACGTCGCGACGTCGTTCGACCTGGCCGGTTACCGGCCCGGCGAACACGACATCGCGCCGGTCGGCAGGCCGGCCCACAACACCGGCATCCATCTTCTCGACGAGCGGATGAACGGCGTCGGGCCGGGGGAGTACGGGGAGGTCTTCATCTCCGGAGCCGGCGTCGGCGCGGGCTACCTCAACGGCGGCGGCCCCGAGCCGGCGCGGTTCACCACGGTCATGGTCGAGGGCGAGCCGCGCAGGATGTACCGCACGGGCGACCGCGGTTACGTGAACGCCGAGGGGGACCTCGTCGTCGCCGGCCGGATGGACGCGCAGGTGAAGGTGCGGGGCATGCGCATCGATCCCGCCGACATCGAGCGCGCGCTCGCCAGGCTGCCCGGCGTCCGGGAGGCCGCCGTGGTCACCGCCCCCACGGACGCCGGTGAGGTCGAGCTGGTCGCGTTCCTCGTGCCCGAGGGCGGCGATCTCGCCGCGGACGACGTCCGCGCCCGGCTGCTCGAAACGCTGCCGCGGAACATGGTCCCGGCGCGGTGCCTCAACATTCCCCGGCTCCCGTTGAGCCCGCACGGAAAGGTCGACCGCAAAGAACTCGCCGACTCGTGCAGGACGGGACTGTGATGATCTCCGAAAAGGTGCGCGCCATCTGGTGCCGCGAACTCCGACGCGACGACGTGGCGGACGACGACGATTTCTTCGCCCTGGGCGGCCAGTCCGTGATCATGGCCCGAATCCAGGCCGCCTTCGTCGCGGAACTGGGCGTCGAGGTACCGGTCGACCAGATGTTCCTCAACCCGACCGTGGCCTCTGTTTCCGCGTACATCGAATCCCTGGATCCGGCGACCTGACAGCGGCGACCCTGGTCCCGGTCCGTGTCCCGCCGGCGAGACACATTCCTTTCGCCGGGCCTGCTGACCGTTCCCCCGATGCCCACTTCTCAGGAGAGGCGCCATGTACGACGTGATTGTCATCGGTGCCCGTTGCGCGGGTTCGCCGGCGGCCATGTTGTTCGCCCGGCAGGGGTACCGCGTCCTGCTCCTGGAGAAGGCGCGGTTCCCCCAGGACACGCTGTCCTCGCATTACATCCACCAGCCGGGCGTGGCACTCCTCGCCAGGTGGGACCTGCTCGGCGAGCTCCGCCGCGCGGGCTGCCGGCCGATCGACCACGAGAGCTACGACGGGCCCGGCGTCCGGCTGGACGGCTTCTCCCTGCCGGTCGACGGCCACCGGACGACGTACGCGCCCCGCCGGTTCGTGCTCGACCCGATCCTGGCCGGCGGCGCCGTCGCGGCCGGGGCGGAGTTCCAGGAGTCCTGCGCGGTCACCGACCTGCTGCACGAGGGCGGCCGGGTCGCCGGCGTCCGGTACACGACGCCCGGCGGCGCCGAGGCGACCGAGCGGGCGCGGCTGGTCGTCGGCGCGGACGGCATGCGGTCGCTGGTGGCGCGCAAGACCCGCGCGCCGAACGTCATCGAGCACCCGCGGATGACCTGCGTCTACTACAGCTACTGGTCCGGGGTCCCCGCGCACATGGAGCTGTACGAGCGGCCCGGGCGCTGGGTCGTCGCCATCCCCACCAACGACGACCTCACGCTGATCATGACCTATTTCCCGCAGGACGAGTTCGCCAAGGTCCGTACCGCGGTGGAGCCGTCCTACCTCGGAGCCCTCCGCACGACGGCGCCCGAGCTGTACGACCGGATGTCGGCCGGCGCGCGCGTGGAGCAGATGTACGGCACGGGCCATCAGGAGAACTTCTTCCGCAAGGCACACGGGCCCGGATGGGTGCTGCTCGGGGACGCGCTGCACCACAAGGACTCCATCACCGCCCGCGGGATCACCGACGCGTTCCTCCAGGCCCAGTCGCTCACGGACCACATCGGGCAGGGCCTGCACGACGACGCCGCGCTCGACGCGGCGCTGAACCGCTTCGAGAACGACCTGAACGACGACTTCCTCGACCTCTACCAGGGCGTGCTCAACGTGGCCGAGCTCAAGCCCGAAGGGCGGACCGAGATGTTGCGGAAACTGGTCGGCCACCAGGAGCTGATCGACCGGTACTTCTCCACGGTGTCGGGCGCTTGCTCGTTCGACGACTTCTACAACGCCGAACTCTTGACGGTGCTCGACCAGAGCTGAGCGGCGGATCGGTTCCCGCCGGTCCCGCCGAATTGGAGACAGAATGATCCCGTTGTCGTTCGCGCAGCGCCGGCTGTGGTTCGTGGACCGGTTCGACGGGCCGTCGGCGACCTACAACGGCGCGTTCGCCCTGCGGCTGACCGGTGAGCTGGACACCGGCGCGCTGGAGGCGGCGCTCCGCGACGTCGTCGAAAGGCACGAGGTCCTCCGCACGGTGATCGTCGAGGACGGCGAGGGCGTCCCCCACCAGCGGGTGCTGCCGTCCGGCGAGCGGCCGTTCGACCTGCCGGTGGCCGAGGTCGCGACGGAGGAGGAGCGGGCGGCCGCGCTCCATGCCGAGGCCACCGCGACCTTCGACCTGGCCGCCGACGTGCCGATCCGCGCCAGGCTGGTCCGCAGCGGTCCGCTCGACCACACCCTGGTGCTGGTGATGCATCACATCGCCGTGGACGGCGAGTCGTTCGGCCCGCTGTTCCGCGATCTCCTCACGGCGTACGCGGCCCGCAGGGAGGGCGGGGCCCCGCGGTGGGAGCCGCTCCCGGTGCAATACGCGGACTACACGCTGTGGCAGCGGGACGTGCTCGGCGACGAGACCGACCCGGCCAGCCTGGGGGCCAGGCAGCTGGCGTACTGGCGGCAGGCCCTCGCCGACCTGCCGCAGCCGCTCGCCCTCCCCACCGACCGGCCGCGCGGGAAGGCGATGGGCCACGCCGGCGACATGGTCCGGTTCTCGATCGACCCCGGCCTGCTCTCGTCCGTGGAGAAGCTCGCCGCGCGGGCCGACGCGACGATCTCGATGGTCATGCACTCCGCGCTGGCGGTCCTCCTCCACCACCTCGGCTGCGGCGACGACGTGCCGATCGGCGCGCCGATCGCGGGACGCACCGCCGACGAGCTGCGCGACCTCGTCGGGTTCTTCGTCAACACCTGGGTGCTGCGCGCCGACCTCTCCGGCGAACCGACGTTCCTCGAACTGGTCCGGCGGGTGCGGGACCGGTCCCTGGCCGCGTACGACAACCAGGAGATGCCGTTCGAGCGCCTGGTGGAGCTGCTGAACCCCGACCGGTCCACCGCCTACAGCCCGTTCTTCCAGGTCATGCTCGCCTGGCAGCCGCCCGTGCCGCCGATGGAGTTCCCCGGCCTCGACGTCCGGGACGAGAGGCTGGAGACCGGCACGGCCAAGTTCGACCTGTTCTTCGACATGCTCCCGGACGGCGCGGGCGGGGCGACCTGCCGCCTGGAGTACCGCACCGACCTGTTCGAACGGGACACGGCCGAGGACATCGCGGCCCGGTTCGTCCGGGTGCTGGGCCGGGTCGCGGCCGACCCGGAGCACCGCGTCGGCGGCGTCGACGTGCTCACCGACGCCGAGCGGGACCGGTTGCTCCGCCGGTTCAACGACACCGCCGCGCCGGTGCCCGAGGCCACGGTCCCGGAGCTGTTCGAGGGCCAGGCCGCGAGGACGCCGGACGCCCCGGCGATCGCCTGCGACGGCCGGACGCTGACCTACCGGGAGCTCGACGCCCGGGCGAACGCCGTCGCGTGGGAGCTGATCCGGCGCGGCGCCGGGCCGGAGGACCTCGTGGTGCTGGCGCTGCCGCGCACCGAGGACCTGGTGGCCGGCCTTCTCGGCATCCTCAAGTCCGGCGCCGGATACCTGCCGATGGACCCGCAGTACCTCGGCGGACGCGCGGCGAGCGTGCTGTCCGAGGCGCGCCCGCGCTTCGCGGTCACCGACACCGCGACGTGGCGGGACCTACCGCCGGCGGACGTCTCCGCCGTGAACCTCGACCACCGCGCGGCATGGGACACGCCCGAGGGCCCGCCGGACGACGCGGACCGGATCTCGCCGCTGCGCCCGGACAACCTGGCGTACGTCATGTACACGTCCGGGTCCACGGGGACGCCGAAGGGCGCGGCGATCACCCACCGCAACGTCGCCAACGGGGTGCGGGAGCTGGTGCGCGTCCTCGACGCGCCGCCCGGCTGGCGGATGCTGTCCGGCACGTCGGTGAACTTCGACGTCTCGGTCTTCGAGCTGCTGACCACCCTGTCCACCGGTGGCACGGCCGAGGTGGTGCCGAACATGCTCGCGCTCGCGGAGCGGGGCGGCTGGGACGGTGACGTGATCAGCGCCGTCCCCACCGTGCTCGGGGAGCTGACGGGGCACCTGGAGAAGACGAGCGGCGTGCGGACGGTCGTGCTGGCCGGCGACATCCTCCCGGCCCGGCTGGTGCGGCAGGTGCGGGAGGCCCTGCCGGGCGTGCAGGTCGTGAACTCCTACGGGCAGAGCGAGAGCTTCTACGCCACCGCGTTCTCCCTCGCGGCGTCCGAGGAGTGGGCGGAGGACGACGTCGCGCCGATCGGTACTCCGCTGGGCAACATGCGCGCCTACGTGCTGGGACCGGGGCTCGCCCCGGTGCCGCAGGGCGTGGTCGGCGAGCTGTACGTGGCCGGGACGTGCCTCGGCCGCGGCTACCGCGACCGGCCGGGCATGACGGCCGAACGGTTCGTCGCGGACCCGTTCGGCCCGGCGGGCGAGCGGATGTACCGCACGGGCGACCTCGCCCGGTGGAACGCGCGCGGCTGGCTCGAGTGCGTCGGCAGGGTCGACGGCCAGGTGAAGGTCCGCGGCTTCCGCATCGAGACCGCCGAGGTCGAGGCGGTGTGCGCGCGCTACCCCGGGATCAGCGAGGCGGTGGTGATCAGCCGGGAGGCGCCCGGGGGCGGGCGGCGGCTCGTCGCCTACGTCGTGCACACCGGCGCGGGGGCCGTCGGCGACGACGGCGCCGGCGGCATCGGCGACGTGGAGGCGATGGCGGGCGCGTCGGCCGCCGAGCTGCGCAGGTTCGTCGCGGCGCGGCTGCCCGACTACATGGTCCCGTCGGCCTTCGTGACCCTCGGCCGGATGCCGCTCGGGCCGACCGGCAAGCTGGACCGGTCGGCCCTGCCCGAGCCGGAGTTCGCGGGCGAGACCTACCGGGCGCCGCGCACCGAGGCCGAGACGGTCATCACCGCCGCCTACGCGGACGTGCTCGGGGTGGACCGGGTCGGCATCGACGACGACTTCTTCGCCGTGGGCGGCGACAGCCTGCGGTCGATCCAGGTGGTCGCGCGGGCCCGGGCCCGCGGCCTGGAGGTCACCACCCGGGAGATCTTCGAGTGCCGGACGGCGGCGCGGCTGGCCGAGGCGGTCTCCGCGCGCCGGGACCGGACGCCCGTCCTCGCCGAGGACGCGAGCGGCGGCGTCGGGCCGATGGGGCTGCAGCCGGTGGCGCGGCACGTGTTCCAGCACGGCGGCGGGATGGACCGGTTCGCCATGGCGATGGCGCTGGAACTGCCCGCGGGCATCGACGCGGACGGGCTGGCCGCGACGCTGGACGCCGTCCTCGACCGGCACGACCTCCTGCGGGCCCGGCTGGTGCGCGGCGACGAGCCGTCCCTCGACGTGCGTCCGGCGGGGACCGTGCGCGCGGCCGGCCTGATCCGCCGCGTGCCCTGCGACGGCCGGTGGGACGACCCGTCCACGCTGGAGACCGCGAAGGCCGAGCTGGACGCCGCGACCGGGAGCCTCGACCCGGAGGCCGGGACCATGGCGCGCTTCGTCTGGTTCGCCCCGGAGCGGGGGCCGGGCAGGCTGCTCGCCGTCCTGCACCACCTGGTGGTGGACGGCGTCTCCTGGCGCATCCTCATGTCCGACCTCGCCGAGGCGTGGCGGCGGGTCCGCGACGGCCGGACGCCCGACCTGCCCGCGGTCGGGACGTCCGCCCGCCGCTGGGCCGCGGCGCTGGAGGCCGAGGCGCTCTCCCCGGAGCGGGAGGCGGAGCTGGAGTTCTGGCGGGACATGCTCGAAGCCGCGAACCCGCCGCTCGGCGAGCGCCCGTTCGACCCGGCGGTGGACGTCGTGTCCACGCTCGACAGCGTCCGGGTGGAACTGCCCGCCGACGTCACCGACGCGGTGCTGACCGGGCTTCCCGCGGCCTACCGGGGCACCGGCACCGACGTGCTGCTCGCCGCGCTCGCCCTCGCCGTGAACCGGTGGAGCGGCGCCGACCGCTCGACCCTGGTCCGGCTGGAGGGGCACGGCCGCGAGGAGGACGTCGTCCCCGGGGCCGACCTCGCCCGCACGGTCGGCTGGTTCACCTGCATGTACCCGGCGCGGGTCGACGTGCGCGGCGTGGACGTGTCCGAGGTGCTCGCCGACGGCGCCGCGGCCGGGACGGCGGTCAAGCTGGTGAAGGAGCAGCTGCGCGCGATCCCCGACAAGGGCGTCGGGTACGGGCTGCTGCGCTACCTGAACCCGGAGACCGCCCCGCAGCTCGCCGACCACCCGGCGCCGCAGATCGGGTTCAACTACCTCGGCCGCGTCTCCGACTCCGACGTGCCCGAGCACCTGCGCGCGGACGGGTGGGGGCCGGCGCGCTGGTCCGCCGAGCTCGTCCCGGTGCCCGACCCGGACCTGCCCGCGCTGTCCGCCCTGGAGGTGGGCGCCGTCGCCACCGACGGCCCCGAAGGCGCCCGGCTGCAGGCCGTCTTCACGTTCCCCACCGGGCTGCTGTCCCGGGAGCGCACCGCCGAACTCGCCGAACTGTGGGTCGAGGTGCTGACGGGCATGGCCGCGTACGCCGCGCGGCCGGAGATCGGCGGGCTCACGCCGTCCGACGCCGCGCTGGTTCCGGTGCGCCAGGACGAGATCGACGCCTGGGAGGCGCACTACGGCCGGCTGACCCACATCTGGCCGCAGGCACCGGGACAGGCGGGGATCCAGTTCCAGGCCGCGGTCGCCGACGGGTCGTTCGACGTCTACCACATGCAGTTCGTCCTGCACCTGACCGGGCAGGTCGACCCCGAACGCATGCGGGACGCCGGGCGGCGCCTGCTCGACCGCTACCCGAACCTGCGCTCCGCGTTCCTGGCCGGAGCCGACGGCGGCCCGGTCCAGGTCGTACCGGAGCACGTCGACATGCCCTGGCGCCACGTCGACCTGACGGGCCGCGGCGAAGCCGAACAGGACGCGGCCCTCGACCGGTACCTCGCGGAGGACCGCGCCGACCCGCTCGACCCCCTGCGGCCGCCGCTGATGCGCCTCGGCCTGATCACCTACACGCCGCAGCGGGCGAAGCTGATCGTCACGGCCCACCACACGCTGTTCGACGGGTGGTCGTCGTCGCTGGTGCTCACGGACCTGATCCGGCTGTACTCCGGCACGTACGAGCTCCACCCGGTCCGCAGCTACGGCGACTACCTGGCGTGGCTCGCCACGCGGGACCGGGAGGCGTCGGCCGCCCGGTGGGCCGCCGAACTCGCCGGCTTCGAACAGCCGACCCTCGTGGCGCCGAGCGCCCCCGTCCAGGAGACGGCGTCCGCCCTCGGGCGGATCGAGGTACCGCTATCGGTCGACAAGGGCCGCGCACTCGCCCACCGCGCCGCGGAACTCGGGGTCACCCTCAACACGCTCCTGCAAGGCGCATGGGGGATTCTGCTCGCGAAGCTCACCGGGCAGCAGGACGTGGTCTTCGGCGCCGCCGTCAACGGCCGCCCGCCGGAGCTCCCCGGCTCGGAGGAGATGGTCGGGCTCTTCATCAACACCCTGCCGACCAGGGTGCTCTGCGGGCCGGACGACAGCGTCGGCGACGTCATCACCGCGCTGCAGGACCGGCAGACCGCCCTGCTCGACCACCACTACTACGGGCTTGCCGACATCCAGCGCGGCGCCGGGCTCCCCGCGCTCTTCGACACGATCGTCGTCTTCGAGAACTACCCGGTCGACCGCGAGGGCGTCGTCGACGCCAACATCGCGGCCGGGTTCACGATCGACGGCATCCGGCCGTTCGCGGGCTCGCACTACCCGCTCACCCTCAACTCCTCCGACCCCTACCTGCGGCTCTCCCTCGACTACCAGAACAACCTCTACGACCGCGCCGGCGCCGAGGTGATCGCCGCGCGGCTCGTCCGGGTGCTGGACCAGGTGCTCACGGACCCGGGCACGCGTCTCGCGGACGTCGACGTGCTCGGCGAGGGCGAGCGCCGGTGGCTGCTGCACGAGGTGAACGACACCGCCGAGCCGGCGCTGGAGCCGGGATTGGTGGGGTCGGTGGCGCGGTGGGCGTCGATCTCTCCGGACGAGCCCGCCGTGATTGGCGAGGCGGGGTCACTGTCGTTTAGAGAGCTGGACGTACGGGCGAATCGGTTGGCGCATTGGCTGATCGATCGTGGTGTGGGTCCGGAGTCGCTGGTGGCGGTGTGCCTGCCGCGGTCGGTGGACCTTGTGGTGGCGCTGCTGGCGGTGCTCAAGGCCGGTGGAGCCTATGTGCCGATCGACCCGGAGCATCCGCGTTCGCGGATCGACTACATCCTCGAAGACGCCGACCCGGTTCTGGTGCTGGATGCCCAGACCTGGGCCGCTGCCGACTGTTCGAGGTTCCCGAAGTCGGCGCCCGATGTCGCCGCCGCGCCGGACAACACGGCGTATGTGATCTACACGTCTGGGTCGACGGGCAATCCGAAGGGCGTGGTGGTCTCGCGGGGCGCGCTGGAGAACTTCCTGGCCACGATGGGGCGGCGGGTCCCGTTGTCGTCTGAGGACCGGCTGCTGGCGGTCACGACGGTCTCGTTCGACATCGCGGCACTGGAGCTGTATCTGCCGTTGGTGTCGGGCGCGGCCGTGGTGTTGGCGGGAGAGAAGGACACCATCGGCGATCCATCCGCCGTGGTGGCACTTGCCAAGCGGCATGAGGTCACGGTGGTGCAGGCGACGCCGGCGTTCTGGCAGATGGTGCTGATGCAGGAGCCGGACGCCGCGAAGGGTCTGCGTGTCCTGGTTGGGGGCGAGGCCCTGCCCGCGCCCTTGGCCGACGCTTTGGCCGACCAGGCGGCCGAAGTGCTGAACGTCTACGGCCCGACGGAGACGACGATCTGGTCGACGATGGCGGAAGTCGAGGCTGGGTCGGGTGTGGCGATCGGTTCGCCGATCGGCAACACCCAGGTGTACGTCCTGGACTCCGGGCTGCGGCCGGTCCCGCGTGGTGTGCCGGGGGAGTTGTACATCGCTGGCGATGGGCTGGCCAGGGGGTACTTCGGTCGTTCGGCGCTGACGTCCGGACGGTTCGTGGCGTGCCCGTTCGGCCCTGCCGGTGCGCGGATGTACCGCACCGGTGACCTCGTCCGATACGGCGGCGACGGTCGGCTGGAGTACATCGGGCGTACCGACTTCCAGGTGAAGGTCCGCGGGTTCCGCATCGAGCTGGGCGAGATCGAACACGTACTGGCTCAGCACCCCGACGTGGCCCAGGCCGCCGTCGTGACACGCGAGGACGGGCGAGGCGACAAACGGCTGGTCGCGTACGTGGTGCCGAAGGGCGGTATCGACCCCGGGGCGCTGGACGTCGAGGCCGTGACGGGCCTCCTCAGGGAGCGCGTGCCGGACTACATGATCCCTTCGGCGATCGTGCCCATGGCCGGGTTCCCGACGACGCCGAACGGCAAGCTCGACCGCGCCGCGCTCCCCACCCCGGACCGCGCCCAGGTCACGACCGGACGAGAACCCCGCGACGAGCGCGAGGAGGTCCTCTGCCGGCTGTTCGCCGAACTCCTCGAGATGGAGAGGATCGGCATCGACGCCGACTTCTTCGCGCTCGGCGGCCACTCGCTGCTGGCCACTCGGCTGATCGGCCGCATCCGCAACGAACTCAACCTCGACGTGAAGGTCGCGACGGTGTTCCGCAATCCGACCGTCGCCCAGCTCGCGGCCCGCCTCGCGGAGCTGAAGACGTCGAACCGCCCCCAGCTGCGCAAGATGACCGTGTAGGAGCGCGCCGATGATCCCGTTGTCCTTCGCCCAGCGGCGGCTGTGGTTCCTCGACCGTCTGGAAGGCCCGTCCGCGACCTACAACTTCCCGTTCGCGCTGCGTCTGGAGGGGCCGCTGGACACGGCCGCGCTGGCCGCGGCGGTGATGGACGTCGCGACCCGGCACGAGAGCCTGCGCACCCTGATCGTCGAGAACGAGGACGGCACGCCGGAGCAGCGCGTCCTGCCCCCGCGGGAGGCGGTCCTCCCGTTCCGGGTGGTCGACGTGGCCGCCGACGCGATCGACGCCGCGATGAACGAGGCCGTGTGCGAGGGGTTCGACCTGGACACCGACCTTCCTCTGCGGACGACCGTCTTCCGCACCTCCCCGCAGGACCACGTGCTGGTGTTCGTCTTCCACCACATCGCCACGGACGGGGCGTCGATGACGCCGTTCCTCCGGGATCTGATGTCGGCGTACTCGGCCCGCCACCGGGGCGAGGCGCCCGATTGGGAGCCGCTGCCCGTCCAGTACAAGGACTACACGCTGTGGCAGCGCGAACTGCTCGGCGACCAGGACGACCCGGAGAGCATCGTCACGTCCCAGCTCGACTACTGGCGGCGGGAACTGGACGGGGTGCCGCAGCCGGTGCGGCTGCCGCTGGACCGGCCGCGTCCGGCGGTGGCCGGCCACCACGGCGGCCATGTCGATCTCGAACTGGAACCGGAACTGGTCGCCCGGCTCGGGAAACTGGCCGCGGACTGGGGCGCCACACCGCCCATGGTCGCGCAGGCCGCTCTGGCCGTACTGCTCTGGAAACTGGGCGCCGACGAGGACGTCACGATCGGCAGCCCGATCGAGGGGCGGACCGACGAGGCCCTGACCGACCTGATCGGGCTCTTCATCAACACCTGGGTGCTGCGCGCCGACCTGTCGGGGAACCCGTCGTTCGGCGAGCTCGTCGAGCAGGTCCGCGACAAGGCCCTCGCCGCGTACGACAACCAGGACCTGCCGTTCGAGCGGCTGGTGGAACTCCTCAACCCGGACCGCTCGACCTCGTACCAGCCGCTGTTCCAGGTGATGCTGGCCTGGCAGTTCCTCTGGCCGCAGCTCGAAATGCCCGACCTGCGGGCCACCCCCATCCCGGCGGGCACCGGCACCGCGAAGCTCGACCTGTACTTCAACATCATCCCGAACGAGTCCGGCGGTGTGTACGGACGGCTGGAGTACGCGACGGAGCTGTTCGACCACGCCACGGCCGTCGCCATCGTCCAGCGGTTCGTGCGCGTCCTGCGGCAGGTGATCGCCCACCCGGGCATGCGTCTCGGGGACGTCGACGTCCTGGACAAGGACGAGCGCCGGTGGCTGCTGCATGGGGTGAACGACACCGTTGAGCCGGCGCTGGAGTCGGGTTTGGTGGGGTCGGTGGCGCGGTGGGCGTCGTTGTCTGCGGACGCGCCTGCGGTCATTGGCGAGGCGGCGTCGCTGTCGTTCGGGGAGTTGGAAGCGCGGGCGAATCGGTTGGCGCATTGGCTGGCTGGTCGTGGTGTGGGTCCGGAGTCGCTGGTGGCGGTGTGTCTGCCGCGCTCGGTGGATCTTGTGGTGGCGCTGTTGGCGGTGCTGAAGGCCGGTGGGGCTTATGTGCCGATCGATCCGGAGCATCCGCGTTCGCGGATCGACTACATCCTCGAAGACGCGGACCCGGTGCTGGTGCTGGACGCCGAGTTGCTGGCCGGCGCTGATACTGCCGCGTGCCCGGAGTCGGCGCCGGATGTGAGCGTCTCGCCGGAGAGCACGGCGTATGTGATCTACACGTCGGGGTCGACCGGCAATCCGAAGGGTGTGGCGGTCTCGCGGGGTGCGCTGGAGAACTTCCTGGCCACGATGGGGCGGCGGGTTCCGTTGTCGCCTGAGGACCGGCTGCTGGCGGTCACGACGGTCTCGTTCGACATCGCGGCCCTGGAGCTGTTCCTGCCGCTGATCTCGGGTGCGGCTGTGGTGCTTGTGGGGCGGGAGACGGTCGCTGATCCGTCCGCTGTGGTGGCGGTTGTGAAGCGCCATGGGGTGAAGGTGGCGCAGGCGACGCCGGCGTTCTGGCAGATGGTGCTGATGCAGGAGACAGACGCCGCCAAGGGTCTGCGTGTCCTGGTGGGTGGCGAGGCCCTGCCCGCGCCCTTGGCCGACGCTTTGGCTGACCAGGCGGTCGAGGTGTTGAACGTCTATGGCCCGACGGAGACGACGATCTGGTCGACGGCGGCGGTCGTGGAGGCCGGGTCGGGTGTGGCGATCGGTTCGCCGATCGGAAACACCCAGGTGTATGTGCTCGATGCGCGGTTGCGGCCGGTCCCGCGTGGTGTGGCGGGGGAGTTGTACATCGCTGGCGATGGGCTGGCCAGGGGGTACTTCGGGCGTTCGGCGTTGACGTCGGGCCGGTTCGTGGCGTGTCCGTTCGGTCCTGCCGGTGCGCGGATGTACCGCACCGGTGACCTCGTCCGATTCGGCGGGGGCGGTCTGCTGGAGTACATCGGGCGTACCGACTTCCAGGTGAAGGTCCGCGGGTTCCGCATCGAGCTGGGCGAGATCGAACACGTGCTCGCCGGACATTCCCAGGTGGCACAGGCCGCCGTCGTGGTGCGGGAGGAGCAGGAAGGCGACAAGCGTCTCGTCGGCTACGTGGTGCCGGCGCCCGACGAGGCGCTGGCCGACCCCGCCGTCCAGGTCGACGAATGGCAGCAGGTCTACGACGACAGCTACGCGGCCTCCAATGACCAGGCGCTGGGTGAGGACTTCCAGTTGTGGCGGTCGTCGTATGACGGTGAGCCGATTCCGCGTGCGGAGATGGTGGAGTGGCGGGACGCGGCGGTGGCGCGGGTGCTGGCTTTCGCGCCGAGGCGGGTGCTGGAGATCGGTGTCGGTTCTGGTCTGCTGCTGGCGGAGATCGTCGGTGACGTGGAGGAGTACTGGGGCACCGATATCTCGGGCACAGTCGTGGATCGCGTCCGCAGGCAGGTCGAACGGGCGGGGTTCGGTGACCGTGTCCGGTTGAGCGCGCAGGCTGCCGATGACGTTTCGGGGTTGCCGGGCGGCCACTTCGACACGGTGGTGTTGAACTCGGTGGTCCAGTACTTCCCCGGCGCCGGCTACCTGGAACGAGTGCTGGACGCAGCCATGGGTTTGCTGGCGCCGGGCGGCCGGGTGGTGGTGGGCGATGTCCGCAACGCGGTGACGCATCGGGTGCTGTTGGAGGCGGTGCAGCGTGCGGCGCATCCGCATGCTTCGGAGGAGCAGTTGCGGACGCTGGTGGAGAAGGCGGTGCTGGCCGAACGGGAGTTGGTGGTCGCGCCGCAGTGGTTCACCGATTGGGCCCGGCAACGCGGCGTCGCGGTGGACATCCGGCTGAAGAACGGCAGAGCGCACAACGAACTGACCCGTCACCGCTACGAGGTCGTCCTGCACAAGGACCCGGCCGACGTCCTCGACCTGACAAGCGCACCGGCGCTGGCGTGGGGGGCCGAGGTGTCCGGCCTGGACGAACTCGACGGCCTAGCCCGCCGCGCAGATCTGGCGGACGGCCCCGTACGGGTGACCGGGATACCCAACGCACGCCTCGCCGAAGAGACCGGGCTGTCCGGGGCGGTCGACCCGGAGGAACTCCGACTGTCGGCGTGCGGGCAAGGACGGGACGCAATCGTCACGTGGTCCGGTGAGGACGCACGCTGTTTCGACGTGGTGCTGTCGCCCCCGCACCGGACCGTCACAGGTGGATACGTCCCCAGCGGCACCGGCGGCAAGGCCCTGGCGAACACGCCCGCGCTCGCCAAGACGATAGGCCCGCTGCTCTCCGAGCTGCCCGGCTACCTGCGCGAACGACTCCCCGACTACATGGTCCCGGCCACCCTCGTCCCGCTCTCGCAGATCCCCCTCACCCCCAACGGCAAGCTCGACCGGCGAGCGCTGCCTGAGCCGGATCACACGCAGGCGTCGATCGGCCGGGGGCCGCGCAACGAGCTGGAGGAGGCGCTCTGCGGCCTGTTCTCCGAAGTGCTCGGCCTGGAGGGCATCGGTATCGACAACGACTACTTCGCCCTCGGCGGTGACAGCATCCGTTCCGTCCAGGTCGTCGCTCGGGCGAGGTCCCGTGGTCTGGCCGTCACCGTGCGGGAGATCTTCGAGCACCGCACGGTCGCCCGGCTGGCGGAGCTGATCGAGGGACGCGACGAGGCGGGCCCGGCGCTGGCCGAGCTGCCGGGGGGCGGTGTCGGATGGGCCCCGCTGCCTCCGGTCGCGCACGGTCTCGTCCTCAACGGCGGCATCGAGCGGGCCTGCACCGCCAGGGTCCTGACCCTGCCCGAGGACGTCGCCGAACCGGACCTGGTCACGGCGGTGCAGGCGGTGCTGGATCGGCACGACGTGCTGCGCGCCCGGCTCGATCGGGCCGAACCCGGCCTGGTGATCGAGGCACCCGGCGGCGCGGACGCCGGCGCGCTGCTGCGGACGGTTCGCGGCGGCGCCGCCGACGTGCCCGCCGAACTCGCCGCCGCAGCGGACCGGTTGGAACCGTTCACGGGCGTCATGGCGCAGTTCGTCCGGCTCGCTGCGGACGCGGGCCCCGACCGGCTGCTGGTGGTCGCGCACCGCCTTGTCATGGACGATGCCTCATGGCGGATCCTCGTCCCGGACCTGGTCCTCGCGTGGCGTCAGGCACGGGACGGCGGGACTCCGGTACTGGCCCGGGTAGCGACCTCGTACCGCAGGTGGGCCCACGCCCTCGGCGACGAGGCGGCCGACCCGCGAAAGGTCGCGGAACTGCCGCAGTGGAAGCAGATCCAGAGCGGGCAGGCGCCGGGGGACCCGGGCCGGGTGCCCGACGTCGCGGAGACGGTGCGGGTCCGGGTGCCGGCGGATGTCACGGAGGTCCTGCTGGACCGGCTGCCCTCGGCGTTCCGCGCCCGTGCCGGCGACGGCCTCCTCACCGGCCTGGCACTGGCCTTGGCCCGCCGGCGCGAGGCGCGCGGCCTGCCGGGGACCCCGGAGGCCGTCCAGGTGGTGGGCGAGGCCAGGGAGGAGAACGCGGTCCCCGGCGCCGACCTGTCCCGCACGATCGGGCCGTTCACCGCCGAGTTCCCGGCGCGGTTGGACCTGACCGGGATCGACCTCGCGGACGCGTTCGCAGGCGGCCCGGCCGCCGGGCGGGCGATCAAGACCATCAAGGAGCAGCTGCGGTCAACTCCAGGCACCGCTGCCGAGCCCGCCGACGGCAGCGAACCGCAGATCGGATTCGTCTTCCATGGCCGGGCGTCCGATGCGGACCTGCCCGAGGAACTGCGCGGCACGGGGTGGGACGTGGCGGCCGTGTCGTGCGACGGCATGCCGGTGCGGTCGATGGTGGAGATCGATGTGGTCGCCGACGGCGGCGGGCTGACGGCGGGCTTCTCCTTCCCCGCCGGTGCGCCGTCCCGTGGCGAGGTGTCGGAGCTGGCCGGGGCGTGGGCCGAGGCGCTGACCGCCCTGGCCCGGCATGCGGCGGCACCGGACGCGGGCGGCCTGACCCCGTCGGACGCGCCCCTGGCCGGCGTCGTCCAGGAGGAGATCGACACGTGGGAGAGCCGGTTCGGCCGACTGTCCGAAGTATGGCCGGTGACCCCCGCGCAGTCCGGGATGCTCTTCCACACGATGCTGGTCGGCACGTCATTCGACGCCTACCACACGCAGTGGGTGTTCCACCTGTCCGGCGAGGTCGACCCGGAGCGGCTGCGGCGCGCCGGTCAGGCGCTCCTCGGCCGCTACGCCAACCTTCGCGGGGCGTTCGTCGACCGTGCGGACGGCGACATCGTGCAGGTGGTGCCGGAAACGGTGCCCCTGCCATGGCGGCACCTCGATCTGACGGCGGAGGCGGGCGAGGCCGACCGAGACGAGGCGTTCGAACGGTTCCTCACGCAGGACCGGGCCGCGCACTTCGACGTCGGCGTCCCTCCGCTGATCAGGCTGGCGCTCGTCACGCTGGAGTCGGACCGGGCCGAACTCGTGGTGACCGCCCATCACGCGCTGCTCGACGGCTGGTCCATGCCCTTGCTGATCCGGGACCTGCTGGGCCTCTACGCATCCGACGGCGACCCGGCGGATCTGCCCGGCACGCGCGACTACGGCGACTTCCTGGCGTGGCTCGCGCACCAGGACCGCGACGAGGCCGTGCGGGCCTGGGCGGCCGAGCTCGACGGTGTGGACGAACCAACCCTGCTCGTGCCGCACGCGGGTGCGCGGCACGATTCCGAAGGCTTCGCGCAGATCGAGGTGGCCTTCGAGGACGTGGAGGGCCTTTCCCAGCGGGCCGCGCAACTCGGCGTCACCCTCAACACCGTCGTCCAGGGCGCCTGGGGGGTGCTGCTCGCGGAGCTCGTCGGGCGCGCGGACGTCGTGTTCGGCGCCACCGTGGCGGGACGCCCGGCCGCGCTCATGGACGGCGGCGACATGGTCGGGCTGTTCATCAACACCATCCCCGTCCGGGTGCGGTGCGACCAGCGGGACACGTTCGGCGGGCTGCTCACAGCGCTGCAGGACCGCCAAGCCGCGCTGCTCGACCACCAGCACCACGGCCTCGCGGAGATCCAACAGGCCGCCGGGCTGAGCGCGCTGTTCGACACCCTCGTGCTCTTCGAGTCGTTCCCGGTCGACACCGACGCGCTCGACAAGGCCGCGCCCTCGGACGGCATCGCCGTCACCGGGGCGCGGCCGTTCGCCGGCACGCATTACCCGATCACGCTGACCGCCGTTCCCGGCCCGCGGCTGCACCTGTCCATGCAGTACCAGAAGAACCTGGTCGACCATGAGGCGGCGGCCGCCCTCGCCGCCCGGTTCACCAGGGTCCTCGGCCAGTTCGTCACCGACCCGGACACGCGTCTCGCGGACGTCAACGTGCTCGGGGAGGACGAGCGGCGGTGGCTGCTGCACGAGGTGAACGACACCGCCGAGCCGGCGCTGGAGCCGGGCCTTGTGGAGTCGGTCGCCCGGCGGGCCGAGATGTCACCGGACGCGCCCGCCGTCATCGGCGAACGCGTGACGCTGACCTACGCGGAGCTGGACGCGCGGGCGAATCGCCTGGCCGGATGGCTGATCGATCGGGGCGCACGGCCCGAGTCGCCGGTGGCCGTCCGCCTGCCGCGCTCGGCGGACCTCGTGGTCGCGTTGCTGGCGGTGCTCAAGGCCGGGGCGGCCTATGTCCCGATCGATCCGGAGCATCCGCGTTCGCGGATCGACTACATCATCGGTGATGCCGATCCGGTGCTGGTGCTAGACGGCGACGTGCAGTGTTCTGAATTCCCGGACACGGCGCCGCAGGTGGCCGTCTCACCGGAGAGCACGGCGTATGTGATCTATACGTCGGGATCGACGGGCGACCCGAAGGGTGTGGCGGTCTCGCGCGGTGCCCTGGAGAACTTCCTGGCCACGATGGGGCGGCGGGTTCCGTTGTCGCCTGAGGACCGGCTGCTGGCGGTGACGACGGTTTCGTTCGACATCGCGGCGCTGGAGCTGTTCCTGCCGCTGATCTCCGGCGCGGCCGTCGTGCTGGCGGGGGAGGAGGACGCCGCCGCCGACCTGTCGGCCGGAGCGATGATGCGCCGCCACGGCGTCACCGTGGTGCAGGCGACCCCGGCGTTCTGGCAGATGCTCCTGCTGCAGGAGCCGAACGCCGCGAAGGGCCTGCGGGTCCTGGTGGGCGGCGAGGCCCTGCCCGTGCCTCTTGCCGAGGCTTTGGCCGATCAGGCGTCCGAGGTGCTGAACGTCTACGGCCCGACGGAGACGACGATCTGGTCGACGGCGGCGGCCGTGGAGGCCGGGTCGGGTGTGGCGATCGGTTCGCCGATCGGCAACACCCAGGTGTACGTCCTCGACGCGCGGCTGCTCCCGGCTCCACGCGGCGCCGTGGGCGAGCTGTACATCGCCGGTGACGGGCTGGCCCGGGGCTATTTCGGGCGCCCGGCGCTGACGTCCGGACGGTTCGTGGCGTGCCCGTTCGGTCCTGCCGGTGCGCGGATGTACCGCACCGGTGACCTCGTCCGATACGGCGGCGACGGTCGGCTGGAGTACATCGGACGTACCGACTTCCAGGTGAAGATCCGCGGGTTCCGGATCGAGCTGGGCGAGATCGAGCACGTGCTCGCCGGGCATCCCGATGTCGCGCAGGTGGTCGCCGTCGTGCGGGAGGACCGCCCCGGCGATCAGCGGCTCGTCGCGTACGCGGTGCCGGCCGGCGGGGCGGGCCCGGACGCCCTCGACGTCGAGGCGCTGAAGGGCCTCCTCCGGGAGCGCGTGCCGGAGTACATGGTGCCCTCGGCGATCGTGCCCATGACCGGGTTCCCGACGACGCCGAACGGCAAGCTCGACCGCGCCGCGCTCCCCGCCCCCGGCCACGCACCGGCCACGACCGGACGAGAACCCCGCAGCCCGCGCGAAAGGACCCTCTGCGCGCTGTTCGCGGAGGTTCTCGGCCTGGAGAAGGTCGGCGTCGACGACGACTTCTTCGCCCTCGGCGGGCACTCGCTGCTGGCCACCCGGCTGATCAGTCGCGCCCGCGCCGAGATCGGGATCGAGATCCCCATCCGCACGTTCTTCGACCTGCCGACGGTGGCCGCGCTCGCCGCGTGGTCGGAGAAGTCGGCCGCTCCGCGTCGCCCCGCCCTGCGCAAGATGACCGTAGAGGAGTGATGGAATGATCCCGCTGTCGTTCGCGCAACGGCGCATGTGGCTCCTGCACCAGCTGGAGGGGGCGTCGGAGACCTACAACATGTCGGCGGCGTTCCGGCTGACCGGTTCCCTGGACGAGGCCGCCCTGGTCACGGCGATCAGCGACCTGATCGAGCGGCACGAGATCCTGCGCACCACCTATCCGGCGGACGGCGACGGAGAACCCCGCCAGCGGATCCTGCCGATGACCGAGGTGTCACCGCGGGTGCCGGTGCGCGACGTGGCGCCCGCGGACGTGGCCGTCGCCGTCGACGAGGCCGTCGCCCACCGGTTCGACCTGGCGGCCGAACTCCCGGTCCGGGCGACCCTGTTCCGCTGCTCTCCCCGGGAACACGTCCTGGTCCTGGTCGTCCACCACATCGCGATGGACGGCAGCTCGGGCGCGCCGCTCGTACGGGACCTGGCCACCGCCTACACGGCCCGCCGGGACGGCCGGTCACCGGACTGGGAGCCGCTGCCCGTCCAGTACAAGGACTACACGCTGTGGCAGCGCGAACTGCTCGGCGACATCGACGACCCGGGCAGTCTCGCCGCGCGGCAGCTCGACTACTGGCGCACGGAACTGGCCGGGGTGCCGCAGCCGCTGACGCTGCCGCTGGACCGGCCGCGCCCGGCGGAGGCGAGTTCGCACGGCGACACGGTCGACTTCGCCGTGGAGCCGGCGGTGGTGGCGAGGCTGGAGAAGCTCGCCGCCGAGCGCGGGACGACCATGTCGATGGTCCTGCAGACGGCCCTCGCCGTGCTGCTGCACAAGCTCGGCGGCGGCGACGACGTCACGATCGGGAGCCCGGTCGCCGGACGGACCGACGAAGCGCTGGACGACCTCGTCGGATTCTTCGCCAACACCCTGGTGCTGCGCGCGGACCTGTCGGGCGACCCGTCGTTCACCGGCCTGCTCGCGCAGGTCCGGGACAAGGCGCTGACGGCCTACGAACACCAGGACCTGCCGTTCGAGACGCTGGTCGAGGCGATCAACCCCGACCGGTCCGCGGCCTACCAGCCGCTGTTCCAGGTGATGTTCGCCTGGCAGAACTTCGAGAGGCGGAGCCTCGAACTCGCCGGGCTCGACGTGGAGTACGAGCAGGCCCTCACATCGACCGTCAAGTTCGACCTCTTCTTCAGCATGGCCGTAGACGACTCGGGGACGCTGCGCGGCGACCTCCAGTACGCGACCAGGCTGTTCGATCGGGACACGGCCGAGGCCATCACCACCCGCTTCGCGCGCGTCCTGGACCAGCTGGTCGCTGACCCCGACATGTGCGTCGGGGACGTCGATGTGGTGGACGAGGACGAGCGTCGGTGGTTGCTGCATGGGGTGAACGACACCGCTGAGCCGGTGTTGGAGTCGGGTTTGGTGGGGTCGGTGGCGCGGTGGGCGTCGGTGTCTCCGGACGCGCCCGCCGTGATTGGCGAGGCGGGGTCACTGTCGTTTAGAGAGCTGGACGTACGGGCGAATCGGTCGGCGCATTGGCTGATCGATCGTGGTGTGGGTCCGGAGTCGCTGGTGGCGGTGTGCCTGCCGCGGTCGGTGGACCTTGTGGTGGCGTTGCTGGCGGTGCTGAAGGCCGGGGCGGCCTATGTCCCGATCGACCCGGACCATCCGCGTTCGCGAATCGACTACATCATCGGTGATGCCGATCCGGTGCTGGTGCTGGACGGCGACGTGGACTGTTCTGAGTTCCCGGACACGGTGCCGCAGGTGGCCGTCTCACCGGAGAGCACGGCGTATGTGATCTATACGTCGGGGTCGACCGGCAATCCGAAGGGTGTGGCGGTCTCGCGCGGTGCCCTGGAGAACCTCCTGGCCACGATGAGCCGGCGGGTCCCGTTGTCGCCCGAGGATCGGCTGCTGGCGGTCACGACGGTCTCGTTCGACATCGCGGCCCTGGAGCTGTTCCTGCCGCTGATCTCCGGTGCGGCCGTGGTGCTTGTGGGGCGGGAGACGGTCGCTGATCCGTCGGCTGTGGTGGCCGTTGTGAAGCGCCATGGCGTGAGGGTGGCGCAGGCGACGCCGGCGTTCTGGCAGATGGTGCTGATGCAGGAGACAGACGCCGTGAAGGGTCTGCGTGTCCTCGTGGGTGGCGAGGCTCTGCCTGTGTCTCTTGCCGAGGCTTTGGCCGATCAGGCGGCCGAGGTGTTGAACGTCTACGGCCCGACGGAGACGACGATCTGGTCGACGATGGCGGAAGTCGAGGCTGGGTCGGGTGTGGCGATCGGTGCACCGATCGGAAACACCCAGGTGTATGTGCTCGATGCGCGGTTGCGGCCAGTCCCGCGTGGTGTGGCGGGGGAGCTGTACATCGCTGGTGACGGGCTGGCCCGGGGCTATTTCGGGCGTTCGGCGTTGACATGCGGCCGGTTCGTGGCGTGTCCGTTCGGTCCTGCCGGTGCACGGATGTACCGCACCGGCGATCTAGTCCGATTCGCTGGCAACGGTCGGCTGGAGTACATCGGCCGTACCGACTTCCAGGTGAAGGTCCGCGGATTCCGGATCGAGCTGGGCGAGATCGAACATGTACTGGCTCAGCACCCCGGGGTGGCCCAGGCCGCAGTGGTGGTGCGGGAGGCCCGGGAGGGCGACAAGCGCCTCGTCGGCTATGTGGTACCCGCCCCGGACACCCCCGCTGATGTCGATGTCCAAGTGGATGAATGGCGCCAGGTCTACGACGACGGTTACACCGATTCCGGCGATGAGGCGCTGGGTGAGGACTTCCAGTTGTGGCGGTCGTCGTATGACGGTGAGCCGATCCCGCGTGCGGAGATGGTGGAGTGGCGGGACGCGGCGGTGGCGCAGGTGCTGGCTTTCGCACCGCAGCGGGTGCTGGAGATCGGTGTCGGGTCTGGCCTGCTGCTGGCGGAGATCGTCGGTGAGGTGCAGGAGTACTGGGGCACCGATATCTCGGGCACGGTGGTGGATCGCGTCCGCGGGCAGGTGGAGCGGGCGGGGTTCGGTGACCGCGTCCGGTTGAGCGCGCAGGCCGCCGACGACATCTCGGGGCTGCCGGGCGGCCACTTCGACACGGTGGTGTTGAACTCGGTGGTCCAGTACTTCCCCGGCGCCGGCTACCTGGAACGAGTGCTGGACGCAGCCATGGGTTTGCTGGCGCCGGGCGGCCGGGTGGTGGTGGGCGATGTCCGCAACGCGGTGACGCATCGGGTGCTG
>NZ_VCKZ01000348.1 GCF_005889745.1 Actinomadura geliboluensis
GAGCGGGACGGTCGGTGGTGGTCGCCGTCCGGTGGGCGAACTCAGAGGCCGCGGTGCGCCGGGCGAACTCCCCCGCCAGGGCACGGCCCAGGACGTCGTCGTCGGGATGGTGCCGTTCCAGGTAGGTGAGCGCCTCGGCGAGCTCCCCGGCGGTCAGCCGGCGCACCGGTTTCGTCGCCCAGCGCGGGATCGCGGGGTCCGGACGTCCGGACGGCGGCGCCGCGCGCGGTTCCGTGTTCACGAGTCACACCTTTCCTTCGGTCCCGGTGACCAGCGGCGCGGCGGCAGGTGACGCCTCGGCCGCCTCGAATAGGATCGCCGCGTGCATTGGTGGAGCCAGCAGGCCTTTGACGCCGCCGCGGAGGCGCAGGCCGCCGATCCCTCGCCGGGGAACCTGATGGCGGCCGCCCAGGTGCAGGCGTTGGTCTCGCTGGCGGAGGCACTGCACCGCATCGCCTCCGTCTTGGAGGAACGGGACGCCCCCGAGAACGCCCCAATGGCGTCCACCCGCGCAGAACGCGCCCGATCCGCGTAACCCCTCCGCCTTGCGCAACCCGCCGGGATAGCGGGTTCGTTCGGGCGGCACGGAGAAATACCGGTGCACCCGTGGGGAGTGCACCGGTATCTCATCGCGTCTCAGACATCGCTGAAGGACTTGCGTTCCGGCCTGCCGTTCGTGCTCGCGGCGAGGCGGGAGGTCTTCGCGATGGGCGGCCGGGCCGGGGCCGGGTCCGTGGCGTAGTCGGTATCGGGCACCGGGGCGGTCGGCCGTTCGTCGTGCGCGGGCGGGCGCGGGTCCTCGTGGGGACGGTCCCGCAGCCGCTGCGCCGCCTGCCGGAGGGCGCGCTCGCCGACCAGCCGGGTCAGCTCCAGGCCCCAGCAGTCGAGCTTGTCGGCGTCGGTGAGGTCGTCGCGGTGGCTGAGGTCGGCGGCGAGGCCGCCGAGCCGCTGCGCCTCGGCCAGGTCGAAGTCGCGCATCAGGTGGCAGCACAGCTCGGTGAGGGCCGCGTGGTCGCGCTCGAACGACAGGCCCGCCAGGTCGTTGTGCGACAGCCTGCTGAGCGCCCGCTTGCGTTCCAGCTCGCCGTCCGCGATCCGGAGGATGCCGTTGAGGAGCGCGATCGGCCCGGTGCCCGTGGTCCTGCCCTGGGCGGGGGCGAACGACATGCGCAGCACGGCCGCGGAGCCGATCCCGGCGGCGATCACCTGGACGACCAGCAGGCTCGCCGGGGGCATCGTCCCGGGCAGCCCGAACGTCCAGCCGGACGCGGTCACCGCGGTCAGCGCGACGATCGACGCGCTGGCGTTGACGAAGACGAACAGCAGCCCGCCCGGCGACAGGCACGCGGTGATCGGCCTGTCGCGGTACCGCGCGACCAGTTCGGCGAGGCCGATCGCGCCGCCGATCAGGGCGGCGAGGAACATCTCGAGGGTCATGACCTTCCTCTACGCGCTGCGGGCGGCCGGCCGGGCGCCCCGGCGGTCGAACGGGAACTCCTCGGGCCTGCCGCGCCGCGCCGGCAGCGCCGCGGGACGCTGCCGCGCCGCGAGCTCGCCGCGTTCGACCTCAAGGAAGGCGAGCAGCCATTCCACGGGGCCCGACGCCAGTCCGGTGTGGGTGCGCAGCGCCCGCTCGCGCGCGCCGAGAAACGCCAGCAGCCATCCGGTGGGTCCGGACGCCCTGGCGGCCTGAATTCGTGAATGCATGGGGGAGACCATTCCGCAGCCGCGTCGCGAAGTCGACGTCCGCCGGGTCAAATTTTCGCGACCTGCCCCGTTCGCCGCGTCCATTTCTGGCGGGCCTGCCGTTACGCCGGAAACGCCGGACGGCATGGATTGATCTTCACTCCATTGCCGTCCGGCGGATAGTGTTTCAGCGGATGCGGGAATTCCTTGACGAAGAATTCCGGTTCGGGTGGGCCGCGGAGATCACCGTCCACGTGCCGCTGAACGTCCAGGAGACCATTCGGGCCCGGCGGCCTCGGCGCGGGAAGCCCTCGCCCGCGGCGGCTCGCGGCGCGCGGGCGGGCGGCCCGGTCCCGGATCTGCCCCGTTGCGGAGACGCTCGGTGAATGTCAGGCGGTGGGGCAGGTGCCCCGATATTCGCCGAGCGTGCCGGGGCTTTGAACGTCATGTGCAGGCGGGCGCGCGCGGCCGGGCAATGAAAGGCGTTGCCGTCTGCGGCCATGCGCATTGGCGGCCGGTTGAGTCGTCGCGGCTGGACGTTCAAGAGCGAGGAGCGTCGAATCGCGGCGGGCGGCATTTCGTGCGACGCCCCGATCGGGCAAACGGACGGAGGGGCCACTCCCCCGAAGTGACCCCTCTCCCCCCGTTCCGCCGTGCCGGCCCCGGGTGCTCTCACAGGACCGGCCGCTCCCCCCGAAGCGGCTCGCAGCGGCCGGCGGCGGATGGGAAGAAGGTAGCGAGGAAGCTCCGGCCGGTTCGAGGATTCGACCCGCCGCATCGACAAGCGGGCGACTGTGTGCGACGAACGGACCACGCTTCGCGTTCGGCCGGGATGCGGCGGCCCGAAACGGGGCGCGTGCGCCGGGTGTACGCACGGTGTGATCGCGTCTGCGTAGGCTTGTCCTCCGGAGACCGTTGCGGGACGCGGGTCCGGGCGGGCCGCGGGAGCCGGTCCGGCCGGCGGGGGAGGCGCGAGACGATGGCGGGACGCGTGCGGCCGATCACGCTGGTGGGGACGCCCGTCCTGCATCAGGCGTGCCGGCCGGTCGAGGAGTTCGACGAGGCGCTGCGGGAGCTGGCCGACGACATGTTCGCCAGCATGTACGAAGCGGACGGTGTCGGCCTGGCCGCGAACCAGATCGGCGTGGATCTGCGTGTCTTCGTCTACGACTGCCCTGACGCGGACGGTGAGCGCCGCAAGGGCGCTGTTGTGAATCCCGTCCTGGAACTGCCGGCGCTGGGCGACCGGCGGTTGGACGACGATGAGGAAGGGTGCCTTTCCGTACCGGGCCCTCATGCGCGTCTGGCGCGTCCTGACCACGCGACCGTGCACGGCTTCGACATCAGGGGTGCGGCCATCACGGTAGAGGGGACGGGGTTGCTCGCACGCTGCCTTCAGCACGAGACAGACCACCTTGAGGGCAAGCTCTACATCGACCGGCTCTCGGCCAGGTCCCGCAAGAAGGTGCTCAAGGAGTTCGAGGCACTCCGCGCGGAGAACGCCGCAGGCTGACGGCGCGCTAGCCGCGCCATACGGGGAGATGGATCGCGGACGGGTGGTCCTCGTCCCGCAGGATCTCGAACCGGGTGCGGCGGGACGCGACGGCCTGGCCGGCGGGCTCGCCGGTGCCGTGGTTGCGGGCGAAGCGGGGGAACGCGCCGCCCGCGAGCATGACGCGCAGCCGGTGCCCGCGCAGGAACCGGTACGCGGTCGGGTGCATCTCGATCTCGGCCCGGACCACGCCTTCGTCTCTGATGCGGAGGATGCCGTCGGTGACGTTGCGGGAGACGCCGTCGCGGTCGACGTCGCAGAGGCGGATGAACAAGTCGCCGTGGCCGGTGCTCGTCCGGACGTGGATCGTCGCCGCGACCGGGCCGATCAGGTCGAGGTCGCCGTCCAGGGGCGCGCTCGTCAGGACGGCCACGTCGTCGCGCTGCTCGATGCGCGTGTTGTCGCGCTGCCCGCCCTTGCCGGGTGACAGGAGCGGCCCGCCGACGGTCGGAGTGGGGTCGAGAGGGTCGTAGGTGAACGTGGCCGGGTCACTGTTGGGCGGGACGTCCCAGACGAGGCTGCGGGACAGGTAGAGCGGCGTGGGCTTGGTCTCGGGCGGGGGCCATTGGTCGAAGTCCAGCCACTGGTCTGCCTTCTGCAGGTGGAGCCTTACCGGCGCCCTGCGCAGCTGGGCCTTGTCGCCGTTCAAATGAGCGTTCAGCCAGGACACCTGGTCGGCGACCATCGCGCGGAGGGCTTTGGTGTCATGTCCCCATGGGCCGATGGTGATGCGCACCTGCCGTCCGGCTTCTTGGAGGGCGGTGAAGTCGCGCAGTTGGCCGCGTAGGAAGAGGTCCCACCAGCCCGTCACCATCGTGGTCGGCGTGGCGGTGCCGGGGACCGCGGCGCTGTGGTCGGTCTCCTCCCAGAACGTGTCACCCGGCTCCGCGTGGGCGGTTACCTCGCGCAGGAACGATTCGGGACGTCCGATGGCGGCGGTGTCGGCTTCCCCCACGGGGAGGTAGCGCATCGCCTGCCGGACGCGCCTGTCGTGGGCCGGTTTCTGGAACGGGGTCCTCTTGTCGTCCTGCGTGCCCATCAACGACGACCAGACGAGCGTGTTGTGGAGGGCGAGCGCACCACCCGGATAGAAGGAGCTCACGAATTCGGACGCGGTGATGCCGAGCCCCAGCGCCTCCAGCGGAGGGTCTGCGTAGGGCGCGACGGCCCACTCGGCGAAGCCGAGGTAGCTCGCGCCCACCATGGCCACCTTGCCGTCGCACCACGGTTGGTCACGGAGCCACTTGAGCGTCGCCAGGCCGTCCTCCTTCTCGGTGTGGAAGGCGTGGAACTCGCCGCCCGATCCGAGGACGCCGCGCACGTTCTGGATGACGACCTGGAAGCCGCGCCTCGCGAGGACCCCGGCGTACAGCCGCATCACGGGCTGCCGCTTGCCGTACGGGGTGCGGATGAGGACGGCGGGCATCGGCCCCGCCCCGCGCGGCCGGTACAGGTCGGCGACGAGTTCGACTCCGTCCGGCATGGGGACGCGCAGGTCACGGGCCATGCGTACGTCCGGTGAAGGCACCTCTGGGAGCCCGAAGAGGCGGTCTACGAGTCGTCCCATCACAGCCATGCGCGCGCCCTCCCGGTTCCCTGCCTAAGGAGAATGATCGCAGCGCTAGGGAGTCAGGTGGCGTTCGTACTCGTAGAGGACGCCCGCGAACTCGCCCGTCGGCATCTCGCAGGCGTGCCCCGGCAGCCACAGGTGCTCCAGCCGGACGGTCTGGACGTCGACCCGCAAATGGCACGCGTTCCCCGTGTGCTCCCAGCCGGGACGCGCGGAACGAACGACCTCCAGATGGTGCCGGTGGCTCTGCACGTCGTGGAGCAAGAACGCGGTCAGGACGTGGCGCGGCCCGTGCACGGTCTGCGTGAACGTGCTCGCGGTGGACGCTGCCGTCTCCAGGTCGACCCCGGAATCGGCCAGTTCGGGGAAGAACACCCGCACGTGCCGGACGACACCCTCGATCTCGATCGGCTGGCAAGGGAGCCGTAGGACGGCATCCGGGTCGATGTAGCCGTGCACCGGAACACCAGCGATGACGCCCGCCCACGCCCCCGGGATGGCGCTGACGAAGCGGGCCTGGGTCAAGGTGTTGCCCAGTTCCGCCATGAGGCGCTCCGGGTCGATGCCGCGCGGCATGAAGGTCTTGGTGCCTCCGCGCAGCCGCGTACCGGCCTCGTCAAGGACGGCCAGGTCGGCCCAGCACGGGCCTGAGGCCGTCTCCAGGACGCCGTGCGGGAGGCAGGCGTCCGGGTGCGGGGTCAGCCCGGCCATGTCCTCCAGCATGGCGCGCGGCGACTGGATGAGCCCCCAGCCCTGCGTCCGGTGGGAGACCGAGCCGAGGGCCAGGGAACTCGCCACCGGTTCGCCGTTGCGCGGCTCGCCGAGGACCCGTTCGAGGCTCCGCCGGCTCCGCAGCGAGCCGATCTGGTGGAGGTACTCGTCCAGGCACCGCCGCAGGACGTCCGGGTCGAGGTCGCAGGACGCCCACCCGCCGACGTCCCGCACGTGGACCATCGCGCCGTCGAAGTCGAGGCGGTGGTAGCGGTACTGCTCCTGCCAGGGCGCGGACGAACCGCCGCCCAGCCGGCCCCGGGCGCGGGCGATCGCGGAGACGTCCTCGCCCAGGTCGTTGAGGAGAAAGTCGCGCAGCGGGGCGTGCAGTGGATCGGTCTCCACCGCCACCCGCCCGCCCTCGCTGCGGAACCGCACCGGAAGCGACATCACCATTTCCGTGATTATGCCGATAAGCGAAGATCATCACGGAATGTTCCTTCCGATCGAGGGCGATCAGACGGGTTCGTCGGCCAGGTACGGCGGCGCGGGGTCGTACTGGATGTAGCGGCGCACCGCGCGCACGTGGTCGCGGCCGTGGGTGCGTCCGATCAGCCACAGCGCCATGTCGATGCCCGCGGAGACCCCCTGGCTGGTGACGAGGTTCCCGTCCACGACGTAGCGGGCGTCGCGGACGACCGTCACGTCACCCTGCGCTTCCAGGGTGTCCTCCTCCGACCAGTGGGTCGCGACCCTCCGCCCCTTGGCCGGGCCCGCCGCGTGCAGCAGGAACGCTCCGGTGCAGACGCTCGCCACCCAGTCGGCCTGTTCGGCGGTCTTCGCTATCCAGCCCGTCACCGCCCGGTTGTGCGGCTGGGTCAGCCTTGCGCCCCGCCCACCGGGGACCAGGAGGACGTCCAGCTTCGGGTGGTCGTCCAGGGTGCGGTCTGGCAGGACCCTCATTCCCTTGGCGCAGCGCACCGGCTCCGTCCGCTCGGCGACGAGGAACGCCTCGTCGCCTTGGCCGCGCACCATCGCCGACGCCGTGAACACCTCCCACGGCCCCGCGAAGTCGAGTTCCTCCGCGTCCTCGAACACCAGCAGCCCGTACGTGGTCATGCGTACTCCCTCGTCCCTCGGAATCGGTCCCTGTAGTCGGACGGCGCGACACCGACATGCCGGTGGAACGCCCTGCGCAGCGTCTCGCCCGTCCCGAAGCCGAGCCGGCGGGCCAGCGTCTCCACGGGCTCGTCGCCCTCCACGAGCGCCCGCTGCGCCGCCTCGATCCGGATCCGCTCGACGTACGCGGCGGGCGGCACGCCCACCTCGGCGGTGAACCTGCGCTGCAGGTGCCGCGCGCTCAGCCCGGACCGCTCGGCCAGGTCGGCGATCGTGTGCCGGGCGCCCGGATCGGCCTGGACGGACGACACCGCCGCCCGGATCGGGTCCGTCGCGGGCTGCGCCGACCACAGCGGGACGCTGAACTGCGACTGGCTGCCCGGCCGCCGCAGGAACATCACCAGTTCCCGCGCCACCGCGTGCGCCGCGTCCCGGCCGAGGTCGTCCTCCACCATGGCGAGGGCGAGGTCCATCCCGGCCGTGACGCCGGCGGACGTCCAGACGTTGCCGTCCCGGATGAAGATCGGGTCGCAGTCGACGTCGAGCCGCGGGTACTCCGCCCCGAGCTGCCGCGCGCGGGCCCAGTGCGTGGTGACGCGGCGCCCGTCCAGCACCCCGGCCTCGGCGAGCAGCAGCGCGCCGCTGCACACGGACGCGACCCGCCGCGCGGTGGCCGCGGCCTCCGCGACCCAGCGCACGAGCGCCGTGTCCCGCCGCGCCCGGTCGACCCCGGTACCGCCGGCCACGACGAGCGTGTCGACGCTCCCGGGCGCCAGGTCGGCGATGCCGAGGCCCGCGTGCACCGGCAGCCCGCCGGACGACCGCACCGGCCCCGGCCGCGGCGCGGCGACCAGGCATTCGTACCGGCCGGTGTGCTCGAAGACCTCGTGCGGCCCGGCCAGGTCCAGGACCTGGAACCCGTCATAGATCACGAACGCGACGCGCATGCCTCCAGGGTGGGTGCGCGCCGTTCATGGCGTCAACGACGGGCACCCCACAGATCACGCCACCTTCTCGCACACGGTGTCGCTGGCCCGGCTCTCCCCGCGCTGGACGGGGATGCCGCCGGACGTCCGGATCTGGGTGAAACCCGTCCCGATGACCAGGTCGACGGCACCGGCCGGCGTCTTCGCGCGCAGCGCGACCTTCGCACCCGGCAGAAGCCCGGTGAGCGCGCGCGCCTGCGGCTCCGCACCCGTTCCGTACCGGACGTAGGTCGCCTGCGTCCCGGTGGACAGGTTGCCGACCCCGGTCACCTGCCAGCCTTCGTCCCGGAGCTGCGCCGCGACCTGCGCGGCGCGCCCCTCCACGCCGGACGCGTTGAGCACCCGCACCTTCCCCGGCGGCGCGCTCGGTTTCGGCGCCTTCGATTCGTTCTGCGCGGGCACGACCTTGTCGTTGCGGATCGCCTCGAAGAACTGGTCGGACGCCGGACGGGCCAGCGCCACGCGGTTCTTGTCCAGCGGGTAGGCGCCCGACGGCACGGTCACGAAGCGGAGCTTGCCGGCGCTCAGCTCGCGCATCCCCTGCGCGATCTTCACCATCTCCGAGGCGGTCAGCCTCTTGTCCGTCGTCAACGACTCCGCCGTGGCGCTGAGCAGCTCGTTCAGCCGCCCCGGATCGGTGAGGACGCCCGCGCTCATCGCCTCCTTGGCCAGCGCACCGAAGAAGTGCTGCTGCCGCTTGATGCGCGCGGTGTCACTCTTGTCGCCGAACCCCTTGCGGCTGCGCACGTACGCGAGGGCCTGCTCCCCCTTCAGCCTGTGCGGGCCCTTGGTGAGGTCGAGCCCGGAGTCCTTGTCGTGGACGTCACCCAAGACGCACACGGGAACGCCGCCGACCGCGGTGGCGATCCGCTTGAACCCCACGAAGTCGACCTGCACGAAGTGGTCGATGTGGATCCTCGTGAGCTGCTCGATGGTCTTCACCGTGCAGGCGGGTCCCGCGTGGGCCATCGCCTCGTTCAGCATGGCGACGCTCTTGCCGGGCGCCTTCGTCCCGTCCTTGCGGGTGCACGCCGGGATGGGGACCATCAGGTCGCGCGGGAAGCTGACGGCCAGCGCCTGCCCGCCGCCCGGCGACAGGTGCAGCAGCAGCATCGTGTCGGACGCCGGCGGCTTGTTCCGCAGGCCCCGCCCGTACTTGGCGTTGTCGCCCGCGCGCGTGTCGGAGCCCATCACCATGATGTTCCGCGCGCTGTTCAGCTTCTTCGGCCGGTTGCCGCCGAGCAGCTTGTCCACGTCCTCGTGCTGGACCGCGTTCTGCAGCTTCCAGTAGTACCCGTACGCGGACAGGCTGCCCGCCACCATCACCACCGCCGTCGCGACGGCGAGCCATGCCAGCAGCTTCATGACGCCTCCCGGAGATGTATCTCCCTTCGCCGCCGTCCACGTTCACGGCGCATGGCACGACCACTTCGCGACCGGACGGGAATTCCTGATTGACACCGCCCGGAATCTATGGCTAACTATTCCGCATGGAGCTTTGATACCTCTTCGGTCGAGCCGCCCCGGCACCGCGTACCGGCATCGCGCACGGCACTGCGTACCAGCACTTCGTACCAGTTTCGTACCAGCACTGCCCGCCGCCGTGACTCCGGGCCCGCTCCCACTCCTCCCGTAGCGCACTTCTCCGCACCCGCGGGTCTCCTGACCTGCGGTGCCGTCGCGCGCTCCCCTTTTTCCATCGTCGGTCCTTTCGCGGCCGAATTCACGACCGCCCGGAGGTGCTGTCTTCATGCGTGCCATTAACAACCCCGAAACCGACCCCTTCGCCAAGTTCCAGAAGAAGGGCAAGCGGAAGAACTCCGATTTCAGGTCGGCCAATCTCGCGAACAACCGCCGCAACACCCGGCAGCTGCCCACCCGGCAGCTCAACCGGGGCCGCTGACCGGCACCGTCCGCCGCCCTCATCCCC
>NZ_VCKZ01000349.1 GCF_005889745.1 Actinomadura geliboluensis
GGGGAACGGGACGAGCGGGGTCCGGACGGCGACGCCCGCGACGCGCTCGGCGGCCCGCTCGATCTCCGGCAGCGAAACAAGATCGGACATGGTCTCGAAGACTACTTCGCGCGCCGCGCCGCAGGCGCGCCGCAGCCCGTTTCCCCCGTGACTTGGCAGGTCAAATGGGGTCAGTGCGGGAGCGGTGGCCACAGTGCCGAATACCGAGCGCGATCGCTCCTGCTCGGGAAACTACGGTCGGTGATCTTTTCCGAAAACAAGGGAGAAATCGGTCTTGACCCGCCACACTGTAAACAGTCCACCCGCGCCGAGAGCGGGACAAAGGGGGAGAGAAAACGTGGAGAGCACGAGCGAGCGCCTGCTGACCCCAGGGGAGGTCGCCGCCCTCTTCCGGGTCGACCCGAAGACGGTCACCCGGTGGGCCGCCGCGGGCCGCATCAGCAGCATCCGCACTCCGGGGGGCCACCGGCGCTTCCGCGAGTCCGAGGTGCACGCGCTGCTGCGCGGCGAGGAGCCCGTCGCCGAGCACTCGGCCCGCTGACGAGGCTCTGGCCGCCCGGACCGCCGCGCCCTCGACGGTCCATCCAGCCGGGCGGCCGGGGCATCGCACCGCCCCGGGGACGCCCCGCGCCCCGCGCTCCCCGCGCCCTCCGGCGCTCAGTCCTCCGCGTCCCCCTTCCACTCCTCGAACCGGCGGAGCAGGTCCGCGTCCTCGTCCCGCCAGCGGCGCCGCCGGTCCTCCAGTTCCTCCTCGGTGAGCGACTCGCGGAGCAGCCGGTCGTAGTCGGGGTCGTCCGGGCCGATCTCCACATAGGCGTCGGCGATGATCCGTCCCTCGCGCGCGCCGGATCCGGGCTCGGAGCCGTCCGCGCCGGCGATCACGCTGTGCGGGACCCGGAGCGTGCCGTCGGGGAGCCGGATCACGTACATCGTCGATCACCCTCGCCGTCTGCCGTCGCCGTCATCACGGTGTCCTAGATCCCGTACTCGCGGTTGAAGAAGAGCATGACCTCAAGGGCCGTCCTGATGTTGCCGGCGAGCATATCCACGAGCGCGGGACGCTGCCGGGAGGAGATCGCGGCGAACGCGTCGGCGAAGAACTCGCGGCGGCCGAGCGCGCCCGGCTGCCGGTGGAAGCCGCTCGCCAGGTGCGGCAGGCACTCCTCGTACAGCTTCCGGAACGCGGGGCTGTCGGACGTCCACTCGCCGTCGGCGCCGTCGATGTCGTCGAGGGCGTGCCCGACCTCGTGCAGCATCACGTCCGGGGTCGGGGACGGCCGGTCCCCCACGACGATCTTGCGGTCGCCGTAGGCGCCGGCGCAGATGTCCCAGGTCGCACGGCCGGACGGCAGCGGCCGGTCGCGCAGGTGGCCCATGTCGTCGAGCTGCGGCACCCCGCCGGGCCCCACGTAGATGCCGTCCAGCCCGGCCGCGAGCTTCTCCTTCAGCCGCTCGGGCAGCGACGCCAGGCTCTCCACCGCGCCGATCACCTCGGGCGGCGGCGGCCCGTCGCGGACGTCCCACTGCCGGTGCAGGACGTCCTCCAGCACGCCGCAGTGGCGGCGGCCGTCGGCGGCGTGCGGCATGCCGGGCGGGTGCGGTTCGACGCGGAGCCGGTCGTCGTCCAGCTCGAAGTCGCTCCAGGAGTAGTCGCCGGCGCGCGGCCGCCCGTGGCCGCGCCGCGCGAGCCGGCCGGTCAGCCCGCGCGGGCCGCCGGCGGTGTCCGCGCCGGCCGGCCCGGCGTCCGGGCCCTCCACCGCGAAGTCGTCGTCGCGGCCCGCCTTGCGGAACCGGCCGAACCGGTCCCGCGGCTGGTTGCTGCGCGGCCGCGTCCGCCCCGAGTCGGGCGGGGACGAGGCGTAGGCGAGCTCGTCCCCGCCGGCGCCGTCCCGGCCCGCCTCGGGTCGGAACCGGCCGCCGCGGAGCACCTCCCGGGCCCGCTGCTCCCGGGGTTTGCGGTGGACGCCTTTGAAGCGCATCGGGCTCCTCTGTCCGCGGGACCCGCGGGGTATCGAGCGGCGTGCGCCGCTGGACCGGGTCCCCGGAGGCAGGGTAAGCCGGAACCCGACATCCCGTCATCCCCGCGAGTCACTCACGGGGACGCGCGACGCCCCCACGCCCCCCTGGTTCGCTTTGCTCAGGCGTAGGAGTGCAGGCCGGAGAACATGTAGTTCACGCCGAAGAAGTTGAACATCAGCGCGGCGAACGCGACCAGCGACAGGACCGCGGCCTTGCGGCCCTTCCAGCCGGCGGTGGCGCGGGCGTGCAGGTAGGCGGCGTAGATGATCCAGGTGATGAAGGACCAGATCTCCTTGGGGTCCCAGCCCCAGTAGCGGCCCCACGCCTGGTCGGCCCAGATCGCGCCCATGATGATGGCGGCGGTCCAGATCGGGAACGCGAACGTGGTGACCCGCATCGACAGCCGGTCCAGGCCGTCGGTCGACGGGAACCGCGACAGCACGCCGCCCTCCGCGGCGCCGCCGCGGGCCTCCGCGCGGTCCTTCACCAGGTAGAGGAGGGTCGCGGCGCCCGCCACGGTGAACGCGCCGGTGGCGATGATCGCGGCGGACACGTGCAGGGCGATCCAGTAGGAGTTGAGCGCGGCGGTGACCGGGCCGACCGAGTCGTAGAGCCAGATGTTCGCGACGCCGAGCGCGACGGCGGCGGCGATCATGACGAACGCGCCGAGGAAGCGCGCCCGGTACCGGATCAGCACGACCAGGAACGCGGTGACGGCGGCGAACGCGATCGCGGTGAGGAACTCGTACATGTTCCCCCACGGCCACCGGTTCGCGGCGAGGCCGCGGGTCACCAGCACGCCGAGGTGCGCGCCCCAGCCGAGGATGTTCAGCAGGATGGCGAGCCGGGCCCAGTCGGCGCGGACGCGGCCGGGCTCGGCCCCGTCCTGCCCCGCCCCGGCCGCGGCGGTGCCGCCGCCGGCGTCGCCCGCGACGGTCTCGGCGCCCGCGGCGCCGACCAGCACCTTCGCCGGCGCCTCCGCCGACTCCGCCGCGGCCGCCGGGGCGGCGGCCGCGCGGCGGCGGCCGAAGCCCAGGTCGGCGGCGTAGGCGACCATCGCGACGATGTACATCACGACGGTGGTCAGCATGAGCTTGTCGCTCAGGTTCGCGAGGTCGGCAGTGCTCACCTCGTCACTCCTTCGGTTCGGGCGCCGACCCGGATTCCTGATCGGCGTCGGGGTCGGGGCCGGGCTCACCTGACACGGGCTCACCTGACACGGGCTCGCCGGATTCGGGCTCACCGGATTCGGGCTCGCCTGACTCGGGCTCGGGGGCGGGCCCGTCCGCCGGACCGCGCAGCGCGGTCACGATGTCGTCGAACTCCGAGGTCGGGTTCCCCAGCGTGAGACCGCCGACCTCCACCACCGTACGCCCGCCCTTCCCGGCGCTCGCACGGACCCACACCCTGCGCCGCCGGACCATGAACGAGGTCGCCACGCCCAGCACCGCGAGGATGGACGCGACCAGGGCCGGGATGCGGCCCGGGTCGCGGTTGACCGACAGGCTCGTCCACTCCTTGAGCCCGTCGAACGTGATCGAGCCGGCCCCGTTCGGGAGCTTGAACGTCTCCCCCGGCTCCAGCAGCTTCTGGCCGTCCTTGACCGGCTGCAGCGTCTTGCCGATCCCCTCCAGCTTGTAGACCGACTGGGGGGTGCCGGAGTCCAGGCCGATGTCGCCCTTGAACGCGGTGATCGTGACGACCGGGCGCAGCGGCGCCGGGAACCCCGACACGATCTGCTTGCCGTCCTCGCTGGCGACCGCCGTCGGCCACAGGATCGCGTAGAAGGCGAGCTGGTCGGGCTGGGCGTCGGGGACCTTGATGACGCCCTCGGACGTCAGGTTGCGCGGCTCCATCTCCAGGAACGGCACCGTGTCCTGGAAGGCGACGTTGCCCTTGGCGTCCCGGACGGTGAACGCGGGCGCGTACCCGTGGCCGAGCAGGTACACCTTCGCGCCGCCGACCATCAGCGGATGGTTGATCTTCAGGTCGTACGGCTTCTCCTCGGCGTCCGGGCTCTCCCGGTACCGGACCCGCGCGTTGAAGTCGGTCGCCAGGCCGCGCTTGGCGCCGTCGGTCTCGTACGTCGCCTTGAAGTCGTCCAGCGTCATCGTGAAGGGGGCGAGCTCGCCGGTGGTGAACGCGCGCCCCGGCTCGAACTGGTCGTACAGGCCGAGCGAGTTCGCGAACGTCTTGCCCTCGGTGAGCAGCACGTTCCCCCGGTAGCCGAGCAGGTTGCCGAGGCCGAGCGCGAACAGCAGCGCGAGCAGCGCCAGGTGGAACAGCAGGTTGCCCGACTCGCCCAGGTAGCCCTTCTCGGCGGCGACGGCGCCGCCGGACTCGTCCACCCGGAACCGGCGCCCGCGCAGCGCCGTGCGCGCCTCGGCGAGCACCTCCTCCGGGGAGGCGTCCGTCTCGTACTTCGCCGACTGCGGCAGCCGCCCGAGGTTGCGGGGCGCCGCCGGCGGGCGGGCCCGCATCGACTTGTAGTGCTGGACGGCCCGCGGCAGCACGCAGCCCGCCAGCGACACGAACAGCAGGATGTAGATCGCCGCGAACCAGGGCGCGGCGAACACGTCGAACATCGAGAACTTGTCGAGCCACGGGCCGAGCGTCTTGTGCTCGTCCAGGTAGGCGACGACCTTCTCCGGCGCCTGCCCCCGCTGCGGCAGGATCGACCCGGGCACCGAGCCGAGCGCCACGAGGAACAGCAGGATCAGGGCTGTGCGCATGGTGGTGAGCTGGCGCCAGCCCCACCGCAGCCAGCCGAGCGGGCCGATGCCCTTCGGGTGCGGCACCTCCGCCGGCGCCTGCCGCGCGGCGGGCGCCTCGGTACCGGACTCCCGGGGGTCGTCCTTGAGGTCGTGCTTGGTGTCAGTCATCTCAAATCACCGGTTCGAAGCCGCTGATCCACGACTTCAGCTCGATGGTCAGGTCACCCCACAGGCCGCTCACCAGCAGCACCCCGATGAGGACGAGCATCCCCCCGCCGATCCGCATGACCAGGGGGTAGTGGCGCTTCACGGCGCCGAACGCGCCGAGCGCCCTGCGGTAGGCGATCGCGGTGAGCACGAACGGGAGGCCGAGCCCGACACAGTACGCCAGCGACAGCAGCGCGCCCCGTTCCGCGCTCGCCTCGGCGATCGCGAGGCCCTGCACGGCGCCGAGCGTCGGCCCGATGCAGGGCGTCCAGCCGAGCCCGAACAGGACGCCGAGCAGCGGCGCGCCGGCCAGACCGGCCGCCGGGAGCCGCCCCGACTTCAAGGTCCGCTGCAGGCCGGGGATGAGCCCCATGAACGCGAGCCCGAACACGATCGTGACGGCGCCGAGGACGCGGGTGATCGTGTCCTGGTACTCCAGCAGCCACCGGCCGAGCCCGCCGAAGACCGCGCCGTAGCTGACGAACACGACGCTGAAGCCCGCGATGAACAGCAGCGCCCCGGCGACGAGCCGCCCGCGCCGCTGGTCGGCGAGGTCGGCGCCGGTCATCCCGGTCACGTACGACAGGTAGCCGGGGACCAGCGGCAGGACGCACGGCGAGGCGAACGAGACGAGCCCGGCGAGCGCGGCGAGCGGCGCCGCCGCCACCAGCGACCCGCCGACCACCGTCTCGCTGACCGTACTCACTTTTCCTGGACGACCTTGGCGACCAGGGGGTTCAGCTTGGAGTACGTCGTCGCGCCGATGATGCGGGCGGCGACGCGGCCCTGCCGGTCGAGGACGAGGGTGCTCGGGATCGCGCTCGGCGGCACCTCCCGGAACGCCAGCGTGACCTGGCCGTCGGCGTCGTACAGGCTCGGGAAGGTCACCTTGAACTTGCGCTCGAACGCCTGGGCGTTGGCCTTGGAGTCCTTGAAGTTGACGCCGAGGAACTCGACGCCCGCGGCCTTGTTCTCGGTGTAGACCTGCTCCAGGGACGGCGCCTCGCCGCGGCACGGCGCGCACCACGACGCCCAGAAGTTGACGACGACGACCTTGCCCTTGAGCTCCGACAGGTGGAACGCCTTGCCGTCGAGGCGCTGCCCGGTGACGTCCTGGAGGCCCTTGCGGCCGGCGGGCTTGTACTCGGTGATGTTGCCGTCGCCGGCGATGAAGCGGTTGTCGCCGCCGTCCGGCCCGCTCCCGGAGGCGTTGGTCCCGGCGCAGCCGGCCAGCAGGCCGCAGAGCGCGGCGGCAGCGGCGGCGGCGCGCAGCGGGGAGACTCGGGGGCTCAACGGACCCTCCTACTACTACAAGACGTAGTACTCAACTTAGCGGTGCGGTCAGGCACCCGCGACACTGGGGCCCTTCGCGATGCCGGCGGCGGGCTCGCAGTAGGCCACCTCCACCAGCCGGCTGCCCTCGAACGTCAGGCTCGTCAGGCTGGCCAGCCCGCACTCGCGGCGGCCCGGGTGGTGCCACAGCCGGCGGTGCTCGGCGTGCAGCCGCAGGATCCAGATCGGCAGCTGGTGGCTGACGCACACGGCCTCGTGCCCGCGCGCCGCCTCCCGCGCCCTGATCACGGCGGCGCGCATCCGGGCGGCGAGCTGCTTGTACGGCTCGCCCCACGACGGCTTGACCGGGTTGACCAGGTGGCGCCAGTGCTCGGGGCGGCGCAGCGACCCGGCCCCGGCCCCGAACGTCAGCCCCTCGAAGTGGTTGTCGGCCTCGATCAGACGGTCGTCCACGGTGACGGGCAGGTCCATCGCGTCCGCGAGGGGCGCGGCGGTCTCCAGCGCCCGCTGCATCGGCGAGGAGAACAGCGCGGTCACGTCCCGGTCGGTGAACCATTTGGCGGCGGCCTTCGCCATCAGGACGCCGTCCTCGCTCAGCCGGTACCCGGGCAGCCGCCCGTACAGGACGCCCTCGGGGTTGTGCACCTCACCGTGCCGGAGCAGGTGAACGATCGTCGTGTCAGTCATCGCGGTCAGGTTACCCGCGCTCACCACCCGGCCCGTCCCCGGTCCCACCAGTACGGCGGCGCCGCTCGGCGGGGTCAGATGCGGGTGGAGGCGACGAACTCGGAGATGGCCTTCGCGGCGCGGTCGAGGTCGGCCTTCGGGGGCTTGGCGTCCTCCAGCCGCTGGGTGAACCAGTAGAAGAGCGCGGCGTCGCAGATGGCGGACTGGGCGGCCGGCGCCGTGCAGGTGATCGGCCAGGTGACGCCGCGCGGCGTCAGGACGGCCAGCTCCGCCTTCACCGCCGGCGACGGCGGGAGGTTGTCGGTGCCGGGGCCGCGGGTGAGCACCGCCTGGTAGCCGGGCACGCCGGTCGCCAGGGGCGTGCGCGTCGACAGGATGGACGAGCACTCGTTGCCCTGCGCGCGTTCGCGCTGCGCCTGGGCGGAGTCCGGGAAGTACGTGCACATCTGGATGCGGATGCCGCCGACCGAGCCCTGCCAGTTCTGCTCGACCAGGGCCGTCCCGAAGTCGCCGACCGAGCTGGCGCCCGCGTTCGCGCCGACCGACGCCTCGCACTCCGCGCCCGCCGGGCCGATCAGCAGCCCCTGCCCGGAGCGGTACACGGCGGCGTTCTTCGGCATCTTGACCTGCGCGGGGAGCGTCACCTTCGCCGGGCCGTCGGTCGGGGTGATCACCGCGCCCGGCGCCCGCGTGATGCACGGCCTCACGTCCGCGACGGTGGCGGCGACCCGGGCCGTCGCCGAGGGGCGCGGCGCCGGGTCCTGCTCGGTCACCTGCTGGACGGCGATGGCGCCCGTGCCGACGACCGCGACCGTGCCGACCGCGACGGCGGTGAGGCCCGCGCCGCTGCCGAGGAACGCCTTGACGGCGGAGCCCGCGGCGACCTTCCCGGCGACCGACGCCGTCCCGGCCCCGGACACCCCGGCGCCGGAGGCTCCCACGGCGGCGCCCGTTCCCGCGGCGGCTCCGGCGGCGCCGGCTCCGGCGGCGGACGCCGCACCCGCGGCGCCCGGCATCAGCCAGGCGGCGAGCGGGAACAGCGCGGCGAGCGCCACGGCGCCCGCCGACAGGGCGTGCACGCCCCGGGCCTCCCAGTCCCGGCCGTAGGCGGCCTGGGCGGTGCGTTCCAGGTCGTCCACGAAGGCGGCGGCGCCGGCCGGACGATCCTCCGGCGACTTGGCCATGCCCTGCAGGACGAGCGGCCGCAGCGCCTCGGGCACGGCATCGACGGGGATCTCGCCGGTGAGGTGCGCCCGCATCAGTTCGGCACGGCCACCGCCGTAGGGCCGCTGCCCGGTCACGCACTCCACGAAGACGCAGGTCGCGGCGTACACGTCGGTCCTGGGCGTGGCGACGTGCCTGCTCCACTGCTCCGGAGCCATGTAGTACGGGGTCCCCGCGCCGCCCGCCTCCTCCCCGGCGGGGGTGGCGATACCGAAGTCGACGAGGCGGCTCCGCCCGTCCGCAGGGACGACGACGTTCGCGGGCTTGTAGTCGCGGTGGACGACGCCGACCGCGTGCGCGGCGGCCAGCCCCAGCAGCGAGCCCTTCAGGACGGCGAGCGCCGCCTCCGGGCCGAGCGCGCCGTGCCGCGCCAGCACCTCCTTGAGGGAGACGCCGTCCACGGCCTCCATGACGATCGCGGCGGTGTCCGGCCCCTCGACGAGCCGGAAGAGGCGCGCCACGTGCGGGCTGTTCGCGCGGCCGAGCATGAGCGCCTCATGGCGGAGCCGCTCCCGGTCCGCCTCGTCCGCCCGCGCCGCCAGATACTTGATCGCCACCGGGGTGCCGGACGCGTCGTGCCGGGCGAGCACGACCCGCCCCTGGGCGCCCGCGCCCAGCTCGCGCACCTCGGTGTACCCGCCGACCCGCCACTCGCCTTCCATGATCGCGAGAACCTACCGAACAAGGTTCGCGCGTGGCGACCCGGGGCGGGTGCGAGGGCAGGTCAGGCCGGGGCCGGGACGTCGGCGGGAGCGTCGGTGGGGACGTCGGCCGGGACGGCCGCGCGCAGGGCGGTGACGGCGGCGCGGATCGCCGGGCGGCGGGCCGCCTCCTCCCGCCACACCGCGTACACGCGGCGCGACAGCGGCGCGGCCAGCGGCACGATCGCGACGCCCGGCGGGACGTCGCAGCGGCCGAGGCGCGGCAGGATCACGCAGCCGAGCCCGGCGGCGACCAGGGACAGCTGCGTCGCGAACTCGTAGGCCATGTGGTCGATGCGGGGCTCGCTGCCGGCGGCGCGGAGGGTGCGCAGCAGCCAGTCGCAGCAGATGCTGTCCGGCACGGAGCTGATCCACGGGTCGCCGGCCAGCTCGCCGAGGTCGATCGTGTCGCGGCCGGCGAGGGGGTGGTCGGCGGGCAGCGCCACGTCCGCGACGTCGTCGCAGATGACGCCCTTGCGCAGGCCCTCGGGCAGCGGCAGCGGCTCGTTGTTCCAGTCCTGGACGACGGCCATGTCGAGGTCGCCGCGGGAGACCAGCGGCATGCTGCGCATCGGGTCCTCCTCGCGGAGCAGGACGCGCAGGTCGGGGTGGTCGGCGCGCAGGGCGCGCAGCGCGCTCGGCACGAGCCCGCGGACGGCGGTGGGGAAGGCGGCGAGGGTGAGCTGGCCCACTACGATGCCCCGGGT
>NZ_VCKZ01000350.1 GCF_005889745.1 Actinomadura geliboluensis
GGGGTGTACGCGGCGAGCACCGGCGACGAGGCGTCGCGGGTGGAGCGGCCCCCGGTCCTCCAGGTGCGGCCCGTGTCGTTCACCCGGACGACGAGCGGCCCCTCGACCCGGGTCACGGCGCGGGTGCCGCAGCTGTCCGGGCTCCCCGGCGGGCTGACGGCCAGGGTGAACGCGCTCATCCGGGAACCGGCCGAGCGCTGGGCGGAGAGCGCCGGATCGGACCTGGCCGCCTTCCTGCCGAGGGACGACCCCGCGAACCCCTACACGGGCAAGGTCGAGTACGACGTGGGCCTCAAGGGGCCGAAGCTCTTCTCCGTCCGCTACAGCTTCAGCGGGACGGTCATGACGCGGAACACGCCCGCCGTGCAGGTGGTCACCGTCGACCTCACCACCGGCCGGGCGCTGGCGAGCCGCGACTTCTTCCGCCCCGACGCGCTGACGGGGCCGCGCATGAGCGCCCTCACACGCCTGCTGGCCGAGTACGGCCCCGGGCACGGCTCGCTGTGCGGCGAGGGCCCGTTCTGGGACTCCGAACGCCGCCAGTACGTCGACACCCCGCCGTACGCTCGGGACCTGACGCCCACCCTGGTGAACGAGGGCGTCCTGCACATGCTGCCGACGCGCCAGGGGATCGTCTTCTACCCGCCGGTGTCGCGGATGGGGTACTCGATGGCGTGCGGGCGGCAATGGCGGCCGTTCGACATCCCGTACCGGCGCCTCGGGCGGTACATCAGGCCGGACGTCTTCCGAGCGGCGGGCGCGGCCGTTCCCACGCCCTGAGCCACTCCGGGGCCCGGAGCCGCGAAGGCCCCCGCCTCGCGAGGCGGGGGCCTTCCACGGAGTGCCGGGCGCGCGTCACCTCGCGCGCCGCGCGGTCAGAACGTGCCGCGGCGGGTGCGCCAGGTGCGCTTGCGGCCGCCGTGCCCGCGCGTGTTCATGCCGGTCAGCGCCGCCACCCCGAGCGCGGCGATCACGACCGCGAACACGAAGGCGATGAGGGTTCCCGCGCCGAGTGCGTCCGCGACGACACCGCCGAGGACGGCGCCGGCGACCCCGATGAGCAGGGTCAGCAGAACGCCGATCGGGTTGCGGCCCGGAACGAGCAGCCGGGCGAGGGCTCCGATGACGGCACCGACGACGATGAACCAGAGGATCGTCGTGAGCATGTCGATCATCCATTCCTTCTCCGTGGGCCGGGACGGCCCGTGAACGGTGATCGGTATGCCCGTTATGTCAGGTTAAAACAAAACGCAGGTCAAACGCCCCGCCGGCCCGCCGGCCGGGGCCGTCACGCGTACTGCGTGCCGAAGCCCACGCTGCGCTGCTCGTCCTCGGAGATCTCCAGGTAGCCGACCCGGGCGGCCGGGATCACGATCCGCCCGGCCCGCCGGTCCTTGAGGACCAGCACGCCGTTCGGCTCGTGGAGCGCGTCGGAGAGCGCCTCCGTCACCTCGTCGGCCGACTGCGCCGTGTCCACCACGAGCTCCTTGGGAACGTTCTGCACCCCGATGCGAACCTGCAACGCGCTGCTCCCGTCGTCCGTCTGCGTCCCCGCCGACCGCCGGCGGGGTCTCTCCCCCGATGGTCGCACGGAGATCACCCGGCGCGCGGGCAGTCGGTTGTGCCGAGGGTGAACGCCCCGTCCCGCGCCGGGGTCAGCCCTGGTCGGTCGTGCGCGGGAAGCCGGAGATGCCGCGCCAGGCCAGCCGGGCGATGATCTTCTCGGCGGTGTCCTTCGGGATCGCGCGGTGCTGGGAGAGCCAGAACCGGGCGCTGACCTCCGCCATGCCGACCAGGCCCATGCCGAGCAGGTGCGCCTCCTCGGCGGGGGCGTTGGTGTCCTCGGCGATGACCTGGGCGATCATCTCCGCGCACTGCTGGTTGGCGCGGTCGACGCGGGCCCGGACGGGCGCCACGTTGCGCAGGTCGGACTCGAAGACGAGGCGGTAGGCCTCGCCGTCGCCGGCCACGAAGTCGTAGAAGGCCTGCATGCTCGCCTGGACGCGCAGCTTGTTGTCCGTGGTGGACTCCAGCGCCTCCCGGACGATCCTCACCAGGTTCTCGGCGTGCTCGTCCAGCAGGGCCAGGTACAGCTCCAGCTTGCCCGGGAAGTGCTGGTAGAGCACGGGCTTGCTGACGCCTGCGCGCTCGGCGATCTCGTCCATCGCCGCAGCGTGGTACCCCTGCGCGACGAACACCTCCTGGGCCGCGCCGAGCAGCTGCCTGCGGCGCGCCAGCCGCGGCAGCCGCGTACCGCGGGGGCGGGCGTCCGGGGTCGCGGTCACCACACTCTCCGATCACCGAATCGTCGCGGCGGGAGGGGGTCGTCCGCCGCGTGTGGACAATCACATCATCCTACGCGCGAGTAACTCCGTCGGGGACATTCTCGCCGCGGCGGCGTTCCTTCGCGCAGGTCAGTGTATTCCCGCCGGGGCGGGCGCCACCCCGCACCGATCTTTTTCGAAAACCTTGTTACCTGTGGCGCGGACCAACGCCGGTCACCGGTAGTCGTCCTCGTCCACCGGCACCTCGCGCCGCTGCTCGGCGGCGTCGGCCTCGTTCGCCTCCTCCGGCAGGGGGGCGGCGGTGCCGGGGCCGTCCACCGTCTCGTCCAGCGCGGCGCGCTGCTCGGCGGCGTCGGCCTCGTTGGCGTCATCGGGCGCCGGCCGGTCCAGGTCGTCGGTCTCGCTCATCTCGGTCCTCCTCCGAAGTCCCGTCGCGGCGCCACCGCTCCGCCAGCTCCCGCAGCGGCGCCTCGACGGCCTCGCCGTAGGTCGGGAACGCGTGGACGACGTCGGCGAGCAGGCTCAGCGGCGTCTCCGCGCGGATGGCCAGGGCGATCTCGCTCATCCACTCCTCGGCATGGCGGCCGGCCGCGGCGGCGCCGACGAGCAGCCCGCGGGAGCGGTCGGCGTACAGTTCGACGCGGCCGCGCTCGTCGGCCTCCACCGCCGCCCGCGCCGTCGCGGCGAGGTCGTACCCGGCGGTGAGGAGGTCTATGCGGAGTTCCGCCGCCCGCGTGGGCGAGATCCCGACCGAGTAGACGGAGGGGGAGGTGTGGACGACGCGGGGGATCGCGCGGTAGTCGGCCTCGCGGCGCCGCCCGAGGAGGTTCGCCAGCACGATCTGCGCCTGGTAGCGGGCCGCGTGCGTGGTCCGCGCGATGCCGGTGACGTCACCGGCCGCCCACACACCCCCCGTGCTGGACGGCACCCGGCACGTCTCGTCCACGGGGACGCCTTCGCCCGGGGACACGGCGATGCCGAGGGTCTCCAGCCCGAGGCCCTCCACGCGGGGACGGCGCCCGGCGGCGACGAGGACGCGGTCGGCGTCGAGCGTCCCGCCGTCCGACAGCCACAGCCGCACGCCGACGTCCTTGCGCTCGACGTTGCCGACGGCGGCGCCGAGCCGCAGGTCGACGCCCATGCGGCGCAGCGCGTCCGCGACCACCTCGCCGGCGAACGGCGCCTCGGCGGTCAGCAGCCGCCCGGACGCCTCCACGACCGCGACCTGCGACCCGAACGCCGCGTACACCTGGGCCAGCTCGCAGCCGACCGGGCCGCCGCCGAGGATCACCAGCCGGCGCGGCAGGTCGGGCACCGACAGCGCCTCCGCGCTCGTCCACAGCGGGACGTCCGCGAGGCCCTCGACGGGCGGGATCACCGGTTCGCTGCCGGTGCAGACGACGAGGTCGCCGTAGCCGTGCACGGCCCCGTCCACCTCGACGCGCCCCGGTTCGAGGACGCGGCCGCGGCCGCGCAGCACGGTCACGCCGGCCTCGGCCATCCGCGCGACGGCGGGATCGTCGCCGCGGCGTCCGGCCAGCTCGTCGCGGCGCGCCAGCGCCATCTCCCAGGTCTCGCCGCGCCGCGCCGACAGCAGCAGCGACTTCGACGGCACGCATGCGAAGTACGGCGATTCTCCGCCGACCAGGCGGTTCTCGACGAGCGCGACGTCCCGGCCGGCGCGGGCGAGCCCGGCCGCGACCAGTTCCCCCGCCGTCCCGCCGCCGAGGACCACGGCGTCGTAGTGGTTCTGCGACAACTGCTCTTCCTTCCGCCCCGCTCGGTGTCCCCGCGTCCATGGTGGCGGAATCCGATCCCGGAGCGTGCCGGTTCGAACACATAGGGCACGCAAATTGGGGCGGGAAGGTCAGGGGAGCGGGCGGTGGTCCTTCAGAAGCGGCGCCAGGAGGTCGCCGTGCTCGTCCACTCGCTCCAGCGCCTCGCCGGGGGAGAACACGAGGTCCGCGGCGTCCTCGCAAGATTCGAGCTCGTCCCACGTGACGGGCGTCGAGACGGACGGGCGGCTGGCCGCGCGCAGCGAGTACGGCGCGACGGTCGTCTTCGCGGGGTTGTTCTGGCTCCAGTCGACGAAGACCTTGTCCTTGCGCAGGCGCTTCTCCATCTTCGCGACGACCAGGTCCGGGTGCTCCTTGGCGAGCCGTTCCGCGATGCCCTTGGCGTACTGCGACGTCCGCTCGGCCTCCTTCGGCTCCTTGATGGGGACGTACACGTGCAGGCCCTTCTTGCCGCTGGTCTTCGGGTACGCCTGCAGGCCGTCCTCACCGAGCAGTTCTTCGAGCAGAAGCGCCACCTTGCACGCCTCGACGATCGTCGCGGGCGGGCCGGGGTCGAGGTCGAAGACGAGGAGGTCGGGGGTGTGCACCTTGCCGCGCGGCCCCACCTTCCACTGCGGGACGTGCAGTTCCAGCGCCGCGAGGTTCGCGCACCACACGAGCGTGGGCAGGTCGTCCACCACGATGTAGTCGAGGGTCTCGCGGCCCCGCGTGCTGCCGGGGCTCGGCACGGTCGCGGTGCGGATCCAGCCGGGGGTGTGGGAGGGCGCGTTCTTCTCGAAGAACTTGCCGCCGTCGACGCCGTCCGGCCAGCGGATCCGGGTGGCGGCGCGGTCCTTCAGGTGCGGCAGCATCACCGGGGCGATGCGCGCGTAGTAGTCGATGACCTCGCCCTTGGTGAACTCCGGATAGAGGTTCTTGTCGAGGTTGGACAGCGAGAGCTGCTGCCCGTCCACCTCCACTGTGGTCTTCTTGCCGCTCATGCACCGCCTCCGGCGGCTCCCGTACGGCCCTGTCCGGCGTGTTCGGCGCGCGCCGGTCTACTGCTCACTCGTGACCTCCAGGGGGTCCTTGTCGTCACGCAGGCCCCTCCAGGACGGGAAGCGGAGGCGTCCGTCCCGGGTGCGGGCGCTGTAGGCGACCTCCCCGACGAGTTGCGGCTCAACCCATTGGGCGTCTTTGGCGAACTCGCGCGGGACGGCCTCGTCGTAGGGGCTCGTCGGACGGCGCAGCGGCCAGAGCGTCTCGTACAGCTCGTCCAAGGCGCGGTCGGTGAAGCCCGTGCCGACGTGGCCGACGAACCCCAGCATGCCCTTCACGTCGTACTCGCCGAGTAGCAGCGACCCCACTCCGCCTTCGCGCCGCCCCTTGCCGGGCTTCCACCCGCAGACGATGACCTCGCGCGTCATGAAGTTCTTCACCTTGCGCCAGAAGTCGACGCGCCGCCCGGGCCGGTAGGGGGAGTCGAGCCGCTTGGCGAGGACGCCCTCCAGGCGCTGCTCGCGGGTGAAGGCGAGTAACTCCCGCACCTGCGTGGCGTCGGCGCCGTGCAGGTACGGGGGGACCTCCACGGGGCCGGTTCCGGCCAGGTCCAGGTCGGCCAGCAGCGACCGGCGGTCGGTGTACGGCATGTCGTAGAGGAGGTGCCCGTCGAGGTACAAGACGTCGAAGACCACGTACCGGACGGGGACGAGGCGGATCAGCCGGGCGTCGGGGTGCTCGACGTGCATCCGCCGCTGGAGGCGCTCGAAGCTCGGCCGCCCCTCGTCGAAGGCGACGACCTCGCCGTCCAGCACGACGTCGTGGTCGGGCAGCAGGTCGGCCAGGGCGGACAGCTCCGGGTACCGGCCCGTCACGTCGCCGCCGCGCCGCCCGCCGGCCCGGACGCCGTCCGCCGAGACGTGCGCCAGGACGCGGACCCCGTCCCACTTCAGCTCCAGGCCCCAGCGCTCGCCGTCGGGGGGCAGCTCCCCGGTGGCGGCCATCATGGGCTCGACGGGCCACGGCATGGTCATACCGGCGTCTTACCCGGTCCCGCCGCGCAGAAAAGGATCAACGGCTCGTTCTGGCGCAAAACGCGGGAGGTTGCGACGCTAGGAGCGGGAACGTGCTGGGTAAGGACGGATCATGCGGAGTATCTGGAAGGGCGCGATCTCGTTCGGGCTGGTGACGATACCGGTGAAGCTCTATTCGGCGACCGAGCAGAGGGACGTCAGCTTCCACCAGGTGCACCGGGAGGACGGCGGGCGCATCAAGTACAAGCGGGTCTGCACGGTCGACGGCGAGGAGGTGCCGTACTCCGACATCGCCAAGGGCTACGAGCTGCCGTCCGGCGAGATGGTCATCCTCACCGACGAGGACTTCGCCGACCTGCCGCTGTCGTCCAGCCGCCGGATCGACGTCCTGCAGTTCGTGGAGCAGGAGGAGGTCGACCCGATCTACTTCGCGAAGTCCTACTACCTGGAGCCGGACGCGCAGGGCGCCAAGCCGTACGTGCTGCTCCGCGACGCGCTGGAGAACTCCGGGCAGGTCGCGGTCGTGAAGGTCGCGCTGCGGCAGCGCGAGTCGCTCGCCACGCTGCGCGTCCGCAACGGCGTGTTCGTGCTGGAGACGATGCTCTGGCCGGACGAGGTCCGCACCCCCGACTTCCCGTTCCTGGACGAGGACATCGAGATCCGCAAGCAGGAGCTGTCGATGGCGACCTCGCTGATCGAGTCGATGGAGGGCGAGTTCGACCCGTCGGAGTACAAGGACGCCTACCGCGAGGCCCTCCAGGCGGTCATCGACGCCAAGGTCGAGGGCCGGGAGGTCACCCGGCCGGAGGAGGCCGAGGAGGAGCCCGCCGCGGACCTGCTCAGCGCCCTGCGCGCCAGCGTCGAGGCCGCCAAGAAGAGCCGCGGCGAGAAGGACGGCAAGGCCGCGTCCGGCAAGGGGGCGGCCGCCAAGAAGCCCGCCGCCCGCAAGGCGCCGGCCAAGTCGGGCGCGAAGAAGGAGCCCGCCAAGAGCCGGAGCCGCAAGTCGGCCTGAGCCCCGCCGTCAGTTGTCGCGGCGGGCGGTGAGGACGCGGCCGAGCAGCGCCGCGGTGCCGGACGGGTCCGTGCACGGCGCGATCCGCTCGCCCCAGCCGTAGAAGTAGGCCCAGGAGCCGCCGGGGCCGTCGGGGGCCGCGATGACGCTCTCGTTGATCCGGCGCATGTGCGGGTCGGCGACGAGCGCGGACGGGCGGCGGCCGGCGGGCGCGGCGACCTCGACCGCCCAGCCCGCGGCCCGCAGGGCGTCGGTGAGCCGTTCCAGCTGCGCGAGTTCCGCCTCGGCGTCGATGATCACCCGCGTGGACATGGTGCCTCCCCAAGGGACATCCGTGTGCTGTGGTATGGGATCCGCCGGACGGGCTCCGTCGCGGTACGCGTCACGCGAGGCGGTGCCGGTGGAATGCCGTTCAGTCTCGCGCCGCCTCAAGGGGGACCACAAGCGGTTTCCGCAGATTGGTGACCGGCGCTTCACGGATTCCGTACCTGCCGTAGAAGCGGGACAGGGGCCCGGGAGCCCACCAGTTGGCGCGGCCCATCAGCCGCATCATCGCCGGGACGAGCAGGGCCCGCACGATCGTCGCGTCCACCAGGATCGCGACCGCCATCCCGACCCCCACCATCTTGATCATCGTGATGCCGGACGTGGCGAACGCGCCGATCACGACGATGAACAGCAGCGCGGCACTGGTGATGATCCCGCCGGTGCGCTGCATGCCGGCGGCGACGGCCGCGGTGTTCGAGCCCGTCCGGTCGTACTCCTCGCGGACCCGCGACAGCAGGAACACCTCGTAGTCCATCGAGATCCCGAACAGCATCACCAGCATCAGGATCGGCATCGCGGGCGCGATCGCGCTCATCGGGGTGAAGCCGAGCAGGCCGGACAGGTGGCCGTCCTGGAACATCAGCACGACGGCGCCGAAGGTGGCCGACAGCGACAGCAGGTTCATCACGATCGCCTTCAGCGGCAGCACCACCGACCCGAACGCCAGGAACAGCAGCAGGAACGTCGCGCCCCCGACGAGCAGCGCCAGCCACGGCAGCGTGCCGCCGAGCCCGCCGACCTCGTCGACGACGTCGGCGGTGGCGCCGCCCACGTGGACCTGCGCGCCCGGCGGCGCCGGCGCGTCCCGCACCTTCTGCACGAGTTCGCGCGCCGTGTCGGAGTAGGGGTCGGCGTCGTAGCGGACCGCGATCCGCGTCGTCGTGCCCTCCGATCCCGTCACGGTGGCCCCGGCGGCGCCGGGCAGCGCGGCCAGCCGGTCGCCGAACGCGTCGATCGCGGCCCGGTCGGACGTCCCCGTGACGATCGCGTTGACCGGGGTGGTGGCGTTGCGCGGGAACCGCGTGTCCAGGGCCTCGGCGACGGCTCTGGCGTCGGTGCCGGCCGGCAGCGCGGCGGCGTCGACGCCGCCCCAGTTGATGCGCAGGAACGGGGCGCCGAGCGCGAGGAGCAGCGCCACCGTGGCCACGACGTAGACGACCGGGCGCCGCATGACGCTGTGCGCGAGCCGCGCCCACCAGCCCCGGGACTCCCCGCGCCGGCGCCACAGCGGCAGCGCGTCGACCTTCGGGCCGAGGACGGCGAGCAGCGCGGGCAGCACCGTCAGCGCGCCGAGCATGCAGACGAACACGGTCGCGATGCCGCCGTAGCCCATCGAGACCAGGAAGTTCTGGTCGAACAGCAGCAGCCCGGACAGCGAGATCGCGACCGTGACGCCGGACACCGCGACGGTGCGCCCGGCGGTGTTCATCGTCGCGGCAAGGGCGTCCTCGACCGAGGCCCCGTCCCGCCTGAGCTCCTCCCGGAAGCGGCTCACCACGAACAGGCCGTAGTCGATCGCGAGGCCGAGCCCGAGGAACGTCGTGATGTTCACCGCGAAGATCGACACGTCGGTGGCGTACGCCAGCGCGTGCAGCGCGGTGAACGAGCCGAGGATCGCGAACCCGCCGACCAGCAGCGGAAGGCCGGCCGCCACCAGCCCGCCGAAGATCAGCACGAGCAGCACGAGCAGCACCGGCATGGCGATGGCCTCGGCGCGGGTGATGTCGGAGGTGACGCGCTCGTCGATGGCGGCGGAGGTCGCGACCGGCCCGCCCGCCTTCGCGGTGAGCCCGCCGCCGACCTCGGTCAGCTCGTCCTTGATCGCCTCGTAGGAGCTCGTCCGGGCGGCATCGTCGGCCCCGGCCATTTCGAGCACGGCGTAGGTGGACGTGCGGTCACCGCTGACGAACTGCGGGGCCTTGGTCGTCCAGTAGGTGCCGACGGAAGTGACCTTGTCCTTCGGCAGCGCGCCCAGCGCCCGCTCGACCGACGTCCGGTAGGACGGATCATCGACCGTGGTCTTGCCCTGGTAGAGGACCACCACGTCGGCGGCGTCCCGTCCGAGGGCCTGCTCGGCGATCCGGGTGGCCCTGGTG
>NZ_VCKZ01000351.1 GCF_005889745.1 Actinomadura geliboluensis
CTGTGTATAAGAGACAGGGCCCTCCGCCGGGCCGCCCGGGCGTGGTGGGAAGATCGGGCGGGGGCGTGAACATCGTGAGGCACGAGGAGGTGCGCATGAACCAGGAGGAGCCCGGAGCCCCGAGGCTGACCGTCATCGGAACCGGCTACCTCGGCGCCACGCACGCCATCTGCATGGCGGTGCTCGGCTACGAGGTCCTCGGCGTGGACGTCGACCGGCACAAGATCGACCGGCTGGCGTCCGGCGAGGTCCCCATCTTCGAGCCCGGGCTGCCGGAGCTGCTCACCAAGGCGCTCGACTCCGGCCGGCTCCGGTTCACCACCTCGTTCGAGGAGGCGGGCGCGTTCGGCGACGTCCACTTCCTGTGCGTGGGAACCCCGCAGCAGGCCGGCTCGGACGCCGCCGACCTGAGCTACCTCGACGCCGCCGTCCGCGCGCTCGCCCCCCACCTGCGCCGCCGGGCCCTCGTCGTCGGCAAGTCCACGGTGCCGGTCGGGACGGCCGCGCGGCTCACCGGCCTCGTCCAGGAGCTGGCGCCCGCCGGCAACGAGGTCGAGCTGGCCTGGAACCCCGAGTTCCTGCGCGAGGGCTTCGCCGTCGACGACACCCTGCGCCCCGACCGCATGGTGTTCGGCGTCGCGTCCGACTGGGCGGACGAGCAGCTGCGGGCGGCGTTCAAACCCGTCCTCGACCTCGGCACCCCGGTCATCCGCACCGACCTCGCCACCGCCGAGCTGGTCAAGGTCGCCGCCAACTCCTTCCTCGCCACCAAGATCTCCTACATCAACGCGATGGCGGAGGTGTGCGAGGCGGTCGGCGCCGACGTCAAGGACCTCGCCGACTCGCTGGCGCTGGACGACCGCATCGGCGGCAAGTTCCTGCGCCCCGGGCTCGGCTTCGGCGGCGGCTGCCTGCCGAAGGACATCCGCGCGTTCGCGCACCGCGCCGAGGAGATCGGCGTCGGGCAGGCCGTGTCGTTCCTGCGCCAGGTGGACGACATCAACCGGCGCCGCCGGGCCCGCACCGTCGACCTCGTCCGGGAGCTGCTCGGCGGCGACTTCGCCGGCAAGCGCATCGCCGCGTGGGGCGCGGCGTTCAAGCCCAACTCCGACGACATCCGCGACGCGCCCGCGCTGGACGTGGCCCGCACCATGCACGGCCTCGGCGGCGACGTCCGCGTCTACGACCCGGCCGCGCTCGGCAACGCGCGCGCCGCGTTCCCCGAGCTGCGGTACGGCGAGAGCGCGCTCGACGTCGCGCGGGACGCCGACGTCGTCGTCCTGCTGACCGAGTGGTCGGACTTCCGGGAGGTCGACCCGGAGGCGCTGGCCGGGGTCGTCCGGCACCGGCGGATCGTGGACGGGCGGCACGCGCTCGACGCCGCGCAGTGGCGCGCGGCGGGCTGGGAGTACCGGGCGCTCGGCCGCTCGTACAGGGAACAACCCGCCGCGACGGGCCGTTGACGGGAACGAGGACGCCGGGGCCGAGGGCACCGGCCCTCCCGGACGAGGTGCGCCGTACCCGGAAAGCGAAGACGACGCGTGACCACCGTCGTCTCGCACCGGGAGCGCATCCATGGCCTGGGTCCTCGTCATCGTCGCCGGCCTCGTCGAGGTCGCGATGGCCCTCTGCCTGAAGGGCAGCAAGGGCTTCACCGAGCCGCTGCCGTCCGTCGGCTTCGCCGTGTTCGCCGTCACCAGCTTCGGGCTGCTCAGCCTGGCCCTGAAGCACCTCGACGTCGGCACCGCCTACGCCGTCTGGGTGGGCATCGGCGCCGTCGGGACGGCGGCGCTCGGCATGCTCGTCATGGGCGACCAGGTGTCCGCCGTCAGGATCGGCGCGCTCGCGCTCATCATCCTCGGCGTGATCGGACTGAACCTCGCGGGCGGCCACTGAGCGCCCGGCGGCGGGTCCGCTGGCCGCAGGCGGCCAGCGGACCCGGCCGTTCGCAGGTCACCACCGTTTCCGCGGAACGTAATCTCCCGTAGCAGCGTCTATCGGACGAGAGCGCGGGGAGTGCTCGGACACGGGAGGGACCGACCTTGGTCTTCAAGAAGCTGCGGCAGGCGATGGGCATCGGCGGCCCGTCGATCGAAACGATCCTGCACGACCCGAACACGACGCCGGGCGGCGTCGTCACGGGCGAGGTCACCATCATCGGCGGCCAGTACAACTCCGACATCAAGTCGGTGAACCTCGCGCTGCGCACCCGGGTCGAGGTCGAGTCGGGCGACAACGAGTACACGTCCAACCTGGAGTACGCGAAGATGCCGGTCGCGGGCAGCTTCAGCCTCCAGGAGGGCGCCCGGCACAGCATCCCGTTCCAGATGCCCATCCCGTGGGAAGCTCCCCTCACGCACATGTACGGACGCCCCCTGCACGGCACCACGGTCGGCATCGCGACCGAGCTGGAGGTGGCGGGGGCGCTCGACCCGGGCGACCTCGACCCGATCGCCGTCCACCCGCTGCCCGCGCAGGAGCGCATCCTCGCGGCCTTCTCCAACCTCGGCTTCCAGTTCCGCAACGCCGACTGCGAGAAGGGCCGCATCTGGGGCGTCCACCAGGAGCTGCCGTTCTACCAGGAGATCGAGTTCTATCCGCCGGGCCAGTACGCGCGCGGCATCAAGCAGCTCGAAGTGACGTTCGTGTCCTACCCGCAGTCCATGGAGGTCGTGCTGGAGCTGGACAAGCGCGGCGGCGTGTTCACCGAGGGGCACGACGCGTTCAGCCGCTTCACGGTCGACTACGCGACCGTCGACCACACCAACTGGGAGCAGCAGCTCGACGGCTTCCTCCAGGAGGCCGGCCGCCGCCGGGGCTTCTTCTAGCCCGCCGCGGGCCGTCCGCCCGGGAAGATCCGGGGCATCCCCTCCGCGAAGTTGATCGCGGAGGGGATCGCCGCGTAGAAAGAGGTTCCGTGCCCCAGCCCCCCGGACTGAACGACGCGGAACGGCGCCTCTGGGCCGCGTTCCCGACCGGCGCCCGCGTCGTCCTCGGCGACGACCTGCCCGCCGGACCCGACCCCGACCGCATGGTCCGCGCCGAGATCGTCACCCGGCTGCTGCTCGGCGCCGGCGAGACCCGGCCGGGCGCGGTCGCCGCCGTCCGGCTGCGCGGCGCCTACATCACCGGGCAGATCGACCTCAAGGGCGGCGCCACCGAGCACGAGCTGCGGCTGGAGGAGTGCCGGCTCGTCGAGGAACCGAACTTCTCCAACGCCGAGACCCGGCAGCTGCGGTTCGCCAACTGCCGGATGCCCGGCTTCGACGGCGGCGGGCTCCGCGCGGACGGCTACATGAGCCTGTCGGGTTCGCAGATCGACGGCTCGGTGCGGCTGCCGAGGGCGCAGCTCGCCGGCGGCCTGCGGATGAACGGCACCCGCATCACGGTGACCGACCCCGCCACCTGGGCGATCTTCAGCGGCGGGCTCGTCGTCGAGGCCGGCACGTTCATGCGGGACGCCGAGATCACCGGCGGGATCCGGTTCGTCGGGGCGCGGATGAACGGCGGCCTGTTCATGGAGCGGACCGTCCTGAACAACCCCGGCCGGATCGCCCTGGACGCGCAGAACATCGTCGTCGAGGACGCGGCCGAGCTCAGCAACGGTTTCACCGCGCACGGCACGGTCCGGCTGCGCAGCGGCCGCTTCAACGGCATCCTGTCGTTCAGCCGGGCGCACCTCGACTCCACCGACCCGGCGCGGATGGCGCTGCACGCCAGCCACATCCAGGCCGACGAGCTGCTCCTGTGGCCGGAGGAGCAGATCAAGGGCCGGGTGTCGCTGTCGTTCTCCCGGATCGACATGATCATGGACCACCCGTCCGTCTGGCCGGACGAGCTGTACCTGAACGGCATGACGTACCAGACGCTGCGCGGCGCCGAGTTCAAGGACCGGCTGAGCTGGGTGTCGCGGGACAAGGAGTTCCACCTCCAGCCGTACGAGCAGCTCGCCGCCTGGTACCACGGCATCGGCCACGACGACCTCGCGCGCAAGGTCCAGCTCGCGAAGCTGCGCGCCCGCCGCCGCAGGCTGCACCCCGTCGCCAAGGCGTGGAACCACTTCCTGGACTGGACGGTCGGGTTCGGCTACCGGCCGTGGCTCGCGTTCGCGTGGTTCGCCGCGCTGCTCGCCCTCGGGACGACGGTGTTCTCCATCGAGCACCCGCGTCCGGTGAAGCCGGGCAACGAGCTGCCCGCCTTCCACGCGCTGATCTACACGCTGGACCTGCTGATCCCGCTCGACACGTTCGGGCAGCAGCTGTCCTACGACGCGGTGGCCTGGACCCGGTGGGTGGCCTACGGGCTCGTCACGACGGGCTGGGTGCTCGCCACGGCGCTGATCGCCGGCGTGACCCGGGTGCTGCGCCCCAACTAGCCGCGCCTCCGGCCGGCCCGGCCGAGCGGCCGGGCCCCGGCCGGGCGCCGAACCAACACCCCGCCCCGGGCGTCCACCCGGATAGGGACCGACGAGAATGGGACTCCATGGGCACGTATCTGATCACGGGGGCGACGGGCGGCATCGGCACGGCGGTCGCCGAACTGCTCCGCGAGCGCGGGCACGACCTGATCCTCACCGGCCGCTCCCCCGAGCGCCTCGGCGCGCTCGCCAGGACGCTGGAGACGGGCGCGCACGCCGCCACCCAGGTCATCAACCCCGGCGCGTTGAGCGCGCCGCCGCGCGCCGGGACCGTCGCGACCGTCCCGCTGGACCTGACGGAGCCGCGCCGCATCGAGGCGTCCCTCGCGATGGCCGGGATCCCGGAACGGCTGGACGGCGTCGTCCACGCGGCGGGCATGGTGCACCTGTCCCCGGTCGCCGAGCTGGAGGCCGACGAGTGGATGGAGCACCTGTCGGTGAACCTGGTGTCGGCGGCGGAGCTGACCCGCCTGCTGCTGCCCGCGCTGCGCGCCGCCGAGGGGCACGTCGTCTTCGTGAACTCCACCGCCGGGCTGCGCGCGAACCCCGAGTGGTCGGCGTACGCGGCGAGCAAGTTCGGGCTGCGCGCCCTCGCCGACTCGCTGCGCGCGGAGGAGCCGTCGCTGCGCGTCACGACCGTCTACCCGGGCCGGACGGCCACGGAGATGCAGCGGAAGGTGCGCGCCCAGGAGGGCCAGAACTACGCCGAGGACGACTTCGCGGCGCCGGGCACCGTCGCCCGCGTCCTGGTGGCGGCCCTGGAGACGCCGCGCGACGCGGTCGTCTCCGACGTCACCGTCCGGCCGAACTGACGCCGGCCGCGCCGCTCACTCCGGCCACGGGCTGTCGAGGATCAGCTGGACGAAGTCGGCGCGTTCGAAGCCGTCCATGTAGTGCTGGAGGACGTCGGCGTTCATGTTGCCGAAGGTCGTCTCCGGGCGGTGGACGTTGCCGTCGGTGAACGCGCGGAGGATGCGGTTCTTGAAGTCCGGGCGCGGGTGCGCGCTCGTCACGGCGCCGCGCTGCTCGTCGGTGAGGTCGTCGTAGCCGAGGCCCAGCACGTCGGTCGCCACGCCCGCGTTGAGCAGGGCGACCACCGGGTCGAGGAACTCGGGGACGCCGGGCGTGGTGTGCAGGGCGATGCCGAGCCACACGGTGCGGGCGTCGGCCTCGCCGTGGCCGCGCTCAAGGAGGAAGTCACGCGCGGCGTGGGCGCCGTCGACCTCGAACCGCAGCCGCGAGTCCCGGTAGCCGGGGGTCAGGCCGAGGTCGTGGAACATCGCCGCCGTGTAGAGCAGTTCCAGGTCGGGCTCCAGCCCCCGGGCCCGGCCCTGGAGCGCGCCGAAGAGGAACACGCGCCGCGAGTGGTGGTAGAGCAGGTCGTCCTCGGTGTCGCGGATGAACTCCGTCACGTCCCGGACGAGCGGTGTGTCGGGGACGGTGATGCCTGCGATCGTCTCGGCCATGGCACCGGGGTACCCGGGTCACCGCGGTGCACGCGCCGGGCGCCGGGGCTCAGCTCCGGCGCAGGAACCAGGACGCCAGCACACCGCCGACCAGCCCGAACAGGTGGCCCTGCCAGGAGATGCCGGGGTCGCCGGGGATGACCCCGAGGATCATCGTCCCGTAGACGGCGACGACGGCGACCGCGATGCCGATGTCGACCAGCCGCCGCTCGAAGAGCCCGCGCCCGACCAGGTAGCCGAAGAACCCGAAGATCAGGATGCTGGAGCCGAGCGTGTTCGCCGAGCTGAGGAACCACACCCCGAGCCCGCCGACCACGATGATGATCAGGCTGGCCGCGAGGAACTTGGCGATGCCGCGCGCCGCCGCGAGGAACCCGAGCACGAGGAACGGCAGCGTGTTGGCCATCAGGTGGCCGAACCCGGCGTGCATGAACGGGGCGGTGAAGATGTCCGGGAGGTCGTTGACGTCGCGCGGCTGGATCCCGAACCGGTCGAGCCACCCGTCGGTCGTGTAGTCGAACGCCTCCAGGACCCACATCACGGCGGTCACGGAGACGATCAGGACGAGCGACGACAGCGCGCGGAACCCGTGCTTCGCCAGCTCCTCGGAACGCTGCCGGTCGGGGGTATAGCTCATGTCAGCCACCGTATGTCTGGACGTCCCTGAACCGTCAACGACCGGGACGCGGGGAAGGTGCCAGCGGACCTTTCCGGCATAGTGGTCGGATGCGCGCTGCGATCTGCGAGAAGCTCGGTTCGGTCGCCGTCACGGAGACCGCCTCCCCCGTCCCCGGCCCCGGCCAGGTGCTCGTCACCGTGGAGGCGGCGGGGGTCAACTACGTGGACGCCCTCTTCGTCCAGGGCCGGTACCAGATCAAGCCGCCGCTGCCGTTCGTGCCGGGCAGCGAGGTGGCGGGGACGCTGCCGTCCGGGGAGCGCGTCCTCGCGATGTGCGGGCTCGGCGGCTTCGCGACCGAGGTGGCGGTGCCCGCGGCCTCGGCCGTCCCGATCCCGGACGAACTGGACTTCCCCCGCGCCGCCACGTTCACCCAGAGCTACTGCACCGCCCTGTTCGCCCTCCGCGACCGCGCGGCGCTCCGGCCGGGCGAGTCGGTGCTCGTCCTGGGCGCCGGCGGCGGTGTGGGCCTGGCCGCGGTGCAGATCGCGAAGGCGATGGGCGCCCGCGTCCTCGCGGCGGCGTCCACGGACGGCAAGCAGCAGGCCGCCCGTGACGCGGGCGCGGACGACGCCATCGGCACCGCCGACGTCAAAACCGCCGCCCGCGCGTGGTCGGACGGCGGCGTGGACGTGGTCTACGACCCGGTCGGCGGCGCCCTCGCCGACCCCGCCCTGCGCTCCCTGCGCGAACGGGGCCGCTACGTCGTGATCGGGTTCGCGTCCGGGGACATCCCGTCCCTCCCGCTGAACCAGGTGCTGCTGCGCAACCGCGCGATCGTCGGCGTCGACTGGGGCGCCTGGGCGATGGCGAACCCCGAGGCGCAGCGCGCCCTCCTGGACGAGCTCCTCGCCATGGTCGCCAAGGGGGACCTCACCCCGGTGCCGCCCCGCACGGCACCGCTCGCGTCGGTGGCGGAGGTCCTGGACGACCTGCTGAACCGCCGCGTCGTGGGCAAGGTGGCCCTGCTGCCCTAGGCGGCGGAGTCCGGCTAGGCGGCGGAGGCGTGCTCCGACTCGGAGGCGTCGCCGCGCACCACGATGACGGGCAGCGGGCGCCGCGCCGGGGCCTCGGCCGTCCGGCGGAGGTAGCGGCGCTCCTCCGGGGTCGTGCCGCCCCAGATGCCGTCGGGCTCACCGACCTTCAGCGCCCACGCGAGGCATTCGGCCTTCACGGGGCAGTTCGCGCAGATCGCCTTGGCGGCGTCCTCCTGCGCCTGGAGCACCGGCGCCGAGTAGCCGATCGGGAAGAACAGGTCCGGATCGGCACCGCGGCAGATGGCGTGGTCCGTCCAGTGCTCCTCGTTCTCGTTGTTCTCGTTGACGTGCATTGGCTTCTCCCTGCGCCGCGACGAGACCACCGTGCGGGGTTCTCCTCGGCCGGGGTGGTCTCCACTCAACGTAGTACTACGACACGTAGTACTACAAGACATGCGTGAACGTTGCAACTTAGCGTCCGGATAACCTGTGGGGTGTGCAGCGTGATCAAGAAGTGACCTTCCGCGAGGCGACGGCGGCCGATCTCCCCCAGATCGTCCGGCTTCTCGCCGACGATCCCCTGGGATCGACCCGTGAAACACCGGGCGAGGAGATCCCGGAGGCCTACTTCACCGCCTTCGCAGCGATCGAGAAGGACCCCAACAACACGGTGATCGTCGCGGAGGTCGAGGGCGAGCTCGCGGGCACCCTCCAGCTCACCTTCATCCCCGGCCTGACCTACACCGGCGGCGAGCGCGCCCAGATCGAGGGCGTCCGCATCGCCGCCGAGCAGCGCGGCCGCGGCGTCGGCCAGCTCATGATCGACTACGCCATCGACCGCGCCCGCGCCCGCGGCTGCCGCGTCGTCCAGCTCACCACCGACCGCCAGCGCCCCGACGCGATCCGCTTCTACCAGAAGATCGGCTTCCGCCCCTCCCACATGGGCATGAAGTACCACCTCTCCTGACGGGCCACCGCGCGGAGTCACTGTGCGGCGGGGACGGCGGCCCGCGCGGTCAGGCGCCGGGGAGAGAGAGGTGCCGCGGGTTGGCGACTGTGAGTTTGTCCACTACCGAGTCGCGAACCGCCCGGGTGACCTCGTCCATCCGGGAGTCCAGAGTGCCTTCGCGGATGGCCTTGGCCAGGTCGGTGTCGGATTCGCAGTCGAGGTTGCGGAGGCGCTTCTCGTGGGCCGCCTTGTGAGCGTCGCCTAGGAGGAGTTCCCGGCGGGCTATGACCAGGGCCGCAGCGGCTACACGGGCGTGGAAGCGCAGGCGGTCGTCGGGTTGCTCTGCCTGGAGGAGGAACGCGCCCACTGCGTCGATGAGGGTGGACGCGTCAGGACGGTCATGCGGTGGCGTGCTCGTGTTCTGCGCGGTTTCCAGGGGGTCTTGGACGGTCGTGGGTGCGGTCAGGCCCAAAGCAAGGAGCAGGTCGTGTTCTTGTTCACAGACCTTGCGGCCCAGGACGGCGTACTCGATGGACGGGTCTGAGCCGGTCAGATAGCGCTCGGCCTGGTGGCGGCACAGGATCAGCCAGCGGAGAGTGCCGTAGACCTCCCACCAGTGGAGTTCCTCAGGCGTGGGCGGGGTGCCGCCCGCGTCGGCGTAGCCGGCGAGGAGCTCCTCGCGGGGGCCGAAGCCGCCCACCGGGTGCGGGGAGTTGAAGCGCCACGCCTTGGTGCAGAGCCAGCCGAGGTCTTCGGCCGGGTCGCCGAGATGGGTCAGCTCCCAGTCGAGGACGCCACGGACGCCGGTCTCGTCGATCATCAGGTTGCCGTTGCGGAAGTCGCCGTGCACGACCGTGCGGCGGCCCGAGGCGGGCGGGCGGTTGCCGTCCAGCCAGCGGAGCGCCAGCTCGACGGCGGGGCGGGCCTCGAAGTTCGCGTAGTACTCGGTGAGGGCGTCGAGGGGGTCGAGGTCGGGGAGGTCCGGGACCGGGGCCATCGTGTGCAGGCGGGCCAGGATCGCGCCGAGCTCGCGCGCCAGGGC
>NZ_VCKZ01000352.1 GCF_005889745.1 Actinomadura geliboluensis
CGTCTCCGCGCTTCGAGATCCTGGGCCGGCCGGCCGCGTGGCGGGACGGACAGCCGCTCGACCTGGGCCCCGGCAAGCAGCAGGCCGTGCTCGCCGTGCTGCTGCTGACACCGAACCGGCCGGTGCCGACGACCGCGATCGTGGACGCGGTGTGGGGCGACGAGCCTCCCGACAATGGCGCGAACGTCGTCCAGAAATATGTGGCCGGATTGCGCCGCGTGCTGGAGCCCGACCGCTCGCCGCGCTCCCCGGGACGGCTGCTGACGCTGTCCGGTGCGGGATACGCCTTGCACGTCCCGCGCGGAGGGCTCGACGCCGACGTCTTCCGGGACCGCGTGAAAGAGGCCCTCGCCGAGCGGGCCGCTGGCGACGTCGCGCGGGCCGGGACCCTGCTGCGGGACGCGCTGGACATGTGGCGCGGCCCGGCGCTCGCCGGCCTGAACGGCGGCTTCTTCACCGCCGCCCGCGACCGCCTGGAGGAGGAGCGGGCCGCCGCGCTGGAGGCCTCCGCCGAGATCGGACTGGACCTGCGGGAGCACGCGCGGCTGGTGCCCGAGCTGATCCGGCTGGTGGCCGAGTTCCCGCTCCGGGAGGGCTTCCGGTACCTGCTGATGCTCGCCCTCTACCGGAGCGGCAGGCAGGCGGAGGCCCTGGCCGCCTACCGGGACGCGCGCGCCTTCTTCGCGGAGGAGTTCGGCTCCGAGCCGGGCGAACGGCTCCAGAGCCTGCACGTGGGCATCCTTCGCTCCGATCCGTCGCTGGCGGCGCCCGGCCCTGGCGAGGCGAGACGTTCCGCGTCCGAGCCGCCGGACGACGACGGACGGCCCGCAGCCGATGCGGCCGACACGGTGAAGGCGGTGGCGAGGCCGTCGCCGCCCGTCCCGTCCGGGTTCGCTCCTCCTGACCCGCGCCTCAATCCCGCTCCCGTAGCGGATGCTCCAGGCGGGAGGCTTCTCGCCTACCCGGCTCCGGCCGCGGCACCGGCTCCTCCGCCGGCCTGGCCCTCCTACAACGGTCCGGCCGTCGCCAACGGATCCGCCTTCGGCAACGGCGTGGCCGGGTACTCGGCGGCGCCCGCCGCTTGGGGGGCATGGCCCGCTCCCGTCGAGAAGAAGCGGCCTGCGTGGCCGTTGCGGGCCGTCCTGGCGTCGATCCCGCTGCTCAGCCTCGGGCTCGCGACGTGGGCGGTGCTCGCCTACTTCGCGGCCCGGCGCCGGAGCTGGTGGCTCGCCCTGGCGTCGGCCGTCCAGCTCGGGCTGACGGTCCTCGGCTTCGGCAGCGCCCTGGCCTCGGACGTCGACCAGACGACCTGGTGGGACGTCCCGATGATGTTCTCGCTGCTGGCCACGATGCTGGGCGGCGCCGTCCACCTCGTGGTCCTGACGGCGGAGCCGTGGTCGCCGCCGCCACCGGACGACGAGCGCGCGGCGGCCGCGATGGCCGTCCCGATGATCGAGCAGCGGGTCCGCCGGGAGCAGGCGCGTTCCCTGGTGGCGCATCACCCGGAGGTGGCGCGCCACCTGGGGATCGGACGTCCCGACGTGGCCCGCGCCTTCGACGACGGGGGCCTGATCGACGTCAACACGGCGCCCGAGCACGTGCTCGCCGCGCTGCCGGGCCTGGAGCCGTCCCACGCCAAGCTGATCGTGCTGTCCCGGACGGCGCAGGGCCCGCTCGCCACCGTCGACGACCTCGTCCACCGCCAGATCATGCCGTTCCAGACGGTGCACGCCCTGCGCGAGACGCTGATCGCCGTCCCGCCGAACACGGACGCCGCCGTGCCCGACGAGGAGTTCGGCGCCCCGGCGGCGCCCGCCGCCGGGGGCTGAGGTCCGCCGCCGGGCCGGAGACCCGCCGCGCTACTCGGCGGCGACGGGCTCCTTCTCCTCGGCGGCCTTGCCTCGCCCTTGATGGAGCGGATGAGGAGTTGGGAGACGTCCACGACTTCCAGGGTCTCCTTGGCGGCGCCCTCGTTCTTCTTCTCGTTGATGGCGTCGCCGAGCATCACCAGGCAGAACGGGCAGGCGGTGGAGACGGTGTCGGGGTCGGTCTCCAGCGCCTCGTCCACGCGCTCGGTGTTGATGCGCTTGCCGATGCGCTCTTCCATCCACATCCGCGCGCCGCCGGCGCCGCAGCAGAACCCGCGGTCCTTGTGGCGGTGCATCTCCTGGGTCTTGACGCCCGGGACGGTGGCCATGATGTCGCGCGGCTGCTTGTAGACCTTGTTGTGGCGGCCCAGGAAGCAGGGGTCGTGGTAGGTGATGTTCTCCTCGATCGGGGTGACCGGGGTGAGCTTGCCCGACTCGACCAGGTGCGCCAGCAGCTGGGTGTGGTGGACGACCTCGTAGTTCCCGCCGATCTGCGGGTACTCGTTGGCCAGGGTGTTGAAGCAGTGCGGGCAGGTCGCCACGATCTTCTTCACCCCCGCGTCGTTGAGGGTCTCCACGTTCTGCTGGCCGAGCATCTGGAACACGAACTCCATGCCCAGCCGGCGGGCCGGGTCACCGGTGCACGCCTCCATCGGGCCCAGCACCGCGAACTTCACGCCCGCGATGTGCAGCAGCTCGGCGACGGCCTTGGTGGTCTTCTTGGCCCGGTCCTCCAGGGCACCGGCGCAGCCGACCCAGAACAGGTACTCGGTGTCCTCGGAGACCTTGTCGTCGACGACCTCGACCTCGAAGTCCAGCTCCTCGATCCATTCGAGGCGCTTCATCTCCGACATGCCCCACGGGTTGCCCTTGTTCTCCAGGTTCTTCAGCATCACGCCGGCCTCGCTGGGGAACGAGGACTCGATCATGACCTGGAAGCGGCGCATGTCCAGGATGTGGTCGATGTGCTCGATGTCGACCGGGCACTGCTCGACGCAGGCGCCGCAGTTGGTGCAGGACCACAGCACGTCGGGGTGGATGACGCCGTCGTCGCCGACCAGCTCCTTGTCCACCTGCATGGCGAGCTTCTGCTCGTCGGTGAACTTCTCCCGCTGCTCCTCCGAGGCGGTGAAGTAGGGGGCCTTGGCGAGGGCGTGGTCGCGCAGCTCCAGGATGAGCATCTTCGGCGACAGCGGCTTGCCGGTGTTCCAGGCCGGGCACTGGGACTGGCAGCGACCGCACTCGGTGCAGGTCGCCATGTCGAGGAAGCCCTTCCAGGTGAAGTCCTCGATCTTGCCGCGGCCGAAGACGTCCTCGTCGGGGTCGGCCTCCTCGAAGTCGAGGGGCTTGCCGCCCGACATCATCGGCTGCGCGGCGCCCAGGCCGTCCGGCCGGCGCTTGAACATGACGTTCAGCGGGGCCAGGAAGATGTGCAGGTGCTTGGAGTGGACGACGAACACCAGGAACACCAGCGCGACGCCGATGTGCAGCAGCAGCCCGACCGACTCCAGCACCTCCAGGGTGCCGTCGCTGCCGATCCCGTCGAACAGCTTGCCGGTGAGGTGGGAGAAGTAGGCGGCGCCGCCGTAGCCGAAGTTGTCGCGCGCGACCTCGACGCCCCGGAAGAAGAACATCGTCCAGATCACGTTGAAGATCATGAACAGCGTGATCCACGCGCCGGACAGGTGCGAGCCCTTGAACCGCGACTTGCGGCCCAGCCGCTTCGGCGAGTTCTTCACCCGGATCGCGGTGAACACGATCAGGCCGGCCAGACACGCCAGCGCGATGGTGTCCTGCACGAACCCGATCGGCCCCCAGGTCTGCAGGCCCGGGATGTGCGCCTCCAGGCCGAACAGCAGCTGGACGGCCGCCTCCAGGTACACGGTCGCCAGCAGGAAGAACGCCCACATCACCGCGAAGTGCGCGGCACCGGCCACGGTCCACTTCAGCAGCTTGCGCTGCCCCAGGACCTCCACGGCCTGGCCCTCGACCGCCTTCTGCGGCTCCCGCTTGAGCTGCAGCGTCCGCTCAGGGTCGGGCTGCCCGCTCTTGGCGATGGTGTACAGGAACAGCACCCGCCGCGCGGCGAGCGCCAAAGCGACCGCCGTACCGGCGAGCCCGATGACCAACGTGATCCAGAACACTGTTCCGTCCTCCTGGGGTACGGGTGCTGGCAGTCAGCGTAGGGCTCGCGACAGACTGCTCTTCACCCGGGGCCCGAATACTACTCGGTAGTAGCTTATGCGTCACCTGCGCTGGTCAGGACGCTCCCGGCCCCTTCCTCGCACCCCGGAAGCGTCACGACCCGCGGCCGTGCCGCCCGTCCACCTTAGAGATCTCGTGCACCGATGAGAATCAGCGGGTTCCCGAGTCCATACCAGGAAAGCCCGCCCGTCCAGGGCGGTTCCCAGCCACCGGTACGTCGAACGGAGTCCTCATGACCTCGACGCCAGACCTCACCCCCGCCGCCCGGCGGATGGCCGAGCTGCTCGCCGGCGTCCGCGACGCCCAGCTCACCGCCCCGACGCCGTGCGAGGACACCCCGCTCGCCGCCCTGATCGGCCACGTGGACGGGCTGGTCCTCGCCTTCACGCAGGCCGCGACCAAGGACATCCCAGAAGGCGGCTCCCAGCCTCCGTCCGTCGCCTCGTCCGACCTCCCCGCGGACTGGCGCACCCGCATCCCCGAGCAGCTCGACGCGCTCGCCGCCGCATGGCGCTCCCCCGACGCCTGGCAGGGCATGACCGAGGCCGGCGGCATCGCGATGCCCGGCGCGGACGCCGGGAACGTCGCGATGAACGAGCTGGTCGTCCACGGCTGGGACGTCGCCCGCGCCAGCGGCCAGCCCTACACGGCCGGGGCGGACGAGATCGAGTCGTGCCTCGCCTTCGTCTCCCCGGCCGTCGAGCAGAGCGGCGGCAAGGGCGTCCCCGGCCTCTTCGGCCCCGCCGTGCCGGCCTCCGATGACGCGCCCGCCCTCGACCGCCTCATCGCCATGACCGGCCGCGACCCGTCCTGGACGCCCGACGGCGCCTGACCCCGCCGCCCCCGGCGGGGTCGAGGTTTTACCTCCCTCACCTGGTCCCCGATCAGGCGGTTTGTGAGGATTGTGGGTGGGGTGCGTCCGGTCCCGATCCGAGGGGGGATCATGACCGAGACCACCGGCATCCCGCGCTGGCACGTCGCCGGCGACTGGTTCGATGTCTGCAAATGCACCATCCCGTGCCCGTGCACCTACGCGCAGTCCCCCACGTACGGCGACTGCGACGGCGTGCTGGCATGGCGCATCCGTGAAGGACGGTACGGAGAGGTCCCGCTCGACGGCCTCAACGTCCTGATGCTCGGCTCGTTCGTCGGGAACGTGTGGGGCGAGCACTCCGACGCCTACGCGGCCGTCTTCCTGGACGAGCGCGCCGACGACGCCCAGCGCGCGGCGCTCGGGAAGATCTTCGGCGGGGAGGCCGGCGGCTGGCCGGCCCAGCTGGTGGGGATGCTCGCCCCCGAGGTGCGCGGGCTGGAGTTCTCGCCCGTGACGATCTCGGTCGACGAGGACCTCGCCACCTGGGGCGCTGAGGTGCCCGGCCGGGTCGTGGCGCGGGCCGAGGCGCTGACCGGGCCCACGACGCCCGAGGGCGCGCGGGTGCAGACCCTCAACCCTCCCGGTGCGGAGACCGGTCCGGGCCAGGTCGCCACCTGGGGCCGCGCCATCACCGACCGAGCCGACGCCTACGGATTCAGCTGGGAGTGGGACGGCCGCTCCAGCAAGCACATCCCGTTCGACTGGACCGGACCCGACTAGGAGCCCGCCGATGCTGACGCATGAGCGCCACCTCGGCCACGTCCCGCCACGACGGCGCGGATCCGGCGCCGAGCGCGCGCACGATGCCCCGGCCGGTGCGCGCGGGCGGATGCGGGAGGGCCTGTTCGTCCTGGTCCTTCTCGTGCTGTCCGCGCTCGCCTGGCTGGCGGTCCACCGGCTGGCCATGCCGGACATGCGCGCCGGGATCCTGACCGGCGGCGCCGGACGCTCCGGGGACGGGATGGCGGGGATGCCGACGGATCGGTCCATCGGCGCGGGCCTGTTCCTCGGCACCTGGCTGGTGATGATGGCCGCGATGATGCTGCCCGCGGTGACACCGGTGATCGTCCGGATCGACCGGCTGATGCGGCGGCGCGGCGCGGGGAGGACGACCGCCTACCTCCTCGCGGCGGGCTACCTGGCCGTGTGGGCGGCGGCCGGGGTGGCGGCGTACGGGCTGTTCCTGGTGTTCCAGCCGGTGGCGGCGGCGGGCGACCCGGCGACCGCCGTGCGGGCGGGCGCCGCGGTGCTGCTGTTCGCGGGCGCCTACCAGCTCAGCCCGCTGAAACGGGCGTGCCTGCGGCTGTGCCGCTCGCCCCTCGCCGTCGTCGTGCGGCACGGCGAGCGGATCACCGCGGGCCCCCGCGGCGCGCTGCTCGCCGGCGTCCACCACGGGGCCTTCTGCCTCGGCTGCTGCTGGGCGCTGATGGCCGTGCTGCTCGCCGCCGGGATGATGAGCCTGGTCTGGATGGGGGTCATCGCCGCGGTGATCCTCGCCGAGAAGGTCTGGCGGCACGGGGAGCGCCTGAGCCGGCCGCTCGGCGCCGCGATGATCGTCTTCGGGCTGGTGCTGCTCGCCGCTCCCGGGGTCGCGCCGGCGCTGACCTAGCCGGCGCCCACGCCGGACGGCCGGGCTAGACGCGTTCGAAGACGGCGGCGAGGCCCTGGCCGCCGCCGATGCACATGGTCTCCAGGCCGTAGCGGGCACCGCGGCGGTGCATCTCGCGGGCGAGCGTGGCGAGGATGCGGGCGCCGGTCGCACCGACGGGGTGGCCGAGGGAGATGCCGGAGCCGTGCACGTTGACGCGGTCCCAGTCGGCGTCCTTCAGGCCCCATTCGCGGGTGACCGCGAGGACCTGCGCGGCGAACGCCTCGTTCAGCTCGATGAGGTCGATGTCGGCAAGGGTGAGCCCGGCGGCGGCGAGCGCCTTCGCCGTGGCGGGGACGGGCCCGATGCCCATCGTCGCCGGCGGCACCCCGGCACGGCCCCACGCGACGAGCCGGACGAGCGGCCGCAGCCCGAGCTCGGCGGCGCGCTCGGGAGTGGTGACGACGCAGGCGGCGGCCGCGTCGTTCTGGCCGCTGGCGTTGCCCGCGGTCACGGTGGCTTCGGCGTCCTTCTTACCGAGGACGGGACGCAGCTTCGCCAGGCTCTCCATCGTGGTGTCGGGGCGCGGGTGCTCGTCGGTGTCGACGACCGTGTCCCCCTTCCGGGACGCGACGGTCACCGGGACGATCTCCTCCGCGAACACCCCGGACTGCTGGGCGGCGACGGCGCGCCGGTGGGAGCGGACGGCCAGCTCGTCCTGCTCCTCGCGTCCGATGCCGTACTCGCGGCGCAGGTTCTCGGCGGTCTCCAGCATCCCGCCGGGCACTGGGTGGTTGACGCCGCCGGCGGTGACGCGGCCCTGCGCGAGCGCGTCGTGCAGTTCGAGGGAAGGCCCGCGCACGCCCCACCGCGCCTGCGTCGTATAGAAGGGTGCGCTGCTCATGCTCTCCGCGCCGCCCGCGATGACCAGGTCGCTGACGCCGGTCTGGATCTGCATGGCCGCGTCCAGCACCGCCTGGAGCCCGGACCCGCAGCGCCGGTCGACCTGCGAGCCGCCGACGGAGATGGGCAGGCCGGCGTCGAGCGCGGCGACGCGTCCGATGGCGGGGGCGTCGGCCGTGGGGTAGCAGTTCCCGAGGACGACCTCGTCGATCGCGTCGCCGGGCAGCCCGGTGCGCTCCACCAGCGCGCGGATGACGGTGGCGGCGAGCTGGACGGGAGGGACGGTCTTCAGCGCCCCGCCGAACCGGCCGATCGGGGTCCGCAGCGGCTCGCAGATCACCGCGTCGCGCATGGTGGCTCCTCCAGGCTGTGCTACCGGGTACCCCGCAGGCTACGGCCTCCGTTCGGCAGGGCGGCCTCCGGGCTTCCGTCCGATGGAGGGTTGAATGCGGTGGAGGCGGACGATCGAGGAGGCGACGGTGGAGGACTGGGCGCGGCGGGTCACGACGATCCGCGTCATCGGCACCGGGGCGATGGGGCGCGGGATCGCGCAGCTCGCCGCGGCGGGCGGGCTGACCGTGGAGCTGGCCGACATCCGCATGGAGGCCGTGGTCGGCGCGGCCGAGTACATCGGCGGCATGTTCGACAAGCTCGCGGGCAAGGGGCGCATGACCGCCGAGGAGGCTGCGGCGGCCAAGGGACGGCTCCGGCCGGTCGGGGAGCCGCTCACCCCGTTCCAGGACTGCGATCTCGTGGTGGAGGCGGTCCGGGAGGACATCGACACCAAGCGCGAACTTTTCGCGTCCCTAGAGAAGGTCTGCCCGCAGCACACGGTCCTGGTGACCAACACCAGTTCGCTGCCCGTCACGGCGATCGCGGCGGCGCTGGAGGATCCGTCCAGGGTGGCGGGGCTGCACTTCTTCAATCCGGTGCCGCTGATGCGTCTCGTCGAGGTGATTCCGGGGGCGCGTACGGCGGAGTGGATCCCGGGTGCGCTCGCCGACCTCGTCCGGCGCCTCGGTCACGAACCCGTGCTCGCGCCGGACGCGCCCGGGTTCCTCGTCAACCACGCTGGGCGCGGCCTGGTGACGGAGGCTCTCCAGATCCTGTCCGAGGGGGCCGCCGAGCCCGTCGACATCGACCGCATCTCGCGGGACGTCCTGGGCCTGAAGATGGGGCCGTGCGAGCTGCTCGACCTCACGGGCATGGACGTGTCGCACCCGGTGATGGAGTCCATCTGGACGGGGTTCTACACCGAGCCCCGGTTCCGTCCGTCCAGGCTCGGACGGGCGCGTCTAGAGGCCGGTCTGCACGGACGCAAGACGGGCGAGGGCTTCTACAAGTACGTGGACGGTGCCAAGCAAGAGCCGCCGGAGGTCACCGTGCCGCCGGTAGAGCCGCGCCCTGTGTGGGTGCACGGGGACGTCCGTGACGCGCTCGGCGCATTGCTCTCCACGTCCGGCGTAGAGGTCGAGTCGGGTGACGAGCCGTCTGACCGGGCCGTTGTTCTGGTCGCGCCCTTCGGGCAGAGCACGGTCAACGCTGCTGAGGGGCTGCCCGTAGAGCGCACCTTGGGCGTGGACCCGCTCGGCGGGTTCTTCACCCGCCTGACCGTGATGGTGCACCCCGGCCTCGACAAGGACGCGGGCCGCGCCGCGCTCGCCGCCCTCGCGGCCACGGGACGTTCCGTGACGGTCGTCCGCGACGCCCCGGCCCCGGTCGCCCAGCGGCTCCTCGCCTCGATCGTGAACGTGGGCTGCGGGATCGCCGAGCAGCGCCTCGCCCGCCCGCAGGACGTCGACACCGCCGTCCGCCTCGGCCTCGGCTACCCGCGCGGCCCGCTGGAGTGGGGCGATCACGAGGGCGCCGACCGCGTCCTGCGGATCCTGCGGGGCCTCCAGGACAGCACCGGCGACCCCCGCTACCGTCCGAGCACCTGGCTGACCGAGCGCGCGGCCCTCGCCCTCCCCCTCACCGACCCCGGCACCGCCCCGTCCGACCTCAC
>NZ_VCKZ01000353.1 GCF_005889745.1 Actinomadura geliboluensis
CCGTTGTGAGCAGCGTCAGATGAGTATAAGAGACAGCAGTATGGCGACCCTTCCCGAGGCGCGGGGGAAAGGCGCCGCTCGGAATGTGCTGTCCGCGCTGGCGGGGTGGGCGGACGCGAACAATGCCGACCGCATGTACCTCCAGGTCGAACGCGGGAATGGGGCGGCGTCGCGGCTCTACGCGCGGGCGGGGTTCACCGAAATGTGCGTCTACCACTACCGGAGCGCCGGGCGGCGGTAATGGGCGTGCGAAGTGTCGGTGGCGACCGGCAGAATCGCGTGCATGGTGGCCGACGAACTGGTTCAGGTGTGGCGGGACGTCATTCAGGGCGACGAGAAGTCGTGGGTCCTGTTCGAGAACGGGACGTGCGTGATTCTGATGGAGCCCGAGGACGATCTGAGCGCGCAGGCGGTGGAGTTGCTGCGCGAGTACGGGCCCGTCCACGCGGGCGGCCCCGCCGGTGACTTCGGAACGATCGATCTTGAGGCGGCGCCCGGATGGGCCGTGTACGGGCACCACGGCGACATCCTCACCTATGTCGCTCCGGACGAGGTCGAGGAAGGCGCGGACGATCTGGTCGTGGGCCTGTTCGGGCGGGCGAAACGGGATCGGGACGGCCGGGAACTCGCCGTGGTCCATGTGGAGGACAAGCGGGCCCGGTGAATTGGCGCACCGATGTCAGCGGATGTCTGTACAAATGTCGTGTGACGGAGTGGGACGAGGAGGCGCTGGCGCGGTTGCGGGCCGCCGCCCATCGGGGCGACGGCGATACCGGGGTGCTTCGGGGGCGTCCGCTCGAACCGGTGCTCCAGTACGCGGGTGACGTGCTGCTCGCCGCGCTGGCCCGCGACGGCGGCGGCGAAGCCCTGGCCCGCGCGTGCCTGGACGGCCTGAAGGCGCGCGGCCTGCCGGGTGACGCCGAGTTGGCCGCCCAGCTCGCCGCCGCGCTCGACGGCGCCCCGCCCGATCCGCTCGTCCCGCTGCCGGTCGACCTCGGCGCCGTGGCGGCGGCCCTGGACGACGGCGGCCACGTCCTCGACCTGGAGCGCGGCGACGTGCTGCCCCACGACGAGGAGCTCGTGGAGATCCCCGACCGCTGGCTGCCGATCCCGCCGGGCGTCCTGCCCGAAGGCGAGGACGCCCGGCGGGGCGCGGCGCGGCAGTGGCTCGCCGAGCAGGGCTACCGGCCCGTCCCGCGCAGCCTCTAGGAACCGGGGCGCACGAGCGGGAACGGGATCGTCTCCCGGATGCTACGGCCGGTGAGGGTGATCAGCAGCCGGTCGATGCCCATGCCCATGCCGCCGGCGGGCGGCATCGCGTACTCCAGGGCGCGCAGGAAGTCCTCGTCCAGCTCCATGGCCTCCGGGTCGCCGCCCGCGGCCTGCAGCGACTGCTCGGTGAGCCGCTTGCGCTGCAGGATCGGGTCGATCAGCTCGGAGTAGGCGGTGCCGAGTTCCAGGCCGAAGACGATCAGGTCCCATTTCTCGGCGAGCCGCGGGTCGGCGCGGTGGGGCCGGGTCAGGGGGGACGTCTCGGCCGGGTAGTCGCGGACGAACGTCGGCGCCGTCAGATGCTCCTCGACGAGCGCCTCGAACAGCTCCTGGACGATCTTCCCCTGCCCCCACTGCGGGTCGACGTTCAGCCCGTGCCGCTCGGCGAACCCGCGGACGGCGTCGCGCGGCGTGCCGGGGGTGACCTCCTCGCCGAGGGCCTTCGACACCGACTCGTAGACGGTGATCTCGTCCCAGGGCTCGGCGAGGTCGTACTCGACGCCGTCCCGGACGACGACGGTGGTGCCGAGGGCGGCGCGGGCCGCGTCCACGACGAGGGAGCGGGTCAGCTCCGCCATCGTGTCGTAGTCGCCGTACGGCTCGTACGCCTCCAGCATCGTGAACTCGGGGTTGTGCTTCTGCGACACGCCCTCGTTGCGGAAGTTGCGGTTCAGTTCGAAGACGCGCCCGACCCCGCCGACCAGCAGCCGCTTCAGGTACAGCTCGGGCGCGATCCGCAGGTAGAGCTGCATGTTGTAGGCGTTGATGCGGGTGGTGAACGGCCGCGCGGTGGCGCCGCCGTGCACGGGCTGCAGCATCGGCGTCTCGACTTCGAGGTAGCCGCGGGACCGCAGGCCCTCGCGGACGGCGGCGACGGCGTCGCCGCGCATCCGCAGCATCCGGCGGGACTCGTCGTTGACGATGAAGTCGACGTACCGCTGCCGGACGCGGGCCTCGGGGTCCGACAGCCCGGAGCTCTTGTTCGGCAGCGGGCGCAGGCACTTGGCGGTGAGCGTCCAGGACGCGGCGAGCACCGACAGCTCCCCGCGCCGGGACGTGACGACCTCGCCGCGCACCCCGACCTGGTCGCCGAGGTCGATGAGCGTCTTCCAGTGGCGCAGCGACTCCTCGCCGAGCGCGTCGGCGGTGAGCATGACCTGGAGGTCGGCGGTCTCGTCCCGCAGCGTGACGAAGATCAGCCGGCCGTGCTCGCGGGCGAGCACGACGCGCCCGGCGACGGCCACCTCGGTTCCGGTGTGGGCGTCGGGGGCGAGGTCGGGGAAGCGGGCGCGGATGTCGGCGGCGAAGTCGGTGCGCTCGCAGCCGAGCGCGTACGGCTCCATCCCGGCGGCGCGGATCTGGTCGAGCTTGGCGTGCCGCACCCGCTCCTGCTCCGACAGCCGCCGCTGCGGGGCGCGCGCCGCCTCCGCCGCCTCCTCGATCTCGTGGATCTTGTCGACGAGTTCGGTGGACGGGACCATCGCGGCGGCCCGGTCGAGCTTCGGCCGGTTGAAGCTCGGCAGGAATCCCTCGGCGCGCGCGTAGGCGAGCCCGAGGCGGATCAGGTGGCGGCCCTGCGTGTAGCAGATGAAGCGGGGCCGCCAGTGCGGCATGTACTTGGCGTTCGACAGGTACAGCGATTCGAGCTGCCAGAACTTCGACGCGAACGACAGGAACTTGTAGTAGAGCCGCGCGACCGGCCCGGCGCCTATCTGCGAGCCGCGCTCGAACGCCGAGCGCAGCATCGCGAAGTTCAGCGAGAGCTGCTGCGCGCCGATCGCGGCGGCCTTCTCCGCGAGCTTGGCGACCATGTACTCGTTGAGGCCGTTCTCGGCGAGCCGGTCGCGGCGCATCAGGTCGAGCGACAGCCCGGCCCGCCCCCACGGGACGAAGCTGAGCAGGCCGCGCAGCTCCCCGTGCGCGTCGAACGCCTCCACCATGACGCAGCGCCCGTCGGTGGGGTCGCCGAGCCGGCCGAGCGCCATCGAGAAGCCGCGCTCGGTCTCCTCGCCGCGCCAGGCGTCGGCGCTGCGGATGAGCTTGGCCATCTCCCAGCCGGGGATCTGCGCGTGCCGCCGGATCCGGACCGTGTACCCGGCCCGCTCGACCCGCCGGACGGCCTGCCGCACCTGCCGCATCTCGCGGCCGTCGAGGTTGAAGTCGGCGAGGTCGATGATGGCCTCGTCGCCGAGCTCCAGGGCGTCGAACCCGTGCCGCTTGTAGATGTGGGCGGCGCGCTCGCCGACGCTGACCGCGCCGGGGATCCACGCGTGCGCGCGGCACTCCTCCAGCCACGCCTCGATCGCCTGGTCCCAGGATTCGGGGTCGCCGAGCGGGTCGCCGCTGGCGAGGGAGACCGAACCCTCGACCCGGTAGGCGATGGCCGCCTTGCCGTTCGGCGCGACCATGACATCTTTGTCGCGGCGCAGCGCGAAGTAGCCGAGGGAGTCCTGGTCGCCGTACTCGGCGAGCAGCGCGCGCGCCGCGAGCTCTTCGCCGGGGGACAGGACGGGGTCGCGCCGCCCCGGCTTGAACAGCGCCCAGAACGTGCCGATCAGCAGCCCGGTGCCGAGGCTCCACAGGATCACGTCGACCCAGAACGGCACGGCGACGTCGATCGGCTTGCCGGTGACGCGCGGCCCGAGGACGGTCTGCGCGATCGCGTAGAGCGGGTGCGTCCACACGTCGCCGCTGCGGTTGCGGTCGGTGACCGTGACCAGGAACGTGCCGATGCCGCCGGTCACGATCAGGAGGCTGGTGAAGACGATGGTCGCGAGCCGCCGGTTGGCGCGGTCGGGGAGGGTGGTGAACTCGCCGCGCGCGGAGATCAGCAGGCCGAGCACGGCGAGGTACACGGCGGCCGTGACGATCAGCCCGACGGGGGTGGGCCGCTCCGGGTTGATCAGCGTGGTCAGCACGGCGGTGACGCCGAGCGCGGTGGGCAGGCAGAAGATCAGGACGAGGATCCGCCAGGCGGCCTTCTTGCGCCGCCGGACGCCCATCGACAGCAGGATCCACAGCAGCCCGATGGGCACGCTGGGGAACCAGCCGAGGTACCCGATCCAGCGCAGCGCCCAGATATCGGCTATCTCGAGGATGAGACCATAGGAGACCCACGCGAGCAGCGACAGGATCCCGGAGAGACGGGTGTACCAGAAGAAGATCGTCGGCGCGGCCTGGATGAGCCGCCCCCACTCGCCCCGCAGGCCGCCCGTGCCGTGCGGTTCCCTCTCCGGCATGCCCCCCCAGTCGCCGCGCGGTGTGGCCTTGTTCTTTTTACCGGGTGTCACGTCCATCACGCTTTCGTCCGCGGGCGCCCGTCCGGCGGCGAACCTCGGGGTGGTGCCGGACGTCGTACGGATAGGGGGATGTGGCTTGCAAGCTCGGTCCAAGGTTGTCAGCAAAAGTCGATATGGTCGCGGATATGCCAAATGAACCCACCGGTGAGCGGTTGCTCGCCCGCCGCTACCGCCTGGTGACCCAGGTCGGCCGGGGCGGCATGGGGACGGTCTGGCAGGCGCACGATGAGGTCCTCGGTCGTGACGTTGCGGTGAAGGAGGTCATCCTCCCGCATGGTCTCACCGATGAGGAACGCGCCGTGCACCACAAGCGCACGTTCCGTGAGGCCCGTACCGCCGCGCGGCTCGGCCACCCCGGCGTCGTGACGGTCTACGACGTCGTCGAGGAGGACGACCGCCCCTGGATCATCATGGAGCTGATCAAGGCCCGCTCCCTGGACCAGGTGATCAAGCAGGACGGCCCGCTGGAGCCGCGCCGCGCCGCCGAGATCGGCCGGCAGATGCTCGCCGCGCTGCACGCCGCGCACGGCGCCGGCGTCCTGCACCGCGACGTCAAGCCGAGCAACGTGCTGATCACCGGCACCGGCCGGATGGGCGAGCGCGCCGTGCTCACCGACTTCGGCATCGCGACCGCCGCCGGGGACGCGACCCTCACCCAGACCGGCCTGGTGATGGGCTCGCCCGCCTACATCGCGCCCGAGCGCGCGCGGGGCCGCGTCGCCGGCCCGGCGTCCGACCTGTGGTCGCTCGGCGTCACGCTGTTCGCGATGGTGCACGGCCGGTCCCCGTTCGAGCGGCCCGAGCCGATGGCCGCGCTGGTCGCGGTGATCTCCGAGGAGCCCGACCCGCCGGAGAAGGGCGGCCGGCTCGTCCCGGTCATCGAGGGGCTGCTGCGCAAGAACCCCGACCAGCGGATGGACGCGATCGAGGCCGGCGCGCTGCTGGACGACATCGTCCGGCAGGAGACCATCGACACGCAGCGCACCATGGCCGTCGAGTTCTCCATGGACGACCTCGCCGACCCCCAGGGCACCGTCCAGGACTCCGCCTACCGGTCGCGGCCGTACGCGGAGGCGTACGCCGAGCCGTACCCGGAGACGTACGCGCCCGACCAGCCGCTCCCGGAGGAGATGGAGGAGTCGGGCGGCCGTCCGGAGGCCCCCGAGTCCGGCCCGTCCGCGGCGTCGCCGGCGGCCCCGAAGGCCCCGGCGCCCGAGAACGCCCAGGAGGCGCGCCCGGACCAGCTGACCAGCCTCGACCTTCCCGCCGCCGCGACCCGCGCGGCCAAGCAGGCGGGTCCGGCGGCCCCGGCGGCGAGCCAGGCGAACGCGGAGAACCCCGGCGAGACCGCGCCCGACCCCGACCGGGTCAGGTCGTGGCGCTCCGGGCCGCGCACCGAGCCCGCCGGCGCGATCCGCTCCGACCAGGTCCCGCCCGACCGGCCCGGCCCGGCCACGCACTTCCCGCCGACGACGCACCACCCGTCCGCGCGGCCCGCGCTGGCCGCCAACCGGAACGTGCTGATCGTCGCCGCGATCGTGCTGATCATCATCGTGGTCGTCGCGAGCATCGCCCTCGCCAGCGGCGGCGGGGAGGACAAGCCGGCCCGCAAGGAGGGCGCCACCACCCCGTCCAGCACTGGCGCGTCGCCGTCGACGCTCGCCACGACCGCGTCGTCCAGCGTGTCGCCGAGCGGGTCGCCGAGCGCCTCGCCGAGCGGCGGGCTGCCCGCCGGGTTCACCCTGCACAAGGACCGCAGCGGCTACGCGGTGCCCGTCCCGAAGGGGTGGAGCGGCCCGGAGCGCAAGCAGGGCGGCGACTTCTTCTACTCGCCCGACCGCAAGGTCTACCTCCAGATCGACCAGACCGACGACCCGGGCGACAGCGCGATCGACGACTGGCGGCGGCAGGAGCGGGGCGGCGCCGGGTTCCCCGGCTATGTGAAGATCAAGATCGCTCCGACCGGCGACCAGCCGCCCGTCCGCGACACCGGCGACGGCGACGACTCGGCCGACTGGGAGTTCACCTACAACGGCGACGGGGGCCGGGTGCACATCCTGAACCGCGGGTTCGTGGCGAACGGGCACGGCTACGCCATCCTCCTGCGCGCGCCCGACGCCGCCTGGGCCAAGGTGTTCGCCGAGCTGCAGCCGGTCTACGCGCACTTCCAGCCCGCGGACGACTGATGGACGGCCGCCTCCTCGCCGGTCGGTACCGGCTCGAATCCGTGGTCGGCCGCGGCGGCATGGGCACCGTGTGGCGCGCCCGCGACGAGACCCTCGACCGCGAGGTCGCGGTCAAGGAGGTCGTGCTGCCCGCCGGGCTGAGCGACGAGGAGCGGGAGAACCGGCACCGCCGGACGCTCCGCGAGGCCCGCGCGTCGGCGCGGCTGAACCATCCGGGCGTCGTGACCGTACACGACGTCGTGGACGAGGACGACCGGCCGTGGATCGTCATGGAGCTGGTGCGGGCCCGCTCGCTCCAGGAGATCGTGGACGAGGACGGGCCGCTGCCGCCCGGCCGCGTCGCGGCGATCGGCCGGCAGATCGCGGGGGCGCTGCGCGCGGCGCACGCGATCGGCATCCTGCACCGCGACGTCAAGCCCGCGAACGTGCTGGTCGCGGCCGACGACCGGGCCGTGCTCACCGACTTCGGCATCGCCCAGCTCGCGGGCGACGCCACCCTCACCGGCACCGGGCTGATCATGGGGTCGCCGGCCTACATGTCGCCGGAGCGGGTGAACGGCGACCCGGCGATCCCCGCGTCCGACCTGTGGGCGCTCGGCGCGACCCTCTACGCGGCGACGGAGGGGCGGGCGCCGCACCACCGCAGCGACGCGATGGCGGTCCTCGCGGCGGTGATGACGCAGGACGTCCCGCCGCCGCGGAACGCGGGGCCGCTCGCACCCGTCCTCATCGCGCTGCTGGAGCGCGACCCGGTGCGGCGGCTCAGCGGCGACCGGGCGGAGGAGGCCCTCAAGGCGGTCGAGGCGGGTCACGCCGCCGAGCCGGCCGCCGCGCACCCGACGACCGCGCAGCAGCCCGTCCCGTTCCAGGCTCCGGCTCCGGTCCCCGCGCCGGCCGCGTCGGGCATGACCGCGCCGTTCCCGCCCGGTCCCGGGGCGCAGGGGGCGACGACCGGGTACGCGCCCGCCCCGCCGCCGATGCCGTCCGCCCCGCAGGCGCCCGCGCCGCCGCGCAAGCGGTCGGCGTTCCTGCCGGTCCTCGGGGGCATCGCCGCGGCGGCCGTGATCCTGTCGGTCGCCGGGGTCGTGTTCTGGATGAACCGTCCCTCCTCGCCCGCCGACCCGGACCTGACGCCGACGCCGCCCGCCGCCGAGGGCACGCCGTCCGCCACGCAGAACCCGCAGGACACGCCGACCAGCGCGCCGCCGTCGCAGCCCGCCTCCAGCGCCACGGCCCTGCCGGCCGGGCTCGTCCGGTCGGTCGGCAACGGCTTCACCATCGGCGTCCCTCGCGGCTGGGTGCGCGCGACGCGCGGCAACAGCACCGTCTGGACCGACCCCGTGTCCTCCGCCTACGTCCAGGTCGACCAGACGATCTGGACCGGGGACCCCTACGACCACTGGGTCGTCTGGGAGCGGGAGGCCATCGCGGACGGCAAGCTGAAGGACTTCCGGCGGGTCGGGGAGATCACCCGCACGACCGTCGCGGGCCGCCCCGCCGCCGACATCGAGTTCACCTGGACCCGGGGGACGGGCCTCACCCGGGCCCGCGACCGGGGTGTGATCATCGACGGCCGGCCGTTCGCCGTGGTGGTGGCGGTTCCCGCGTCCCAGTGGAACGAGAGAGAGCCGCTCGTGAAGAATGTGCTCGACACGTTCCGTCCCTCCGGGGTGGGATGACCGATGGGGGGACTCTTCCGACATGGCACAGGCACGTCTGCTCGGTAACCGCTACCGGCTGGACTCGGTGGTCGGCCGGGGCGGCATGGGCACCGTGTGGCGCGCCTTCGACGTCATGCTGGACCGCGAGGTCGCGGTCAAGGAGGTCGTGTTCCCGCCGGGCCTGACCGAGGAGGAGCGCGCCGTCCTGTACGAGCGGACGTTCCGGGAGGCGCGGGCGTCGGCGCGGCTCAACCACTCCGGCGTCGTGACCGTCCACGACGTCGTGCAGGAGGGCGACCGGCCCTGGATCGTGATGGAGCTGGTCTCCGCCCCGTCCCTGCAGGACGTCATCGAGCGCGGCCCGCTCGACCCGCGCCGCGTCGCCGACATCGGCCTGCAGATGCTCGGCGCGCTCCGGCACGCCCACGAGAAGGGCATCCTGCACCGCGACGTCAAGCCCAGCAACGTGCTGATCACCGGGTCCGGCCGGGTGGTGCTCACCGACTTCGGCATCGCGCAGATGGAGGGCGACGCGACGCTCACGCAGACGGGCCTGGTCATGGGGTCGCCCGCCTACATCCCGCCCGAGCGGGCGCAGGGCGAGCGGGCGGTGCCCGCGTCGGACCTGTGGGCGCTCGGCGCGACCCTGTACGCGGCGCTCGAGGGCCGGTCGCCCTACGAGCGGTCGGACGCGATGTCGTCGCTGCAGGCGGTGCTGACCGAGCCGGTCCCGATCGCGCGGAACGCGGGGCCGCTCGCCCCGGTGCTGGACGGGCTGCTGGCGCGCGAGCCGGTGCACCGGATGACCGCCGCGCAGGCGCAGCCGCTGCTCAGCCGGGTCGCGGCGATGCCGGTCCCGTCCCGTCCGGCCCGGCCGCCCGCGCCGCCTCCGCAGCCGCCGTCGGCGAGCGAGACGGTGATGGACGAGCCGTCCGCGCGGCGCCGCCCGGCGTCCCGCGTCGAGGACGCGGCCGAGACCGTCCTGGACCCGGCCGGTTTCGCCGACCCGGTGACCCGCCTCGACC
>NZ_VCKZ01000776.1 GCF_005889745.1 Actinomadura geliboluensis
CTCCCGCCCCGCCCCCGAATCAGCAGCGGCGTGCCTGGAACTCACCAAAACCCTCGCCACCGCCACCGACCTGCAGGAAGCCGCCCTCGCCGGGTTCATCGGCGTGGTGGACGGCACCCGGGAAGTGCAGCGGTGGGGATACCCCTCCACCCGATCGTGGCTGCGGTCCCGGCTGGGCATGCGCGAGTCCCGCGCCAAGGAACGCCTCACCCTGGCCCGCCAGCGCCACCGCGTCCCCGAGATGACCGAGCGCTGGACAACAGGTGACCTGTCGGCCGGATATGCCGCCACCATCGCCGACGCCATCACCCGACTCGACGACGATGACTGCCCCGCGGCCGAGAGCATCCTGCTGGGCATGGTCGACCAGGGCTTCTCCGCCGGGAAAGTCGCCAGCTTCGGTAAGCGGATCCGCGATGTCATCGCCGAACGCGACGGCACCGAACAGGCCCCCGAAGACGTGGCGCGCGGCTACGAGCGGTCCTGGATCGACTCGACCCGCTCACTGGACGGTGGCCGCTACATCAAGGGCTGGCTGAACGCCGAAGACGCCGCCATCTGGGACGGCACCCTCGGGCCGCTGGCCAAGCCCGCCGGAACCGACGACCATCGCGACCTCTCCGAGCGGACGGCCGCCGCACTCACCACGGTGCTGTCGGGCGGGCACAAGGCCACCAAGGTCACCGTCATCTGCGACCTGGACACCCTCACCGGCGG
>NZ_VCKZ01000354.1 GCF_005889745.1 Actinomadura geliboluensis
GTCGGAGCAGGCACGGAAGGGGCGGGGCTGGCCGGGGCGGGCGCGGCCGGCGGCGGGACGTAGCCCGCCGCCCCCTCGGCGTCCTGGCCGCATCCCGCCAGCGCGCCGCATCCAGCCAGCGCGCCGCACAGCATCAGCGCCGCCGGTACCGCGCGCCGCATCGCACCCTCCCGGCTCGGGACGCCCGCCCACCACCGGGGACCTTATCCCGGTCAGTGCCCGCGGGCTATCCACTCGTCCAGATGCGGGGCCTCCGCGCCGATCGTGGTGGAGTCTCCGTGCCCGGTGCGGACGGTCGTCTCCGCCGGCAGCGTCAGCAGCCGCTCCCGGATCGAGGTGATGATCGTCGGGAAGTCGGAGAACGACCGGCCGGTCGCGCCCGGGCCGCCGTTGAACAGCGTGTCGCCGGAGAACACCGTGCCCAGCTCGGGGGCGTGCAGGCAGACCGCGCCGGGGCTGTGCCCCGGGGTGTGCAGGACGGTCAGCTCCGTGCCCGCCACCGTGACGACCTGCCCGTCGGCGAGTTCGCCGTCGGGGTCCTCGCCGGGGTGCCGCTGCTTCCACAGCATGAGGTCGTCCGGGTGCAGCAGGATCGGCGCGCCCGTGGCGGCCCGCAGCGCGGGCGCCGCGTCGATGTGGTCGTCGTGCCCGTGCGTGGACACGATCGCCACGAGCCGCCTGCCGCCGACCGCCGCCGCGATCGCCTCGGCGTCGTGCGCGGCGTCGATCACGATGGCCTCGTCGTCGTCGCCGACGATCCAGACGTTGTTGTCGACCTCCCACGTCCCGCCGTCGAGGGAGAACGTCCCGGACGTGACGATGTGGTCGATGCGCGCCCGCGGCGCAGGCTGCGCCATCAGAGCAGCACCACCGAGCGCAGCACGTCGCCGTGGTGCATCTTCTCGAACGCCGCCTCCACGTCGCCGAGCCCGATCGTCTCGGACACGAACGCGTCGAGGTCCAGGCGCCCCTGCAGGTACAGGTCGATGAGCATCGGGAAGTCGCGCGAGGGCAGGCAGTCGCCGTACCAGGACGACTTCAGCGAGCCGCCCCGCCCGAACACGTCCAGCAGCGGCAGCTCCAGCTTCATCTCCGGCGTCGGCACCCCGACCAGCACCACCGTCCCGGCGAGGTCGCGCGCGTAGAACGCCTGCTCGTAGGTCTCCGGGCGGCCGACCGCCTCGACGACGACGTCCGCGCCGAACCCGCCGGTCAGCTCCCGGACGGCCTCGACGACGTCCGCCTCCTCGGCGTTGACGGTGTGCGTCGCGCCGAGCTCGGACGCCGTCGCCAGCTTCCGCTCGTCCAGGTCCACCGCGATGATCTTCGCGGCGCCGGCCAGCCGGGCGCCGAGCACGGCCGCCGCGCCGACGCCGCCGCAGCCGATGACCGCGACCGTGTCGCCGCGCCCCACCTGCCCGGTGTTGATCGCCGCGCCGAGCCCGGCCATCACGCCGCAGCCGAGCAGCCCCGCCACCTCGGGCTTGGCCGCCGCGTCGACCTTCGTGCACTGACCGGCCGCCACCAGCGTCTTGTCGGCGAACGCGCCGATCCCGAGCGCGGGCGACAGCTCGGTGCCGTCCTCAAGGGTCATCTTCTGGGCGGCGTTGTGGGTGTTGAAGCAGTACCAGGGCCGGCCCCGCAGGCACGCCCGGCACTGACCGCACACCGCCCGCCAGTTCAGGACCACGAAGTCGCCCGGCGCCACCTCGGTGACCCCGGCGCCGACCGACTCGACGATCCCGGCGGCCTCGTGCCCGAGCAGGAACGGGAACTCGTCGTTGATCCCGCCCTCGCGGTAGTGCAGGTCGGTGTGGCACACCCCGCACGCCTGCACCTGGACGACCGCCTCCCCGGGCCCCGGGTCCGGAATGTTGATCGTCTCGATGCGCACCGGCTGCCCCTTGCCCGGTGCCACGACCCCGCGTACCTGCTGCGCCATCCTTGCCGCCTCCGTCCTCTGGATCTTCCACGACCCTATCCGCCTCCCCGATGCCCCGCCCGCACCCTTCTGCTCGGCGGAACACCCCGCGGGTATGAGGAGCAAGATCGTCCGCGTGCGCGAGGTGCGTCCGGCCGGACGGGAGGCTGGCCGCCATGACACGCACCACGATCCGGCTCACCGCCGCGTTCCTGGCCGCCGCCGCGGTCACCGCGACCGCCGTCCCGGCCCCTCGCCGTCGGGCGACTGTATGGGGCGCGGGGCCCGCCGTCACCTACGCCGCCGCCGGGTTCGCGGCGGTCGCGCCCGACTACCTCGGCCTCTACACCGCGTACCTGCTCACGTCCTGGAACCGCGTCTACGGCGGCATATACCGGACGCCGTCGGAGGTGTTCGAGGACGAGTACGCGGACCGCGTCGAGAAGTACTTCGACGGCACGACCCCCGGCCCCGTGATGCTAAAGGGCCTTCCGGGGACGCTCGACGAACTCCTCAAACCGCGCGGCCTCGACCTGCTGAGCGACCCGTCCGGCACCTTCGCCGAGGCGCTGCGCGTGGACGCGGAGGTCTGCACCGCCTGGACTCCCCGCGTCCCCGTCCGGCTCTCCAAGATGGCCGCCGACGAGCAGGCGGTGACCGCCAACACCGACAACTGCGCCGTATCGTTCGGGCGGCGGGGTGCCCGCGTCGACGTCGTCGACCTGGACGACACGCTCTACGGGGGCTCCCGCCACCTCGGCTCCAACCTCGCGGGCACCGCCGAGGCCGTCCGCTGGTTCGCCGCCCTCAGGTGAAGTGGATGGCCTGGAGCTTGTCGGCGGCCGTGCGGTCGAGGACGGTGACGCCGGCGGCGGGCGGCAGGGGGTCGCCGCCGCGGGCGCGGTCGACGATCGGCCCCCAGCGGCGGCAGTGCCGGTTGAACGTCGCGGACGTCACGACGCGGCCCCGCGCGAACTGGCCCGCGCGGGCCGTCTCCGGGGCGACGTCGATGAGGATCAGGTGCAGCCGGCCGCCGCGCCGCCGCGCCAGCCAGGCGAACAGGTGCAGGATGTGCGGCCAGGTGCCGCGGGTGTGCGCGACGACGCCGTGCCCGGCGAGGACCGCGCGCCCGATGCGCCACACGTGCGTCGCGTGGACGAGCGGCGTGCGCAGCCGGACCGGCAGGGGGCGCAGGAACCGCGCCCACCAGTTGCGGGACTGCCGCGAGTCGATCACCAGCGCGCCGCCGGCGGGCACCGGCGCCGTCTCGTCGCCGCGCAGCCCGTAGAGCCGGTCGAGCAGGGTGCTCTTGCCGGCCCCCGGCAGGCCGGCGACGAGCACGAGGGAGCCCGCCGGGTAGCGCAGCGCCGGCCCCGGATCCACCTCGTGGAGTTCGTGGATGGTCGTCTCCTGGTCTCGGCCCGGTGGTGAAGGGGCCAACGAACACCCCGCACCGCTTGTTCCGGGCCGGACGTCACCATCCCCGCGCGCGCCACTCCGGGAGCGAGGGCCGCTCGCGGCCGAGCGTGGAGTCCTTGCCGTGGCCGGGGTAGAACCAGGTGGCGTCGGGCAGGCGGTCGAAGACGCGCTCCTCGACGTCCGACAGCAGCTGCTTGAACCGCGTCGGGTCGCCCCAGGTGTTGCCGACGCCGCCCGGGAAGAGGCTGTCGCCGGTGAACAGGTGCGGGCGGTCGGCCAGCTCGCCGCCCGCGTCGTACAGCAGCGCGATCGAGCCCGGCGTGTGGCCGCGCAGGTGGATGACGTCGAGGGACACCCGCCCGAAGCGGATCGCGTCGCCGTGCTCGACGGGCTCGGCGACCGGCTCGGGCAGCGCGTCGGCGTCGCGGGGGTGCGCGGCGACCGGGGCGCCCGTGGCGCGCACCACCTCGCTCAGCGCCATCCAGTGGTCCTGGTGGCGGTGGGTGGTGACGACGCGGGTGAGGGGGCCGTCGCCGACCAGCTCCAGCAGCCGGGACGCCTCGTTCGCCGCGTCGATCAGCAGCCGCTCGCCCGTCGCCGTGCACCGCAGGATGTAGGCGTTGTTGTCGTACGGGCCGACGCTCACCTTCGTGACCGACAGCCCGGGCAGCTCCCGGGTGTCGGGGCGCCCGCCGGTCTCGACGTTCCCGGTGTAGGTCATGGGTCCTCCCCGTCGGTGGTGCGGAGACCATCTTCCATCATCGCGCGGCGGACGGCGCGCCGGGCCCGCCGACGGAATGAGTCGCCAGACGCAGCCGAACCGTGCGCGGGCGGACGGAAATCTCCCGCTTGCCACCGCACCATGGGAACTGGAAGATCAGGTTCGACGCGTGAGGACGGTGGAAGCGTTGGTGACCGCATTCCGTCCCGGACCGGACAGGGAGAAGCCCGAGGACCTCCTCGGGCACGCCTGCGAGCTGGTCCGGCTCAGCGGCAGGGACTCCGCCGTCGCCGCGGTGTTCCTCGCCCTCGTGCTCGCCGGGACCGCGTCCCGGCTCGCGGCCGGGCCGCCCGGCCTGCCCGCGCTGGCGCTGCTGCCGGTGCTCGCCGGCGCGTTCGCGGTCTCCGCCGGGTACGCCGCCCGGTCCCGCCGCACGCTGCTGGCGGTGCTCGGCGAGGTCCGCGCCCGCACCGGCTCGCCCGTCGACCCGGGCGTGCCGTGGACGCCGTTCGGGTCCGCGGTCGCGCTGGAGGACCGGGTCCGCGACGCGGAGCTGCGCCGGCTGCTGGCCGCCGCGCACCGCTGCGGCGAGCTGTCCTGGCAGGCCGTCGCCTGGGCGGCGGCCACCTCCGTGCTGTTCCTCTTCTGGACGCTGGCGGCGGCGATGGCGGGCGGGTGACCGGATTGACCGACCTCGGGCAGATCGACCACGTGCCGGACGTCCGGCCGGGCAGCTTCTGGGACCGGCTCGCCCCCGCCGACCGGCAGGCCCTGCGCGCCATGGGCCGCCGCACCGACATCCCGCCCGGCGGGATGCTGTGCCACCAGGGGTCGGTGGCCCCCGCCGTGTACGTGGTGTTCAAGGCGTCGCCGCGCGCGGCCAGCAACGCGGTCGCCAAGGAGTTCGTCGACTCCAGCGACGGCGACGAGTCGATCATCGATCTGTTCGGGGCCGGGGACCTGGTCGGCTTCCTCGGCCCGTGGGGCCATCCGCAGCGCGGCAGCGTCGCCGCGCTCGACCACGTCGCGGCGCTGCGCGTGGACCGCGCGACGTTCCGCAGCCTGCTGGCGGCGAACCCGCGGGTCGCCGAGGCGATGATGCACGCGATCTCCGAGAGCGTCACCTTCGGCGGCCGCCGCCACGCGGTCCGCGCCGCCGACCACCCGCAGCGCCTCGCCTACCACCTGCTGGAGCTGGCGCACCGGTTCGGCGAGCCCGGCCCCGGCGACGGGACGCGGATCCCGCTCAAGCTCAGCCAGGCCGAGCTGGCGAACTGGGCGGGGATCTCCCGCGAGACGCTCGTGCGGTGGTTCCGGTCCTGGCGTGCCAAGGGCATCCTGCACCAGCGGCCCCGGCCGCTGACCGTGCTCGACGTCGAGCGGCTGCGCCGCGCCGCCAGCCCCTGGGGGGACGAGTGGCCCGCCGCCGGCGCCGCGCCCGTCCGTCCCGCCGAGCCCGCCGGGGACGCCGCGATCGCGGCGCGCGAGCCGGTGCGGCTGGAGCCGCCGGGCGGCCGCCCCACCGCGGTGCGGCTCCCCGCCGACAACCCCTTCTTCGCCGGACGGGCGGTCAGCCTCAGCAAGCTCGACCTGCTCGTCGGCCAGTCGGTGTGGCCGCGCGCGGTCGTCGTCCAGGGCATGGCGGGGGTCGGCAAGACGACGCTGGCGCTGCACTGGGCGCACCGCGTCGCCGACCGGTTCCCCGACGGCGCGCTGTTCGCCGACCTGCGCGGCACGACCCGCAGCCCCGTCACGCCCGCGGAGGCGATGGGGCAGGTGCTGCGCGCCGCCGGCGTCCCCGGCGACCAGCTGCCCCGCACCGAGGACGAGCTGGCGGCCCAGTGCCGGTCGCTGCTCGGCGGCCGGCGGATGCTGCTGATCCTCGACAACGCCGTCCAGCCCGAGCAGGTCAGGCCGCTGCTGGCGGCGGTCGCCTCCGGGCTGGTGGTGGTGACGAGCCGGCGGCGGCTGCCCGCGCTGCTGGAGGGCGCCGACGTCCGGACGCTGGAGCTGCGGGAGATGGCGACGCAGGAGGCGGTGGACCTCATCGCCAACGTCCTCGGGCCGGGCGACGCCCGCGTCCGCGACGAGCACCGGGCCGTCGAGCGGCTCGCCCGCGAGTGCGGGCACCTGCCGCTGGCGCTCGGCGTCATCGCCGGCCGGCTCGCCGAGAACCCCGGCGAGTCGATCGCCGGGACCGTCCGCGAGCTGGCCGCCCGGGACGCCCCCGGCGGCGCCCCGCCCGGGACGCCGGGGCCGGGGCTGAGCGCCGTCGTCGACCCGACGTTCGACGTCGCCTACCGGAGCCTGCGCCGCGACCAGCGGGAGGCGTTCCGCCGCCTCGGGCTCGTCGCGGGCCCCGACTTCACGCCCGCCGCGCTCGCCGCCCTCCAGGACCGGACGGCGGACGAGGCCCGCGAGTGCCTGGAGGGCCTCCGGCAGGCGTACCTCGTGCAGGACGTCGGCCCCGGCCGCTACCGCATGCACGACCTGCTGCGCGACTTCGCCCGCGAGCGCGGCCTCGGCGAGGACTCCGACGGCGAGCGGCAGGCGGCGCAGCGGCGGCTGCTGGCCGGCTACCTCGGCGACGCCCGCGCGGCCGGCGCGGCGCTGCCGGGGCGGCCCCGCCCCACCGTGCACCGGGGCGGGGCGCGGGGCCGCCCGTCGGCGGACGAGCGCGCGGAGGCGCTCGCCTGGTTCGAGGCCGAGCGGCGCAACCTGGTCGCCGCCGTCCACCAGGCCGCCCGGCTCGGCCTGCACCGCACCTGCTGGGAACTCGCCGACGCGCTGTTCGACTTCCAGGAGTTCCGCCGCTACAGCGAGGACAACATCGCCGTCCAGCAGGCGGGCCTGCACGCCGCCCGCACCGAGGAGGACTGGCCGGCGGCGGCCGTGATGCTGCACAACCTCGCGGTCGCGCACTTCGAGCTGGGCGCCTCCGTCGAGGCCATCGGCTACGGGGAGGACGCGCGCCGCGGGTTCCGGGCCGCCGACCCGCCCGACCCGTTCGGGGACGCCGTCACGCTGGCCACGCTCGCGGACGTCCACGTCGTCCTCGGCCGCTACCTGACGGCGATCGACCACGCGCGGCGGTCCCTGGAGATCCACGAGCGGCTCGGCGACGACGGGGGAGTGGCCAAGAGCCGCAGCACGCTCGCCCGCGCGCACCTGGGCATCGGCGACTACGAGACGGCGCTGGAGCACGCCGACCGGGCGCTCGCCGTCCGGCGCCGGATCGACGACCAGGCGGGCGTGGCCGAGACCCTGATCACCGTGGCCGGCGTCCACCGCCGCCAGGGCAACGTCCACGAGGCCGTGACGCACGCGCTGGAAGCGCTGTCCATCCGGCAGGAGCTCGCTGACATGCACGGCGCCGCGCAGGCGCTGACCGAGCTCGCCCGCATGAACGCCGCGCTCGGGCTGCGCGACATGGCGCAGCAGGACGCCGAGCAGGCCCTGCGCACCTACCGCGCGTTGGGCGGACGCCACGGGGAGGCGCGCGCGCTGACCACGCTCGGGATGCTGATGTGCGAGGCCAGCAAGTTCGCCGAGGCGTTCACCTACTGCGGCGAGGCGCTGCGCCTGCACCGCGACACCAGCGACCGGCACGGCGAGTCCGAGGCGCTCGCGCAGATCGGGATCGTCCACTGGCGGCTCGGGCGGTACCGGGAGGCGCGCGAGCACCTGCTGCGCGCGCTGGAGATCCGCCGCGAGATCGGCGACCAGCACGGCGAGGCCCACGACCTGGAGCACCTGTCGGTCGTGATGCGCCGCCTCGGCCGCCCCCAGGAGGCCCTCGTCCTCGGCCTGGAGGCCCTCGACCTGTGGCACCAGCTCGGCGCGCGCAGCGGCATGGCCGGGACCCTCGGCAGCCTCGCCCGCACCTACTCCTGGCTCGGCCTGCCCGTGGAGGCCGAGCACGCCGCCCGGCAGGCGCTGCACCTGCGCCGCTCGGGCGGCGACTGGTACGGCCTCGGCGTCGGCCTGGACACCCTTGCCGCCGTGCTGCGCCGCGCCGGGCGCCCGGAGGAGGCGCTCGCCGAGGAGTCGGAGGCGCTGCGCTTCCTCGGCGAGGTCGGCGACCGGCACAGCGAGGCCACCGGCCTGGTCCACCTCGCCGCCATCCACCTCGACCTCGGCCGCGCCGACGACGCCCTGGAGACCGGGCGGCGCGCCCTCGACCTCGCCGCCGAGCTCGGCGCCGCCCGCGAGCAGGCGCACGCGCTGCACACGATGGCCCGCGCGTCCCAGCTGCTCGGCAAGCACGCCCGTGCCGTCGAGCACGTCGGCGCGGAGATCGTCGTGCGCCGCGACATGGACGACCGGCGCGGCCTCCGGGCGGCGCTGGAGCTGCTCGGCGACTCCCACCGCGCGCTCGGCGACCGGGCCGCCGCGGCGGACTGCGCCCGGCGCGTCCGCGCCCTCGACAACCTGCTTGAATCGGAAAGATCACTCGACATGTGAAAAGTGAGGTTCGCGCGGAGCTCGTCCATTGATCGGCGGCGGGCGGGGGCCTGGAGGACGGGGTGGTTCTTCCCGCGGACGCAGCGTTCACTTGACGAGGACACGCAGGCGCGTCGCGGCCCCGGCGGGAAGGAGGTGAGAGGGTGGAGACCCCGTTCTGGGACGCGCTGAGCCCGCGTGCCAGGGAGGCGCTGCGCGCCGCCGCGACCCCGGTGGTGATCAGGCCGGGCGCGTTCCTGATGCGCGAGCACACCCGCGCGTCCCAGGTCTTCGTGCTGCGCGCCGGCGCCGTGAAGGTCTGGGTGGACCGGGACGGCGAGACCGCCATCCTCGACGTCCTCGGCCCCGGCGACCTGGTCGGCGAGGTGGAGGCGGCGGACGACGGCATCCGGCACGCCAACTGCGAGGCGATGACCCGGGTGGAGGCGCTCGTGCTGCCCGCCGCCCGGTTCCGCGCCGTCCTGGACGCCCACCCCGGCGCGGTCTGGGCCGTCGCCGCCGTCCTCGCCGAGCGGCTGCGCGACTCCAACGACCTGCGCATCGCCCATTTCCCCGACGACCCCGAGCGCCGCCTCGCCAGTCGGCTGCTGCGGCTGGCCGGCCGGTTCGGCACCCCCGTCAAGGAGGAGGGGCCGGACGGCGCGCCGGAGGAGAGCGTGCACGTCCAGGTCCCGATCTCCCAGCAGGACCTCGGCCGCTGGGCCGGGATGGGCCGCCGGAAGGTCGCGCAGATCCTCGCCGCCGAACCGCTGCGCGACGGCCTCACCGTCGCCCGCAACGCGATCGTCGTCCGCTCCGCCGGCGCCCTGCGCCGCCTCGCCGGCCGCGACTGACGCTAGAACCCCGACGGCGGGTGCGGCCAGGGCGGCGGCACCGGCAGCGGGCCGTCCGGGCGGACGTGCACGCCCTCCCCGCCGG
>NZ_VCKZ01000038.1 GCF_005889745.1 Actinomadura geliboluensis
GCGGCCGGAGAACCCGGAGGAGCCGGGCGGCCAGTCCTTTCGGGCCACCTCACGGCAGACACCCCATCAGCCACACCCGGCTCCTCTGGGCGCCGGAACCTCAGTTCCAACACCAACAACCCTAAGGAACCCCCATGTCGAACCCCTTCGAGGACCCGGACGGCACCTACCTCGTGCTCGTCAACGGCGAGGGCCAGCACTCGCTGTGGCCGTCCTTCGCCGACGTCCCCGCCGGCTGGACCGTGGCCAAGGACGCGGACACCCGGCAGGCGTGCCTCGACCACATCACCGAGAACTGGACGGACATGCGGCCGAAGAGCCTGATCGAGGCCATGGGTGAGTGAGGGGGGCTGGGGACCGCCCCCGGGAGGCGCCGCGCTGGAGATCGCCGCGGTCACCGAGTGGACGATGGAGATGCGGGACGCGGCCGACCTGCGCCCCGCGCCGCTGCCCGGCGTCGAGATGACGTTCACCCTCGCCGCGCTGCCGTCCGCCGACGTCAACCGCGCCCTGTACGCGGCGGTCGGCGCCCGCGTGTGCTGGACGGACCGCTTCCCGTGGTCCTACGAGCGGTGGCTGTCCTGGGTCGAGCGCCCCGAGCTGTCCACCTGGATCGCGATGGCCGAGGGCACCGTCGCGGGCTTCTTCGAGATCGAGGCGCAGCCGGACGGCGACACCGAGATCCACCTGCTCGGCCTCACGCCCGCGTTCGTCGGCCGCGGCTACGGCGGCTACCTCGTGGAGCAGTGCACCCGCCGCGCCTGGCAGCGCGGCGAGCTGTGGGCGCCGGACGCGGGCCCCGCGTCCCGGGTGTGGCTGCGCACCAGCAGCCTCGACCACCCGAACGCGATCGCGAACTACCGGCGCCGGGGCTTTAAGGTGGCGGCGGAGACGACCGCGCCCAAGCTCGTGCCGGATCCGCGGGTCGCGCCGTGGCCGCTGCCCCACGACCCCCGGACGGCCTCCCGGCGGCACGAGGAGGAGGAGTTGATCACGTGACCTGGTTCCGCTGCGCCGAGACGCGGCCGTGGGCGTCGATGCGGCTGTTCTGCCTGCCGCACGCGGGCGGGTCGGCGGTGTTCTACCGGCCGTGGGCCAAGGAGATCAGCCCGGCCGTGGAGGTGCACGCCGTCCAGTACCCGGGCCGCGCCGACCGGATGGGGGACGCGCTCGTCACCGACGCGCACCAGCTCGCCCGGCTGATCGCCGGCGCGATGGCGCCGCTGATGGACCGTCCCGCCGCGCTGTTCGGGCACAGCATGGGCGCCGTCCTGGCCTACGAGGTGGCGCGGCTGCTGCAGGAGCGCGGCAGCGCCCCGGTGCACCTGTTCGCGTCCGGGACGCGGCCGCCGGACGACCGCGGCGGCGACCGCCGCGTCTCCGACCTCGACGACGACGGCGTGGTCGCCGAGATGGTCGAGCTGGGCGGCACCGACGCGGAGGCGTTGCAGGAGCCGGAGCTGCGCGAGCTCGTCCTGCCGTACGTGCGCAACGACTTCGCGCTGATCGAGGACTACGCGCACCGGGCGGGGACGCGGCTCACGGTCCCGATCACCGCGATCGTCGGGGACGCCGACGCGCACGTGTCGCCGGAGCAGGCGCGGGGCTGGGCGCGGGCCACCGACGGGCGGTTCGCGCTGAAGGTGCTGCCCGGCGGCCACTTCTACCTCGCCGATCAGCAGTCGGAGGTCATCGCCGAGGTGCTGCGCACCCTGGAGGTGCCCGCCGGCTGACCCCCGGCACGGCGGACGGGCCGCCCCCACGGAGTCCGGGTGGGGACGGCCCGCCCTTTCACGGTGCCGTCCGCTCGGGGAGCGGCGGCATCAGTAGACGCTCAGGCCGTAGCGGCTGAGCGGCTCGGTGACCGGCTGGAAGAAGGTCGTCCCGCCGGAGGAGCAGTTGCCGCTGCCGCCGGAGGTCAGGCCGAGCGCGGTGGACCCGGCGAACAGGGAGCCGCCGCTGTCGCCGGGCTCGGCGCACACGGTGGTCCGGATGAGGCCGCTGACGCTGCCCTCCTGGTAGTTCACCGTCTGGTTGAGCGCGGTGACCCGGCCGTTGTGCAGGCCGGTGGTGCTGCCGCTGCGGTACACGGTCTGCCCGACCGCGGCGTTCCCGGCGCTCGTGATGTCGCGAGTGCCGGACCCGTACAGGCTGACGCTGCCCTGCGTGTCGGTGGGCGTCGAGCTGTACTGCACGACCCCGTAGTCGTTGCCGGGGAAGCTGCTGGCCACGGTGCGGCCCAGCGTCCGGCCCGAGCTGTCGGTCCAGGTCGTGCCGATGTTGGTGCAGTGCCCGGCGGTGACGAAGTAGTACGTGCTGCCGGACCGGACGTTGAAGCCCAGCGAGCAGCGCGCGCCGCCGGTGTAGATGGCCTCGCCGCCGCGGGTGAACTTCTGGAACTTCCCGGCGACCCGCTCGGTGCGGACGGCCGCGCCCTGCTTGGCGGCGGCGGCCTTCACCTTGGTGAGCTTGGCGCCCGTGACCGTGCTGTCCATGCTGAGCACGACCTGGTTGGACGCCGGGTCGACGGCCCAGGCGGTGCCCGGGACGGTCGCCTCGCGCTTCAGCGCCGCCATGACCTTGTCGAGGTCGGCGCCGCTGCGCGACACGGTCTGCGGCACCGCGCCCGCGGCGCGGACCGCCTGCGCGGCCTGCGCGCCGGTGACCGTGACGACCAGCTGTCCGCCCTTGAGGTAGGAGCCGGCGGACTGGGAGCCGAGCTGGTGCGCGAGCGAGGTGGCCAGCGTGCCGGGCGCCGCGGGAGCTGCGGGCGCGGCGGGGCTGGCGGACGCGGCGGGAGCGGCCGCGAGGGTGGCGGCCACGAGACCGGCCGCGGCCGTGGTGACGGCGGCGGCGGCGACGCGCCTGTGACGGTTGTTCACTTGTGCCTCCAGCGGGGGGATTGGCGCACCCTTGTGGTGCGCCGGAGGTCTTGGACATGGTGTAAGACCGGCAAGGCGGACGAAAGACGCAGAAGGTGCCTAATTACGACCGCGCGCGTTGTCACCCTGGGGGCGTGCGCGTGGTCAGTCGGGCCGCGTCCGCCCGCACCCCGCGAAACCGAACGCGATTATGTTTCGGGATGGGCCGGGCGGCCACTGGGCCTCCCCGGCGCGGCGTTCCGCACGTACAGTCGGGAGGACGGGGGATCGGGCCGACGACGCGGATCCCCCCGCCCCCCGGTTCCCCGGCACGGGAGTGCCCCATGGGTGTCGAGATCCGGGTGGAAGGGCTGCGGAAGTCGTTCGGGCGGCAGGTCATCTGGGAGGACGTGTCGCTCACGATCCCGGCGGGCGAGATCTCCGCCCTGCTCGGGCCGTCCGGCACCGGCAAGTCGGTGTTCCTGAAGAACCTCGTCGGGCTGCTGCGCCCCGACCGCGGCCACGTCTACGTCGGCGGCGGCGACGTCCCCCGGCTGCGCGAGCACGAGCTCTACGAGATGCGCCGCCAGTTCGGCGTGCTGTTCCAGGACGGCGCCCTGTTCGGCTCCATGAACATCTACGACAACATCGCCTTCCCGCTGCGCGAGCACACGAAGAAGGGCGAGTCGGAGATCCGGCGCATCGTGCTGGAGAAGATGGACATGGTGGGCCTCAGCGGGTCGGAGGACAAGCTGCCCGGCGAGATCTCCGGCGGGATGAAGAAGCGGGCCGGGCTCGCCCGCGCCCTCGTCCTGGACCCGCAGATCATCCTGGCCGACGAGCCGGACTCCGGCCTCGACCCCGTCCGCACCGCCTACCTCAACCAGCTGTTCGTCGACCTCAACACCGAGCTCGGCGCCACCTTCCTCATCGTCACCCACGACATCGGCACCGCCCGCGTCCTGCCGGACAACCTCGGCCTGCTGTTCCGCCGCGGCCTGGTCATGTTCGGGCCGCGCGAGATGGTGCTGTCGAGCACGCACCCGGCGGTGCACCAGTTCTTCAACGCGCGCCGCGAGGGCCCCATCGGGATGGCCGAGGAGCGGGACGCCGCCGACACCGCCGCCGAGCCGCGCACCCCGCCGATGCCGGCGCCGATCCAGCCGCAGCTGATGCCGAGCGACGGCCGGATGCGTCCCGCGATGCGGCGCCCCGGCGCCTGGCTGCGCGAGCACGGCATCACCCCGCCGCCCGGCTCGTTCGTCGACGAGCAGGGCCGCGACTGGCTCAACGACTGGGACGCCCTGGCGGCGCAGCGCCAGTGGCGCCCCTAGCGGGCGGGCCGCTCCGGGAAGGTTCTGAGGACGACCGGGCCGAGCAGGCCGGAGGTCCGCTGGCCCGCGAAGACGAAGTGGGTGGGACTCGTGTCGTCGAGGTGGGGCGCGAGGGTGCCGTAGACGGTGACCTCGATCTCGTTGCGGCCGGCGCGCAGGGCGGGGCCGAGGTCGAAGGCGTACGGGGAGCAGATCCGCACGCCCGCCGCGCGCCCGTTCACCGCCACCTCGGCGGTGCCGCGGACGCGGCCGAGGTCGAGTTCGGCCGCGCCGGGAGCCGCCGGCAGGTCCAGGACGCGCCGGTAGCGGACGCCGCCGCTGTATCCGGCGAGCCCCGCGTCCTCCCAGTCGCCGAGCTCGATCGTGCCCGCGCCGGCGGTGAACGCGACCGGCCCCGCGAGCGCCGCGCCCCCGCGGTGCTCCGGACGGGTCCGCAGCCGCAGTTCGGCGGTCGCGGCCGGCCGCGCGCCGCCGGGGAGTTCGAGGTCGAAGCGCCCGGCGCCGTCGTGCGCGGCGGGGAGCGGGACGCCGTCGAGGAGGACGGCGGTGACCTCGGCCCGCGCGGTGAAGCGCATCCGCGTCGCACCCGGCGGCACCGCGAAGCGCAGCCGCTCGGCCCCGGGCGGGGCGCCGGGGTCGGCGAAGGCCGCGGGCAGGACGGCGCCGTCGCCCGGGGCGTCCTCCAGCCAGTGCGCGCCGGGCAGCGGGTGCGGGCGGCGCCGCAGGTGGAGGGCGGCGGGGTCGCCGGTCTGCGCCCGCCGGGGCACGACGGCCGCCGCGGCGTCGTCGCGGGACGCGGTCCAGCCCGCGCCGGACACGACCGGGCCGTCCACCAGCACCGCCGCCGCGCTCGCGCCCTCGGTGAGGACGAGGGTGAGGCGGGCGCCGGGCGCGTCCGGCAGGTCGTAGCGGCCGACGCGGGGCGCCGCCTGCTCGGCGTAGGGGTCGAAGCCGCCCTGCCGGCCGATCTCCGCCCCGTCGAGCAGCACGCGGCACGGGGACGCGGACGCCACCTGCAGGACGGACGGGCCGGTACCGTCCGGCAGCCCGGCGGTGAAGGCGACCCGCGCGCCGGGGCGCGGGGCCCCGCCCGCGGTGATCCACTCGGGCCGGACGCAGCGCGCCGGGTCGGTCGCGACGGACACGTGCCCGCGCAGCCGCACGTCCTCGTCGGGGACCAGGCGGATCTCCAGCAGGTGCTCGCCCGGTGAGAGCGGCTCCCCGGCCACCGCGAGGTAGCCGCGGTCGTCGAGCGCAACCTCGGTTTCGTCCACGAGGAGAGTCTTGGCGGCGGCGAAGCCGAGCACGGGGAAGCCGCCGGGAGCGGGCACGGTCACGCGGGTGCGCAGCACCACCGCCTGACCGGCCTCGACGTCGCCGAAGTCGAGGAACTCCTCGGGCACGTGCCCCTTCGGGCCGAGCACCTGCCGGTGGACGGGGTCCTTGCGGATGCCGCGGGTGTCGGAGTAGACGACCGGCTGCCACTCGCCCCCGGCGGACCAGCGCCCGTGCGGGCCGAACGTCGCGTAGGCCGGGGTCCACTCGGGGTCGTCCTCCGCTCGGTGCCAGAACTGCCAGCGCTCCACCGGCGCCATCTCACCGGCGGGGCGGGCGAAGTCGCCCCAGGTGTTGTCGAGCGTCGGCACCAGTTCCATGTCCCAGGTCGAGCCCAGGTCGAGTTCGGTCGCGGGGCGGCGCGGGACGGGCGCCGCCGCCTCCTCCGGACGGTCCGTGTCCATGCCGGAGCCCGTGCCGGGGAACACCAGCAGCGCGGCGGGGCCGTCGTCGAACGGCACGACGACCTCCGTGTCCGGGCCCGCCGTGGTCGCGGGCAGTTCCCGGGGCGGGCCGCCGAACGGGCTCACCAGGTACGCCGGGCCCGTTACGCCGCGGACCCGGACCGGCATGTCGCGGTGGTAGCGGCCGGGGTCGAAGTCGTAGGTCACGTCCAGCCAGCCGAGGTCGATGCCGCGCTCGTCGGGGCGGCCCACCGACACGCGCGACGCCATCGACTCGGCCGCCGTCACGAACACCACCGTCGCGCCGTCCACCTCGCGGACCAGGGCCGGGACCGGCGCCTCGACCCGCCGCGCCGACTCCAGCACCGGGCCGAGCGCGGCGGCGTCCGGCACCGTCTCCAGGAGTCCGGCCAGCCGGGCGACGGCCTCGCCGGCGCCCGGGTCGCCGACGCCGTGCCGGGGCGGCGGGCCGACGGCCACCACCCGGCCGCCCGCTTCGACCAGCGCGACCAGCCGCCGGGCCGTCTCCCCTTCGAGGACCGTGCAGGCGGGGAGCAGGACCGTCCCGTAGGACTCGTCCGCGACGTTCAGCCGGCCGTCCGCGACCGCGGCGCGCTGGACGGAGTCGTCGTCGATGACGTCGGCGTCCACGCGGAGCCGGTCGAGGGCGCCGGGCACCATCTGGAACCACGCCATGTCGCCGGTCAGCGCCCGGTACGTGTCCTGGGCGAGGGCGGCGGAGGCGTCCACGCCGTCGAGCCGCGTGCCCGCCTGGGCCGTCGCGGTCGGGAACAGCACGGCCGTGTCGCAGACATGGCGGCCGAGCGACAGGGCCGCGCACAGCCGCGCGACCGCGTCGGCGAAGACCCGGTGGTGCGGCCAGTAGGGCTGCCGCCAGTCGGTCGAGGGCGGCGCCCACTCCCACCAGCCCGCCTTGGTCGAGTAGTAGACCGCGTGCGGGTTGTAGAGGGTCGCGCCGGCGCGCAGCCACGGCAGCAGCCAGTCGAAGGTCTCCTCCAGCGTCCCGCCCCACCCGCTGGAGTGGAACGCCTCGATCCACACCCGGTCCCGGCCGTACAGGTGGGCCAGGGACGCGTGGATCCGGGCGTCGCCGTGGTGGTCGGAGCCGGGCGCGCCGAACCAGCGGTGGGTGCGGGCGTAGTCGGCGTACAGGCGCACGCCGTCCACCGGGTGCCCGGCGCGGGCCGGGTCCTGCTGGTCGCAGCCGTGCAGCAGCCCGTGCCGCTCGTGCCATTCGGCCAGCGGCCGGAAGAACGCCTCCTCGGCCAGTTCCGCGCGGGTGAGGTGGTAGTCGCGGCGCACCTCGCCCGCCTCCGCGCCGCCGCCGTCCTTCCACAGGGCCGGCAGGTGCGGGGTCGGGTCGTAGCCGCGGCGGGCGGCGAACTCCGCCGCGAACCCCTCCGTCCAGGTCGGCAGCGCGGGCAGCTCGTCCTGGAAGGACCCGGCGATCACGCTGCCGAAGCGGTGTCCGAGCCGCCGCTCGAACTCGCCGTGGACGCGGTCGAGCAGCTCCGCGCACGCCGCCGCCGACAGGTAGTCGAAGCCGCGCGCCGACGTGCTCCCGTCCGGCTCCAGCCACTGCCCGGCGAACCCGGGGACGTCGCGCACCAGCCGCGCCTGGAGGTCGGCGCCGGAGAAGCCGAGCTGGTCGTAGAACCACAGCGACGTCCCGAGCCGGGCGGCGTCCTCGCACACCCCGTCGAGCAGCTCCCACCAGGCGTCGGTGAAGAACGCCGGGTCGTCGGCGTCGGAGCCGAACATCGGGCCGGACGGCGCCAGGTTGAGGATCACCAGGTTGTGCACGCCGCCCGCGGCGAAGCGCTCCAGCTGGTCGCGCAGCCGCCGCCGGTCGAGCCGCTCGCCGCTCCACCACCAGATGGGCGCGGGGGAGTACGCGCGGGGCGGCGCGTCCAGCACCGCCCGGAGCCGCTCCGGAATCACCGGGCTCATCCCTTCAGCCCGCTCGCGAAGCCCTTGATGACGTAGCGCTGCAGCACCAGGAACACCGCCAGGATCGGCAGCGAGGCCAGCACCAGCCCGGCGAACACGAGCCCGTTGTCCGAGACGTACTGGCCGACGAAGGAGAAGATCTTCACCGGGACCGTCTCGCGGGTCGAGCCGCCGAGGTACAGCAGCGGCGTGAAGAAGTCGTTCCAGATGAACACCGCGTTGAGGATCAGCACGGTGCCGGTGATCGGCCGCAGCAGCGGGAACACCACCCGGGTGAACGCCTTGACGTGGCCCGCGCCGTCGATCAGCGCGGCGTGCGCGTAGTCGGCCGGCAGCGCCCGGATGAACCCCGTGTAGAGGAAGATCGTGAAGGGCAGCTGGATCCCGGTGTAGAAGATGATCATCGCCGGGTAGGAGCCGAGCAGCCCGGCCCCGTCCACCAGCTTGAACAGCGGGATCATGCCGAGCTGGAACGGCAGCACGATGCCGAGCAGGAACAGCACGTACAGGCCGTAGCCCAGCCGGGACGCCTGCCGCGACAGGAAGTACGCGGCGAACGAGCCGATCGCGATCAGCGCCAGCAGGCTCACCACCGTGATCACCGTGCTGTTGAACAGCGCCGGGCCGAGCTCCGCGCGCGTCCAGGCCGCGGAGTAGTTGTCCAGCGCCGGGTCCGACGGCAGGGCCAGCGGCGACTCGGCGACCGCCCGCTGGTCCTTGAGCGACAGCGTGACGAGGGCGTACACGGGGAACAGGAAGGCGACGGCGACCGCGATCATCACCAGTTCCAGCCCGAACGTCCGCAGCCCGTACCGCACGTTCACGCGCTCACCTCCCGGCCCCTCAGGTAGTGGATCTGCACCATCGACACCGCCGCGACGAACAGCGCCAGCACCAGCGCGATCGAGGTGCTGTAGCCGTAGTTGCCGAAGACGAACGCCTGCTTGTACAGGACGGTCGACAGCGTCTCGCTGGCGTGCCCCGGCCCTCCGCTCGTGGCGGCGTAGACCTGGTCGAACAGCTTGAGGCCGCCGATCGTCGACAGCATCAGGTTGATCGTGACGGCGGGCGCCAGCATCGGCCACGTCACGTTCCGGAACCGCTGGAAGCGGCCCGCGCCGTCGATCATCGCGGCCTCGTGCAGCTCGGCGGGCACGCCCTCCAGCCCGGCCAGGAAGATCACCATGGAGTACCCGGCGAACTGCCAGATCACCATGCCCGCGACCGACCACAGCGCCAGCGACGGGTCGCCCAGCCAGTCCTGCCGCAGCGCGCCGAGCCCGACCGCGCCGAGGACGCCGTTGAGCCCCGCGCCGGGCGCCGGGTTGTAGATGTACTTCCACAGGAACGCGACCATCACCGGGCTGACCACGGCCGGCGCGAAGAACACCACGCGCAGCACGGTCCGCGACTTGATCTTGGCGTGCACGCCGAGCGCCAGCAGCAGCCCGATCCCGTTCTGGACGAACACGATCGCCACGGTCAGCAGCAGCGTGTTGACCAGGGAGCCGCGCGCGGCCTCGTCGCGGAACAGCCGGGTGAAGTTGTCCAGCCCGTTGAAGCCGCGCTCGCCGAGGCCGTTCCAGTCGGTGAAGGCGTACACGACGCCGCTGATGCTCGGGTACAGCACCACCAGCGCGTAGACGGCGAGGGCGGGCGCCGCGAACCACCACGGCGGGGACAGGAAGCGGGCGCCCCGCCGCCGGCGGCGGCCCGGCGCGCCCGGCGGCGCGGCGGACTTCACCGGGGCGGGGCGAGTGGTCGAGGTCACGGGTCAGTTCTTCCGGTAGGTCTCGTCCAGCTTCTTCAGCGCCGCGTTCACCGACGTCTTGCCGCCCAGCAGCTCCTGGACCACCGCGAAGTGGGCGGGCTGCACCTCGGCGTTCGGCCACGCCTGGTCCATGAACGGCACGGCCTTGTTGCCGTCGATGAACGGCAGGAACGGCTCCAGCACCGGGTCGATCTTGGACGTGGAGTCGCGGCTGAGCGGCACGCAGGCGACGGTCTCCGCCCACCGGTTCATGTTCCGCTGCTCGCCGAGGAACTCGATGAACGCCTTCGCGTCGTCCACGTTCTTGCCGCGCGCGCTCACCCCGAGGCCCACGACGACGCCCGCCGGGATCCACACCTGGCCCGCGTCGTCGGCCCCGGGCACCGGGAACATGCCGAGGTCGGCGGCGTCGGCGGCGGACTTGCGGAAGTCGGGCAGCACGGCCGACACCTGGATCGCCATCGCGGCCTTGCCGGTGGCGACCATCGCGGTCTGCTGCTCGAACGTCGTGCCGTTCGGGTTGTCGTTGAAGTACCCGCGCTTCTGCAGCTCCAGGTACATCTCGAAGGCGTCCGCCCAGCCCGAGCCGGCGAAGCTCGCCGACCCCGCCTGCATCTGCTCGTCGAACTTCGGGTTCTTGGCGTAGACCGTGGACGGGACGAGCGCGTAGGTGATCAGCTGGGTGACCCACTGGGTCTGCGCGCCCAGCGCGATCGGTACCTTGCCCTTCTTCTTGATCTTCTCGCAGACCTCCAGGAACCCCGACCACGTGGTGGGCGGCTCGACCCCGGCCTCCTGGAAGACCTTCTTGTTGTAGACGGCGCCGATGACGCTGGACCCGGCGGAGTAGATGTAGGTCTTGCCGCCGTTCTGGAACGCCGGCTTCAGCCCGGCCGGGATCCGCTTCGCCCACGCCTGGTCGCTCAGGTCGGCCAGCAGGCCCGCCTGGGAGATCTGCGCCATGCTCATCGCCGAGCCGTTGCCCGGGTACACCACGTGCACGTCGGGGGCGTTGCCCGCGCCGAGCTGCGTGCGCACCGAGGTCTGCACCTGGTCGGTGGGCGCGTAGGACGCGTTGAACTTGCTCTTGGTGTACTCCTTGATCAGCAGGTCGAGCGGCTTCTGCTGGTCGGCGACCCCGACCAGCCGCAGCGAACCGCCGCCGCCGCCCGAACCGGACGTCCCGCCGCAGGCCGCCAGCGCTCCCATGGCGGCGACGCCGCCGGTCAGCCCCAGGAAGCCGCGGCGGCTGAGCCCCGTAGACGATGTCATGAGTCCTCCTCGAATCGCGGCCCTGCGCCGCGATGGCTGTGCGCGGCCGGGGCCGCCGGTGTGAGCGCGGCCCCCGGATCCGGCGCGGTGAAGCGGTAGTCCCCCGAGGACACCCGGCAGCGGAGCGTTCCGTGCTCGGCGCCGAGGACGTCGATCCCGGCGGCGTCGGCCACCGGGACCCCGCTCTCGCGCACGCCGCCGGGATCGCCGGCGGGCACGTGCACGATCGCGGTGGCCCCCGGCGGCACGCCGACCTCCAGCCGCAGTTCGCCGTCCGCCCGCGACCACGCGGTCCGGACGGTGCCGCGCACCGACTCGTAGGCGGCGCGCGCCCAGTCCAGCCCGCCGGGCCGGGGGCGGACCAGCAGCTCGCGGTAGCCGGCTGAGCCGGCCGCCTGGCCCAGACCGGCGACGCCCTGGTAGAGCCATTCGCCGATCGAGCCGAGCGCGTAGTGGTTGAAGGAGTTCATCGCCGCGGCCTGGAAGCCGCGCTCCTCGGTGTAGCCGTCCCAGCGCTCCCAGATCGTGGTCGCGCCGTGCCGCAGCGGGTGCAGCCAGGACGGCGGGTCGGTCCTGCGCAGCAGCGCGTGCGCGAGGTCGGGCCGCCCGCACTCGTCCAGCACCGGGGCGAGCAGCCCCACGCCGAGGAAGCCGGTGGTGGTGCCGGGCCCCGCCGCCTCGACCAGTGCGGCGAGCCGGTCGGCGGCGGGCCGGACGAGGCCGTCCGGCAGCAGCCCGAACGCCAGGGCGAGCAGGTAGCCGGTCTGGGTGTCGCCGGAGACCCGGCCGTCCGGCGCGACGAAGTGCTCGGCGAACGCCGCGCGGACGCGTGCCGCGAGCGCGCCGTACCGCTCCGCGGCGTCGCGCCGGCCGAGGACCTCGGCGGCGCGGGCGGTGAGGTCGGCGCTGCGGGCGAAGTAGGCGGTGGCGACGACCTCGCGCGGCGTCGGCTCGGGGGCGAGCCAGTCGGCGAAGTGCGGCCCGACGCGGTACCGCCACACCAGGTCGGGGTTGTGCCGGTGGACGTGGTCGACCCAGGCGCACATGGCGTCGAGGTTGCTCTCCAGGAAGCGCTCGTCCCCGTACACGCGGTACAGGTGCCAGGGGACGATCACCCCGGCGTCGCCCCAGCCGGGCGCGCCCTCGTCGGCGACGCCGGCGAGGCGCGGCGCCACGTTCGTGAACGCGCCGCCGGGCGACTGCGCGCCGCGGACCTCCCGCAGCCAGCCGTCGAAGAAGGCGGCGACGTCGGCGTTGAGGCAGGCGGTCGGCAGGAACACCTGCGCGTCGGCGAGCCAGCCGAGCCGCTCGTCGCGCTGCGGGCAGTCGGTGGGGACGCTGACGAAGTTGGAGCGCTGCCCCCAGCGGATGGCCCGGTAGAGGCGCTCGACGTCCGGGTCGGAGCAGGCGAACTCGCCCGTCCACGGGGTGTCGTTGTGCAGGACGACGCCGGTGATGTCGGCGGCGTCCAGTTCGGCGAGGCCCGTGACCTCCGCGTAGCGGAACCCGTGGTAGGTGAAGCGCGGCTCGAACACCGCCTCGGCGTCGTCGCCCGCGATGAGCACGTCCGTCGCGTCGGCGGTGCGCAGGTTGTCGGTGTAGAGGGCGCCGTCGCCGTCCAGGGCCTCGGCGTGCCGGACCACCACGCGCTTGCCGGGGGTGAGGCCGCGGGCGCGCAGGCGGACGCGGCCCGCGAAGTTCTGGCCGAAGTCCACCAGGTGCCGGTCGCCGCCGGTGCGGGTGACGGTGCGGGCGGGCAGTTCCTCCACGGCGCGGACCGGCGGCGCCACCGACGCGGTGATCAGGCCGTGGTCGGTGCCGGTGACCTGCGCGGGCCGCCAGTCGCCGGCGCCGCCGAACGCGGGCCGGTCCCAGCCCGGGGTCTCGCGGCGCAGGTCGTGGCACTCGCCCTTCAGCAGGTCGGCGTACCGGACGGGGGAGCGGCGGGTGAGCCAGTCCCCGCCGGTGGCGATGACCTCGTGGCGGCCGTCGGCGTGGTCGAGGTGCAGCTCCGCCAGCAGCTCCGGGAACGCTCCATAGTGGGCGCCGAGGCGGCGCGGGTCGAAGCCGACGAAGCCGCTCCACCAGCCGTCGGCGAGCGTGCAGGCGAGCACGTTCTCGCCGGCGGCGACGAGCGCGGTCACGTCGTGGACCTGGTAGTCGACGCGGTCGCGGTAGTCGGTCCAGCCGGGCGCGAGCTCGGCGTCGCCGGCGCGGCGGCCGTTCAGCCGCATCTCGTACAGGCCGCGGGCGGTGACGTACAGGCGCGCGCGGACGGGCGCGGCGTCGGCGTGGAACGCGCGCCGCAGCCGGATCGCGGGCTGCAGGCCGTGGTCGGCGAGGGCCAGCTCGCCCTCTTCGGGCGCGTCCACCACGTCGAGGTCGCCGGTGTCGTGGGTGATCCAGGACGCCCGCCACGCCGCGGGGCCGAGCAGCCCGGTCTCGAACCAGGAGGCCGCGGCGGCGGTCGCGCCGTCCCCGGCGGTGACGGCGACCTCCCAGCGGTAGCGGGTGCGGGGGCGCAGCGGCGCGCCCGCGTAGCGGACGGACACCGCGTCCGGGTCGGCGACCTCGCCGGTGTCCCAGACCTGCGTCCCGGCCTCGGCCTCGGGGGCGCCGGTGGGGACGGCCCAGACGCGCACCCGGTACCGGGCCTGCGCGTCGCCGCGCCGGGGGGAGGAGAGCCGCCACGCCAGCAGCGGGGCGGGCTCGTCGATGCCCAGCGGCTCGGTCAGGTGCGCGCAGCGAAGGCCGTAGGGCGCCAGTGCCGCGGTGCGGTCGCCGCTCATGCCTCCGCCTCCGTTCGTTTCGTTGTCATGCGGTTTTAACACTTATCGATGTGAGATGGAGCGTAGAGATACCGAGATTGGGTGTCAAGATGTCAGGTAGATCACATTGGCGCATCCCGGTGTTTCCGGCATCTGCCACGGTCACACCGCCTGCGACAGGGGATGTTCAGGCAGGTGCGCCCGCGCGTGAGCGCGGTAGATCAGGGTGCGATAACAACGTGAACGAGTGTTATAAACCGGCGCGCCAGCGCTCGCGAGCGGTGTCCACGCGCGCCAGGTAGTCCCGGTACTCCGCGTCGTGGAAGGCGGCCCGCGCCGCGTCCGGGTCGCGCACCGACGCGGGGCGCGTCCACGCCGCCGCGTCCAGCCCGTGGCCGCCCGCGAGCACCGCGCCCCGGGCCCCGGCCTCCTCGGCGGCGACCCGCAGCGGGCGGCCGAGGACGTCGGCGAACAGCTCCAGCCAGCGCGCGCTGCGGGTGCCGCCGCCCGCCACCGACAGCGCGCCGCGCAGCCCGGCGGCGTCCAGGCAGTGCCGCGCCGCGTAGGCGATGCCCTCGCAGGTCGCCCGCACCAGGTCGGCGGTGGTGGTCTCCAGGCTCACGCCGGTGATCTCCGCCCGCGCCGCCGGCTCGACGAACGGCGCGCGCTCCCCCGAGGGGGAGAAGAACGGCAGCACCCGCACGCCGCGCGCCCCCGGCGGCGAGGCGGCCAGCAGCCCGTCCAGGTCGCGGTGGGACGCGCCCACCCGCGCCAGCACCCATTCCAGCGCCGCCGTGCCGACCATCGCGGGCATGCCGCGCAGCCACCGGTCCGGGTGCCCGGTGGCGAAGTGGAACCCGGTCGGCGGCCCGTCCAGCGCGGGCTCGTCCACGACGGCCAGGCAGGCCAGCGTCGTCCCGATGATCAGCAGCCCGTCGCCGGGCTCGGTCACCCCCGCCCCGAGGGCGCAGGCGGGCACGTCGAAGGGGCCGGACGTGACCGGCGTGCCGGCCGGCAGCGGGACCCCGTCGAGGGGGACGCCCCGCGGCAGCGGCGCGGCGACCGGCGCGAGCAGGCCCGCCCGGTGCGACAGCCCGCAGGCCGCGAGGGCTCCGGGATCGTAGTCGCGCCTGCGGGGATCGAGGAACGGCACCGAGGCGTCGCTCGCGTCGGTGGCGCGCACCCCGGTGAGCCGCTGGAACACGACGTCCTTGCAGTAGGCCGCGGTCGCGGCGGCGTCGAGCGCGGCGGGCTCGTGCCGGTCCAGCCAGGCGAGCAGCGGCGCCGGGCAGCCGGGGAACAGCGCGTTGCCGGTGCGCGCGAAGACCTCCGCCGCCACGCCGCTCGCCGTCCACTCGGTGACGATCGCGGCGGCGCGGCCGTCCATCCAGGAGATCGCGGGGCGGACGGGCCGGGCCCGCCCGTCGACCAGCCACACGCCGTCGCCCTGGCCGGTCACGCCGGCGGCCCGCGGCCGCCGGCGCGCGGTGAGCGCGCCGAGCACCTCCAGGGCGGCCGCGACGACCTCCTCGGTGTCCTGCTCGACCCGGGCGTCGCCGCGCAGCGTGCGGGCCGGGCGCGACTCGACGGCCAGGGCGCGGCCGTCCTCGTCGAACGCCGCGGCCTTCACCACGGACGTGCCGACGTCGATCCCGACGTACATCGTCGACCTCCTCGTCTGCTCGGAGCGGGGACCGCTCCCCGGCGGCGGGGCCGGGTCAGCCCGGGTTGAGGCAGTGCGCCAGCGGTTCGCCCCGGTGCAGGCGGCCGACCTCGGCGGCGACGATGCGGGCCGCCCGCTCGGCCACCGCGCGGGACGCGCCGCCCAGGTGCGGGGTCATCACGACGCCCGGCAGCCCGAACAGGCGCGAGCCGGCGGGCGGGGGCTCGACGGCGAAGGTGTCCAGGCCGGCGCCCATCAGGTGGCCCGACTCCAGCGCGTCGCACAGCGCGTCCTCGTCCACCAGCGGGCCCCGGGCGCAGTTCACCAGCACCGAGCCGGGCGGCATCAGCGCCAGCTCGCGGGCGCCGATCATGCCGCGGTTCTCCGGCGTGAGACGCGCGTGCAGGGAGACGACGCGGGAGCGGCGCAGCAGGTCGTCCAGACTCGCGGCGAAGCCGCTCCGGGGGGTGTGGGGTGTCGGCCCCCCTCGGGGAACGCCGCTCATGTCGGCGCCGCCCGGCAGGTACGGGTCGTAGATCTGGACGTCGGCGCCGAAGCCCTCCAGGATGCGGGCCACCCGGCCGCCGACGGCGCCGCCGCCGACCAGCCCGACGGGCGTCCCCTCCAGCTCCAGGCCGGTCGCCTCGTAGGTGTAGTAGCGCCCGCCCCACTCGCGGCGTCCCGCCAGCGCGGCGTGGGTCTCGGGGATGCGGCGCAGCACGGAGAGCATCAGCCCGACGGTGTACTCGGCGGTCGCGGTCGCGTTGCGGCCCGGCGCGTAGCAGACCCGCACGCCGTGCGCGGTCGCCGCCTCCAGGTCGACGTTGACGGGCCCGCCCCGCGCGACGGCCACGAGGCGCAGGCCGGGGGCGTTGCCGAGGACCTTGGCGGTGACGGGGGCCATCTGGGTGACGCACGCCTCCATGCCGGCCAGCGCGCCGATCATGGTGTCCTCGTCGCCGGACGCCTCGTCCACCTCGGCCACCGGGCCGAACGGCACCTCCGGCCACGGCAGTTCCAGCCGGCGGACTTCGGCGGCCCCGCCGAGCTCGGCGTCCAGCGCGCCGGCCAGCAGGTCCGGCAGGACGAAGCGGTCTCCCGCGGCAAGGACTCTCATCGCGTCACTCTCATGGGGGGCGTCTCCCATCGGGGGTCTCGGGTGTGCGGGCACGGGGCCCGGGGTCAGGTGGCGGCCACCTCGTAGGCGACCTTGTGCTCGTCCAGGTCGCGCAGGACCTCGCCGCTCGCGCCGTCGTCGACGATGACGCGCTCGAACGCCGACAGCGGCGCCACCCGGTGCAGCGCGACGCGGCCGAGCTTGGAGTGGTCGACCAGCAGCACGTTGCGCGCGGCGGCGTCGAGCATGGCCCGCTTGACCGACACGATGTGCTGCTCCTGGTGGTAGGCGAACCCGCCGGAGACGGCGGAGGTCGACACGAAGCACAGGTCGACGTGGAGCGAGGTCACGGCGTCCACGCAGGGGACGCCGAGGAAGGAGTCGTGCAGCGAGTCGTACTCCCCGCCGAGCGCCATCAGCCGGATGCCGCGCTCGCGGGCCAGCAGGTTGGTGGTCTCCAGGAAGTTGGTGACCACCGTCAGCGGGGTGATGCCGCCCAGGCGGCGGGCCAGCGCCAGGGTGGTGGTGGAGTCGTCGAGCATCACCGCCATGCCGGGCTCCACCAGTTCGGCGGCCTTGGCGGCGATGGCGTCCTTGGCGGGCCGCATCGACTTCATGCGGTAGGCGACGTTGCTCTCGAACACGCCGGAGGGCTGCGCGGTGACGCCGCCCCGGTACTTGCGGACGATGCCCTGCCGCTCCAGGTCGTCGAGGTCGCGGTGGATCGTCATGAGGCTCACGCCGAACCGCTCGGCCAGGTCCCCGGCGGTGACCGAGCCCGCGGACAGCACATGGTCGGCGATGGCCTGGCGGCGCGCGTCCGGCCCGCGCCGGCCGCTGATCTCCTTCGTCATGCTGCGATCCTCTCGCGGCCGCCCGCCGGGGACCGGCGATCCGCCACCCGCACGGGCGATATCAACGTCCGTGATCTTAACAACCATCACCTCAGGTCGATCGAGCTTGTCGCACCGGAACCCGCCACGTCAACCCCGTCTCGGTGTCCCCGTAGCCCCATTGGAGCGATAACAAGGGGTTGTTACGATGCTCTGGCGCTATAAGTTAACATCCCAGAACGATAAAACTAGGGGGAGTGCTGTGCGAACTGGCGCGTCCGGACCGGTGTGGGTCGGCGTGGACGTCGGAACCCAGGGGGTGCGGGCGCTCGCCGTCACCGCCGACGGCCGGGTGGCGGGCCGCGGGTCGGCCCCCCTCGCCGGGCGGCGCGACGGCGCGCGGCACGAGCAGCGGCCCGCCGACTGGTGGACGGCCGTCACCCTCGCCCTCCGGGAGGCGCTGCGCGACCGGCCCCCGGAGGCGGTGCGGGGCGTGGCGGTGTGCTCCACCTCCGGCACCATGCTCCTCACCGACCGGGACGGGCGTCCGCTGACCGGCGGGCTCATGTACGACGACGCGCGGGCGTCCGCCGAGGCCCGCCGCGCGCAGGAGGCGGGCGCCGAGCTGTGGGAGCGGCTCGGGCACCGCATCCAGCCGTCCTGGGCGCTGGCGAAGGTGCTCTGGCTGGCGGGCACGCGGCCCGGCGGCCTCGCCGGCGCCCGCCTCGCCCACCAGGCCGACCTGGTCACCTCCCGGCTGGTCGGGGCGCCGGTCGCCACCGACTCCAGCCACGCGCTCAAGACCGGCTACGACCTCCTCGGTGAGCGGTGGCCGCGCGACCTGCACGACCGGCTCGGGCTGCCCGCCGCCCTGTTCCCCGAGGTCGTCCGGCCCGGGACGGTGCTCGGCGAGGTCGGGGCGCGGGCCGCCGCGGAGACCGGGCTGGCCGCGGGCACGCCGGTGGTCGCGGGCATGACCGACGGGTGCGCCGCGCAGCTCGGCTCGGGCGCGCTGCAGGTCGGCCGGTGGAACTCGGTGCTCGGCACCACCCTGGTCCTCAAGGGCGTGTCGGACGCGCCCGTCCGCGACCCGGCCGGGGTCATGTACAGCCACCGCGCGCCGGACGGGGCCTGGCTGCCCGGCGGCGCGTCCAGCGTGGGCGGCGGCGTCCTCGCGGGCGTCGCGGACCTGCCCCGGCTGGACGCCCTGGCCGCCCGCCACGAGCCGTCGAGCGCGGTCGCCTACCCGCTGGTCTCGCCCGGCGAGCGGTTCCCGTTCCTCGCGCCGCAGGCGGAGGGCTTCATGCTCGGCACGCCCCGCGACGAGGGCGACCGGCACGCGGCCCTCCTCCAGGGCGTCGCGCTGGTCGAGCGGCTGGCGCTGGCCTACGTGCGCGGGCTCGGCGCCGCCGTGGAGGGGCCGGTGACCTTCACCGGGGGTGCGGTGCGCAGCGACTACTGGAGCCGGCTCCGCGCGGACGTCCTCGGCCGCCCGGCCCGGATCCCCGAGCACGCCGACGCCGCGCTCGGCATGGCGGTCCTCGCCGCCTACGGCACCGAGCCGGGGCGCTCGCCGGCCGAGGTCGCCGAGTCGATGGTGCGGATCCGCACGGTCGTCGAGCCGCGCCCCGGCGTGGCCGAGCGCTTCGCCGTCCCGTTCCGGCGGCTCGTCGACGAACTGGAGCGCCGCGGCTGGCTACCCTCCGAGGCGGCCGCCCACGCACGGGAGCACGGGTAGCGGACATGGGGCAGAGCATGGGGGAGAAGAGCGTGAGCACCACCTTGTACGTCGTCCGGCACGGCGAGACCGAGTGGCACGCGGAGAACCGGTACGCGGGCGTCAGCGACGTCGGGCTCACCGACACGGGCCGGGAGCAGGCCGAGCGGCTCGGCCGGTGGGCGGCCGGAGCCGGCGTGGACGTCGTGTGGGCCTCGCCGCTGCGCCGGGCGCGGGCGACGGCGGCCCCGGCGGCGGCCGCCCTCGGGCGGACGCTCGCGATAGACGGCGACCTGGCCGAGGTGGACTTCGGCGCCGCCGAGGGCCGCACCCTGGCCGAGCTGGCGCCGGCGGAGGTGGCGGCCTTCCGCGCCGACCCGGTGCGGGGGGCGTTCCCGGGAGCCGAGGACCCGCGCAAGGCCGTCGAGCGCGGGACGGCGGTGCTGCGCCGCATCGCCGCCCGGCACTCGGGCGAGCGGGTCCTCGTGGTCACCCACAACACGCTGCTGCGGCTGACGCTGTGCGGGCTGCTCGGCATCGCGCCGTCCGCGTACCGCACGGTGTTCCCGCAGGTCCGCAACTGCGCGGTGACCGAGCTGCGGGTGACCGGCGGCACCGCGGCCCTCATGGCCTACAACGTGCCCACCGGGTAGCCACGCCGGGTCGGGAACGGGAAGATGGTCCGGTGACGCTCCTTTTGACCCGTTCGGACCTCGAAGCGCTGCTCGACCCCGCCGCGTGCCTCGACGCGCTGCGCCGCGGCTTCACCGCCGCCTCGGACGGGACGCCCGCGCACCGGACGGTCGCGAAGCTGCCGGGCCAGGGCACCGCGACGGCGCTGCTGCCGGGCCTGGTCCAGGACATCCCCGCCTACACGGTGAAGGTCAACGCCAAGTTCCCCGGCAGCCGCCCCGCGCTGCGCGGCGTCGTCTGCCTGCACGACCTCGGCACGGGCGAGCTGCTGGCGCAGCTGGACTCGGCCACCGTGACCGCGTGGCGCACCGGCCTCGCCGCCGCGCTCGGCACCCACGCGCTGGCCCGCCCGGACGCCGGCACTGTCGCGGTCATCGGCGCGGGGGCGCAGTCCGAGCTGGTCATGCGCGGCCTGGCGGAGCTGCGGGAGGTGAGCGGCCTCACCGTGTGCGACCTGGACGCCGGCCGCGCCGCCGCCTTCGCCGAGCGGCACGGCGCCCGGCTCGGCGTGCCGGCGGGCGTCGCCGCCGACCCGCGCGACGCCGTCCGGGACGCCGGGATCGTCGTCATGGCGACCTGGGCGCGCCGCCCCCTCCTGCACGCCGCCGACGTGGCGCGCGGCACCCACCTCACCTCGCTCGGCGCGGACGAGCCGGGCAAGGCCGAGCTGGGCGCCGACCTGCTGGAGGGCGCCCGGGTGGTCGTCGACGACGTCCCGCTCGCGGTCGAGATGGGCGTGCTCGCCGGTGCGGGCCTCGACGTCAAGCACGCCGCCGGGACGCTCCGCGACCTGCTGCGCGGCGAGGTGCCCGGCCGGGTGAGGCGCGGCGAGGTCACCGTGTACGCGCCGGTCGGGCTGCCCTGGCAGGACCTCGCGCTGAGCTGGTCGGCCTACCGCGCGGCCCGCGCCGCCGGCGCCGGCGTGGAGTTCGACTTCCTCCACTGATCAGGTGTGCGGCGGAGATTTCGCGGAATAGACCACCGTGGAATGCTCTATCCGCTTCTATCCGGTTCTTTACAATGACGCCATGAATAGTGTTGACTCCACTCGGTTAGAACCTGGCCGCCTTCCGTCAAGGTGACTCGATGGAACCTCTTTTTCGCGCTGTCCGTATACCCCGATTACCCGCGCGGCCCCCTCCGCGCACGGCGACTTCGAATGGCGTTCAGTAATGACGTTTTTCCAGGGCCACTGTGGGTGGCTGGCCAATGGAGACGAAAATGATTCGGATTCTTCTCGCCGAGGGGGCACCCCTCCTCCGCGGCGGGCTGGTCGCGATGTTCGAAGGGGTGAGGGACCTCGACGTCGTCGCCGCGATCGGCTGCGGCGACCAGGTCCTGCGCACCGCGCGCAGTCAGCGGCCCGACGTCGCCCTCATCGACGTCGGGCTCCCCGGACTGGACGGCTTCACCGCGGCCCGCGCGCTCCGCGAGGCCGTCCCCGAATGCAGCACCGTCCTGCTGGCCGGCCGCCGCCGCACCGGCGACCTGCGGCGCACGGTGGCGGCGCGCGCGTCCGGCCTGGTGCTGAAGAGCACCTCGCCCGGCGACCTGGTGGACGCGATCCGGCGGGCGGCGGGAGGCGCCCGCGTCATCGACCCCGACATGGCCTTCACCGAACTGGGCTCCGCGCAGAGCCCGCTCACCGAGCGCGAGATCGAGGTGCTCGCGCTCGCCTCACGCGGCGCCTCCGCCGCGCAGATCGCCGAGGACCTCGTCCTGACGATCGGCACCGTCCGCAACCACCTGTCCCGCATCAACCGCAAGATCGGCGCCCAGAACCGGGTGCAGGCCATCCGGATCGCCGAGGAGGCCGGATGGCTGTGAGCCCGCCTCCCACCGCCCGATGAGGTCCCGGTAGAGCGGGCACACGGCGGGCAGGTCGGCGTGCCGGCCGAGGTACGGGCGGGTCCCGTCCAGGACGAGGACGCGGCGCGCGCGCACGGCGGAACTGATCCGATGGGCGATCACGATCAGTGTGCCGCCGCGCCGCGCGAACGCCTCCTCCGCCCGTGCCTCGGCGGCGGCGTCCAGCCGGGAGGCGGCCTCGTCCAGGATGACGAGCGGCTGCGGCGCGAGGTAGGCCCGGCACAGCGCGACGAGCTGCCGGTCCGCCTCCGCCAGCGCGCCCGGCTCCAGCCGCGCGCCGAGGCCGCCGAGGTCCCGGACGAGCCCCGCGGCGCCGAGCGCGTCCACCGCCCGGCCGACCTCCTCCGGCCCGGCCTCCGGCACGTAGTAGGCGAGGTTGTCGTGCAGGGTGCCGCTGAACACGTACGCCTCCTGCGGGATCAGCACCCGCCCGGCCGGATCGCCCGCCGGCCGCCCCGCCACGAGCACCTCGCCCTCGCCGGGCACGGCGAGGCCCGCGATCAGCGCCGCCAGCGTCGACTTCCCGATCCCGCTCGGCCCCACCACCGCCAGGTGGTCGCCCTGCGGCACGACCAGGTCGAGGCCCTCGATCACCGGCCGCGCGCCGGGCCCGTAGGCGAACGTCACCCCGCGCAGCTCCACCGCGGGCGCCCCGGCGACGGCCGGGGCGCGCGGCGGCTCCACCGCCTCGGGCGCGCTCGTCTCCAGGATGCGCCCGAGCGTCACCGCCAGCCGCAGCCCGCTGCCGCCCATGCCCTGCACGAGCGTCCGCAGCGCGGGCTGGAGCCCGTGCAGGACGTACGTCAGCGCGCCGATGACCGTCCCCGGCGTGGCCCCGCGCCGCATCAGCCACGGCGCCGCCGCCAGGACGAGCAGCAGCGGCAGCCATCCGCTCACCGCCAGGGACACCGCCCGCAGCGCCGCGAACCGCGCCACCGCGCGCCCGGCCGCCGCCTGCGCCTCCACCGCCGCGCCGAGCTCCGCCTCCAGCGCCTCCTCGCCGCCGCACGCCACGGCGTCCCGCAGCCCCTCGGCCAGCGCCGCCGTCCGCTCGGCGATGTCCTCCTCGCCGACCACGAGCGCCCGCTGCCGGACGGCCGCCGCCCCGAACAGCGCCCCGAACAGGACCAACCCCAGCACCAGCGGCGGCAGCACCAGGAGCACCACCTCCGGCATCATCGCCAGCAGCCCGAGCAGCGCCGCGCCCGCCGAGAACACGAACCCGCGCGCCACGACGAGCAGCCCGCCGAACGTGTCCCGGACGATCTCCACCTGGTGCGTGAGCCGCGCCACCGCCCCGGTGTCGGGCCGCCCCCGCAGCGACCGGTGCAGCGCCCCGGCCGTGACGCGCCGCACCAGGTCGTCCCGGAACGGCTCCACGATCGCCGCCAGCGCCGGGTACAGCCGCCGGCTCCCGACCGCGCCCGCGCAGGCCGCCGCCGCGAGCATGCCGAGCCACGCCAGGGCGTCGCGGGTCCGGCCCGTCCGGAACGCGTCGACCGCCTGCCCGACGGCCAGCCCGAACAGCGCCGTCGGCGCCACCTCGACCACCGACCACGCGCAGGCCCGCGCCACCGCCCGCCGCCGCGCCCGGAGCACCTCCCCGACCGTCCTCCACAGGACCCGCGCCGCCTTCCGCCCGCCGTTCACCGCGACTCCTCGGGGGCGGTGAAGACGGCGCGGTAGTCGGGGTCGCGCCAGAGGTCGGCGTGCGGGGCCAGGGCGCGGAGGCGGCCGTCGTCCAGCCAGGCGACCAGGTCGGCGCGGGCGGCGGTGGACCCGCGCTGCGCGATGATCAGGCGGGTGCGGCCGGCGAAGCGGGTCAGGACGGCGTCGGTGATCTCCATCTCGGTGACGGTGTCGAGGCTGGAGGTGGCGTCGTCCAGGACGAGGACGCGGCCCGCGTGCGCGAACGCGCGGGCGAGGCCCATGCGCTGCAGCTCGCCGCCCGACATCGGCGCGTCCGCGAGGGGCGTGGCGTAGCCGGCGGGCAGGCGGCGGATGAAGCCGTCGGCGCGCGCGGCCCGCGCGGACTCGCGCAGCCACGCGTCCGGCGGGCGGGACGGGCCGAACGCGAGCGCGTCCCCGACCGTCGCGCCGAACAGCGCGGGCCGGGCGAACGCGTAGCCGATCTCGCGCCGCAGCGCGGACCGGCTGAGGCGGGGGAGCGGCACGCCGTCCAGCAGGACCTCGCCCCGGTCGGGGTCGGCGAGGCGCCCGGCGAGCGCGGCGAGGCCGGAGCCGGCGCGGCCGACGACGGCCACGGCCCGGCCGCCGGGGACGGTGAGGTCGAGGCCGTCCAGCGCGCCGCGCGCGGTGACGCCGCGGAACTCCAGGCGGCCGGGGCCGGGCGGCGCGCACTCCGGGCCGTGCGCGGGCGCGGGCAGCGCCAGGATCTCGGCGGCGCGGCGTGCGCCGGCGCGGGCGCGGGCGAGCCGCAGCACCTGGGTGAGGACGGGCCCGAACCCGGCGGCGAGCCCCGCGTACTGGACGGCCGCGACCAGCTCGCCCGGCGTGATGCGGCCCGCCGCCAGTTCCGCACCGGCGGCGCCGACCGCAGCGATCTGGAGCAGCAGCAGCGCCAGCAGGCCCCGCGCGGCGACCCCGCCCTGGACGCGCCACATCGTCTCGCCCTCGGCGCGGAGCCGGGGAAGGGGGGCCAGGATGCGCGCCGCCTCCCGCCCGGCGGTGCCGGCGGCGGCGATGGTGCGGGCGCCGCCGAGCGCCTCGGCGAGGCGGCCCGCGATCGTGCCCTGCACGGCCAGGTAGCGGGTCGCGGACGCGGTGATGCCGCGGACGAACGCCCGCATCAGCAGCGCCACCGCCGGCAGCGCGGCCCCGACCGCGGCCGCGAGGCGCCAGTCGATGAGGGCGAGCGCGGCGAGCGCGCCGGCGGCGGGCAGCAGCCCGGCGGCGGCCTCGGGCGCGGCGGCGGGCGCGACCCCCGCCTCGGCGGCGCCGCCGACCGCCCGTCCCGCCACGTCGCCCGGCGGGACGCGCAGCGCCGGCCCGACGGCGAGCAGGTGCCGGACGAGGGCGTGCCGGATCCAGGCCGTCGCGCGGGCGGCGGCACTGCCGGCCGCCAGCTCCGACAGCACCTCGGCGGCGGCGGACACCGCGACGAGCGCGGCGCACGGCCACAGCGCGGCGGTCGCGGGGGGACCGCCGGGCGGGACCGCGTCGACGGCGCGGGCCAGCGCGAACGGCAGCAGCAGCGCCGCCGCCGCGTCCGCCAGCGCCGCCGCCGCGACGAGCGCCGTCCAGCCGCGGGCGCGCCCGGCGGCGCGCAGCAGCAGCCGGTCCGGGCCGGGGGATGCGGTCATGGTCGCCTCCATGCCGAGGGCGGCCACGGCCCCCCGAGGGAGGGGGTCCGTGGCCGCCGGCGGCCGTCACAGGCAGATGGTCACGCTGTGCGAGCTGTGGCAGAGCAGGCTGAGGCTGCTGTTACCGCCGCCGCCGTTCTCGCTCACCATTCCCTGAAGGTCGAGAAGCGCCATGTCTTCACCTCCTTTCGGGCTGGGTAGAGGTGGCCACCGCGGGGGTCCCCGCGAGGGGTCGGTGGGCCGTTCCGAGGAACGGCAGCCCGGCCGGCGGCGCGTGCAGGGCCGCGCCGAGCGCGAGCAGCACGCCGGCGGTCCCGGTCGCCAGGTCCATCGACAGCCGGTACATGTGCTCGCCGGGCATCGCCAGGCCGCCGCCGTAGGGGAGGGCGTGCCAGGCCAGGTCGCGGACGTGCCCCGCCACGCGCGGGTCGTCGCGGTCGCGCCGGGCCAGGTAGAGCAGCATCCCGGCGCGCCCGCTGAACAGGCTCGGCTGCGCGTAGTAGCGCGACATCGCGGCGACGCGGACGGCGCGCCGGGCCGTCTCGAACTCCTCGTCCGGGCGGTGCGCGAGGTACTCGTCCAGGACGAGGCCGATGCCGACGCTGCCGCGCGCGAGGTAGGGCAGCACCCGGCTGCCCTGGTCGACGTGCAGCGCGCCGTTGCGGTCGGTGACGCAGGCGGCGAGGTCGCGGCGCAGCGCGGCGGCGGCGAGGTCCAGCAGCGCGGGGTCGCCCGCGCGCTCGTACGCCCGGACGAGCATCAGCGCCGCGCCCGCGCCGCCGTGCATGAGGCCGGGCCGGGGGCTGCGCCCGTCCGGTGCCCGTTCCGCGACGATCGCGAGCGCGCGGCGGGCGGCGTCGCGCAGGTCCGCGTCGTCGGTCGCGCCGGCCAGGTCGTCGAGGACGAGCGCGAACCCGGGCAGCCCGCCGTAGAGGTCGTCGCCGAGCCGCTCCCATTTCTCGTTCAGGCAGTGGTCGACGGCGGCGCGCGCGGCGTCCGCGTGGCCGAGGCCGGCCAGCACGTGGGCGGCGCCCATCAGCCCGTCGTACAGGCCGAGCCCGGTGCCGCGCCGTGGGTCGGCGGCACGCTCGGCCAGCCATTCCTCGTGCGCCGGGTAGCGGCCCGCGCCCGTCGCGTCCAGCGCGTACAGGACGCCGGCGGCGCCGTGCGCCAGCCCGAGGGACGCTCCGGAGAACTGCTCCACGTCACCGGGGAACAGCCGGTCGGGGCGGTCGGGCGTGGCACTCGCCAGGACGGCCCGCGACAGCGCCTCCCGGGCGCGGTCCCAGCCGGGCGCGTCCGGGACGAACGCGGGCGCCGGCGCCGGCTCGACGTCCCGCGCGATCTCCGCGACCGCCTCGTCCAGCCACGCGCGCGGCACCGGGAAGTTCTCGGCGATCATGTCGGCGAGCTGCCGCGCCTTGCCCCGGTCGATGACGAACAGCGTGGTCAGCGGGACGAACAGGGCCAGCCGCAGGCACGCCAGGCTGTACCGGTCGACGGCGGTGCCGCGCCGGTCGGGCGGGGCGAGGAACGCCGGGTTGGCGAGCGTCTGCCGGCCGCCGGCGGACGCGGGCGCCGCCGTCTCGAAGTCGATCAGCGCGACCGAGTCGTCCGGGCGGACCATCACGTTGAACATGTGCAGGTCGTTGAAGGCGACGCCGCGCTCGTGGATCGCGTTCAGCACGCGTTCCACTCCCGCGTGGACGCGCAGCGCCCACGCCGTGTACTCGGCGGTCCGGGCCGGATCCGGGTCGGGATCGAGCATCGGATGCCGTTCGGCGAAGAACGTGTTGAGGGTGCGCCCCTCGATGAACTCCTGGACGAGGAAATGGTGCTCGCCGAGCGCGAACCAGTCGAGCGCCGCGGGCACCCCGTCGATTCCGCCGAGTTTCCGGAGGACGTCGCGTTCGCGTTCCAGCCGGGTGACCGCGTCGGCGCCGTCGGCGGCGAGCCCGGCGTGCGGGCGCCCTTCCTTGAGGACGACCTTCGCGCCGCTGCGGGTGTCCACCGCCTGGTAGACGCCGCCGCCGTTGGAGAAATGCAGCGCCTTTTCGATGCGGTACGGAAGGTCGGTCGTCGTGGTGGCGCCGCGCGCCTTGAGGTGCGGTTCCAGACAGGCCGGCAGGCGCACCCATTCGGGGACGGTGAACACGGGCTCGCGCCGGTCGGGCACCAGCTCCCCGGCGCCGTTCTCCAGCGCGGGCACGAGCCTGCCCTGCTCGTCCAGGCACCGCCGCTCGGCGAACCCGCCGTACCGCACGTGCAGGGGGCCGGCCCCGATGCGCAGGTCACTGAGGATGTAGGGGCCGGGCAGGCCGTCCACCAGGGCGCCGAGCCCGGCCAGCACGCGCTCCAGTTCGCGCTCGTCCTCGGGGTAGACCGTGACGAGTTTCCCGCTGGCGCCGCGCGGCGCGTACTTGGCGTTCCGCGTCCGCAGCGTCGCCGGGCCGCGCAGGTGCTTGAACTCGACGCCGGCCCCGACGCAGTACTCCCACGTCCGGGAAAGGACATCCCCGGCGCTTTCCGCGCAGCCGCTCACATGGACTTTCCAGCCCTGCGCCGGAGTGCGCTGGACGGGCGGGACGTAAACGACCCATTCGTCGCCGAAGATCTGCTCCCAGCCGTCCGGAAGGGGGCGGTGGGCGATGTCGAAATCGGTTTTCCGGGTGACCGGGGGAGCGTCGTAGAACACCTCGTCCGCGAGGCAGTAAAGCTCGTACCCCTTGTCCACGCCAGGATTTCCTTCCGCCCGGGCCCGCCGTCGGCGCGCGCTGTGAAAAAGAATGGCAAGGCGGCGGCGCGGCGCCTAGTACCGGAAATAACGAATGACCCGTGAAGATCTACCGGCCGCCGGCACGCGCCCGTCACCGGACCGCCGCGCGGACGGCGTATTGAAACACGTTCTACTTTCTGCGTAGGCTGTGCCCGCAGCGACGCGACGGCCCGGAGGTGACGCCGGTGATCGGTGACAGGTTCCGCATCGACGGCCGGGCGGCGGTCGTCACCGGCGCGGGCCGCGGCATCGGCGCGGCCACCGCGGTCGCGCTCGCCGAGGCCGGCGCCGACGTGGCGGTCTCCGCCCGCACCGAGGAGCAGCTCCGCGAGGTCGCCGCGCGGATCGAGGCGGCGGGGCGCCGCGCGCTGGTCGTCCCCGCAGACCTCAGCGACCCCGACACCGCCGCGGACCTCGCCGGACGCGCCGCCGCGGAGTTCGGCCGCCTCGACATCGTGGTGAACAACATGGGCGGCGCCATGCCCGCCCCCTTCATGGACACCAAGCCCCGGCACCTGGAGAAGGCGTTCCGCTTCAACGTCGCGACCGCGCACGCGCTGACCCGCGCCGCCGTCCCGCACCTCCTGGAGTCCGAGGGCGGCAGCGTCGTCAACATCTCCTCCGCCGTCGGGCGCATCGCCGGCCGCGGCTACCTCGCCTACGGCAGCGCCAAGGCCGCGCTCGCCCACTACACCCGGCTCGCCGCGTTCGACCTGGCGCCGCGCGTCCGCGTCAACGCGATCGCCGTCGGCTCCGTCGCGACGTCCGCGCTCGACATCGTCATGACCGACGACGGGCTGCGCGCCGAGATGGAGCGCATGACCCCGCTGCGCCGCGTCGGCGACCCCGAGGACGTCGCCGCCGCCGTCCTCTACCTCGCCTCGCCCGCCTCCGCCTACGTCACCGGCAGCGTGCTGCGCGTGGACGGCGGCATCGACACCCCCAACCTCGACCTCCACCTGGAGGACCTGTGACCCACCGCGTCGTCCTCTGGAGCACCGGCAACGTCGGCCGGCACGCCATCGCCGGCATCGACGCCCGCCCCGACCTCGAACTCGCGGGCGTCTGGACGTCCACCCCCGCCAAGGAGGGCCGGGACGCGGGCGAGCTCGCGGGCCTCGGCCGCGACCTCGGCGTCACCGCCACCGGCGACGCCGACGCGCTGCTCGCCCTGCGCCCCGACTGCGTCGTCTACACCTCGATGGCCGACGTCCGGCTGATGGAGGCGATCGACGACCTGTGCCGCATCCTGCGCGCCGGCGTCAATGTCGTGTCAAGCAGCCCGGTTTTCCTGCAGTTCCCGGACGGTGTCGTCCCGGCCGAGATGTCCGACCCGGTGCGGGCGGCCGCCGCCGCGGGCAACGCCTCGATCTTCGTCAACGGCATCGACCCCGGCTTCGCCAACGACGTGCTGCCGCTCGCCGTCACCGGCATCAGCGAGCGCATCGACCAGGTCCGCTGCATGGAGATCCTCAACTACGCCACCTACGACCAGGGCACGGTCCTGTTCGACATCATGGGCTTCGGCCGCTCCCTGGACGAGACGCCGATGCTGCTCCAGCCCGGCGTCCTGACGATGGCGTGGGGGAGCGTCGTCCGGCAGCTCGCCGCCGGCCTCGGCGTCGAGCTGGACGGGATCGCCGAGAGCCACACCCGGCTGCCCGCCCCCGACGCGTTCGACGTCTCCGCCGGGACGATCGCGAAGGGCACCGCCGCCGCGCTGCGCTTCGAGGTGCGCGGCATGCGCGGCGGCGACGCCGTCGTCGTGCTGGAGCACGTCACCCGGCTCCGCGACGACCTCGCCCCGGACTGGCCGCAGCCGTCCGGGGCGGGCTGCTACCGGGTCGAGGTCCGCGGCGAGCCGGACTACACCGTCGACCTGCGGCTGCTCGGCACGGACGGCGACCACAACACCGCCGGGCTGAAGGCGACCGCGATGCGGCTCGTCAACGCCGTCCCCGCCGTCGTCGCGGCGCCCCCCGGCCTGCTCACCGCGCTCGACCTGCCGCTGATCCCCGGCCGCGGCCTGCTCTAGCCGGCGCGCGGGCCGCCCGGCCTAGAGGCCGATCGCGTCGAGCACCGGCACGAGCTGCTCCTCCTCCCGGTCGAGGTGCGCCTCCAGCGCGGCGGTGAGCCGCTCGACCTCGGCGAGGAGCGTGGCCGGGTCGCCGCCGTCGAGGGCGCGGCGCAGCTCCGCCAGCAGTCCCTTGATCGCCTCGTGCTCGCCGCCCAGCCGCGCCAGCACCGGCGCGAGCTCCGGATGCCGCCGCGCCACGAGCGGGAACATCTGCTGGTCCTCGCCCATGTGGTGGTTGCCGAGGCCCTCGCACAGGGTCAGGCAGTTGATCCGCAGCTGCGCCCCGACACCGGCCGTCCCGGACGCGGCGACCTCCCCGCGGATCAGCCGGAGCTCGCGCCGGAACGCGTCGTGCACCGCGATGAGCATCGCGCTCGGCGTCGCGGGCCCGCCGGGCGGTCCGGCGGCAAGCGGGACGAGGGCGACGACGGGCAGCGTCCGCCCCGACTTCGCCTCGTACTCGCCCCACCCGGGATCGGACTCGACGGCCCGCGCGAACGCGGCGTCGCGCTCGGCCCCCGCCAGGACGACGGCGTCCGCCTCGTAGGTGAAGGCGCCGCTCTCGACCGTGACGCGCGGGTGCGCGACCAGGTTGCGGAACCACGCCGGGTGCTCCGGCGCGCCCCCGGCGGAGGCGATGACGAGGACGCGGCCGCCCTCGTCCGGCAGGTAGCCGAGCGGTGTCGTGCGCCGCAGGCCCGACCGGGCCCCGGTGGTGGTCAGCAGGAGGAGCCGCCCGTCCTCGAACATCCCGCCGACCCGGCCGCCGCCCGCGCGGAACTCCTCGATGACCTGCCTGTTGAAATCCATGTGTCTCCTGAATCTGTTTTCGGGCATGGCGAATCGGCCATGGAAACGCCGTGCGCCATGGCTGGAAGAATGGTGGATGAAGGCATGCCGAAGGCACGGGCATGCCCGTTGACGTCACGCGACGCGCGTGCGGAGGAAGAAGAGGAAACGCGAAGAGCGGAGGCGGGCCGCGTGCCCGCGCCGGCCTCACTCGGAGGCCGGGAACCTCACTCGCTCGTGGCCAATGGCCGACCCGGCAGTCACGAATCGCACATTACCGCCACCGTCAATGCGGTGCAAGATCGACCGAATCCGGGTCCGCGGCGAAATTCGAAGAGGCGCCGGGTCACAGCCCTTCGCGGTGGGCGACGGCGGCGGCCTGGGTGCGGCTCGTGACGTCCAGCTTCGCGAGGATGTTGGAGACGTGCACGCTCGCGGTCTTCGGCGAGATGAACAGCGCCGCCGCGATCTCCCGGTTGTTGCGGCCCTCGGCGACGAGCTTCAGCACCTCGCGCTCGCGGGCGGTGAGGGCCGCCAGCGGCCCGGACGCCGCGGCCGCCGCCGGGCGGCCCGGGTCCAGCCGGGCGCGGGCGCCGAGGTCGCGCAGCGCCGCGAGCAGCGGCCGCGCCTCCAGGCGCTCGGCGGTCGCGACGGCCTTGCGCCACTGCGCGGCGGCGGCCTCCCGGTCGCCGTTCTCGGCCAGCGCCTCCGCCAGCCGCCAGCGGGACCGCGCCACCTCGTAGACGAAGCCGCCGTCGGGGTCGCCGTAGGTGAACAGGTCGGCGGACTCGCGCCACAGCGCGGCGTCGTGGACGCCGTCCACGCGGCGGCGCTCGGCCTCGGCGCGCGCCACCCACGCCCGGCCCTCGAACCCGAGCCAGTGCCGGCGCTCGCCCTCCTCGGTGAACTCGGCGGCCCGCCGCGCCCGCCGCAGCAGCTCGTCGCCGGCCTCCGCCGCCCGCCGGACGGCCGCGGCGTCGCCGGCGGCGCGGGCCCGCGCCGCCAGCTCGGCGTGGGCCCACAGCCCCGTCGCGGCGATGCGGATGAACGGCGCGCCGGCGCCGTAGAGCGTGGGCGAGATGGCGTCGACATGGGCGAGGACGGCCTGCGGGTCGTCCCGCCACAGGGCGTGCTCGGCGGCGAGGCCGCGCCCGATGTAGTTGGCGAGCTGGTCCTCGTGCCACAGTGGAGCGATCCAGCGCAGCCGCTCGTCGACGACCGGCAGCCCCTGCGCGACCTCGATGAACAGCGCGTACGCCGAGACCTGCGCCTCGTGCGGCCGGACGACCTGGAGCGGGAAGCCGGCCGCGATCCGGCCCGCCTCCGCCCAGTCCCCGGTCGTGTAGCGGACGAGGTACCGCAGGGTCCGCAGGGCGCTGCCGAACATGCTCCACTCGACGCCGCTGTCCAGCACGACCCGGACGCCCTCGTCGGTCGCCGCCGCGGCGCCCGCGAGGTCGCCGCGGTCGAACTTCGTCCGGGCGTACTGGAACCGGGCGCGCAGCGCCGCCTGCGGGCTGTCCCCGGCGGTGTCGGCGAGGTCGCGGGCCCGCGCGAACAGCTCGGCGACGCCGCTGTCGGCCTCGCGCGACTCCCGGTAGAGACCGAGCGTGACCAGCAGCGCGGCCTCGGCGCCGGGCGTGCCGGCCTCGCGCGCGTACGCGGCGGCCTTCTCCGCCAGCTCGGGCATCTCGCCGTCCGGGTCCAGGTAGAGCAGCGTCCGGGCGTAGGTGGCGAGGGCCCAGGCGCGATCGGTGCTCGGCGGGTCGGGGGGCAGCATCCGCACCGCCTCCCGCGCCATCGCCCGCCCCTCCGCCAGCTCGTCGAGGTCGACCATGTACCCCGCGAGGTGCTCGCGGATCACCGAGCCGAGGGCGGGGTCGGCCGGGTCGGCGGCGTCCAGGAGCCGGCGCAGCCGGTTCGCCGCCCGCCGCACCTCGCCGGCCCGCGCGGACGCCTGCGCCGCGACCAGCGACAGCCGGACCCGGTCGGTGCCGGCGGCCTCCGCCGGGCCGGGCACGGCCTCCCACAGCTCCAGCGCCCGCTCGTAGTGCTCGAACGCCTCGGCGGGCGCGCCGAGCCGGTCGGCCTCCCGGCCCGCCCGGACCGACGCGGCGAACGCGGCCGGCAGGTCGTGCGCGGCGAGGCTGTGGTGGGCCAGCTCCGCCGCCGAGCCGCGCGTCCCGTCCGGGAGGCCGGCGAGGAGGCGGGCGAAGTCGGCGTGCAGCCGGGTCCGCTCGCCCGGCAGCAGGTCGGCGTAGACGGCCTCGCGCAGCAGCGCGTGCCGGAACGTGTACCCCGTCCCGGACGGGACGAGCAGCTGGTGGGACACGACCTCGCGCAGCGCCTCGCCGGCCGCCGCCTCGTCCAGCCCGGACACCCGCCGCACCAGCTCGTCGTCGACCCGCCGGCCCGCCACCGCCGCGACCCGCACGACCCGCTGCCCGGCCTCCGACAGCCGCTCCACCCGCGACAGCAGCAGGTCGGCGAGGCCGGACGGCAGCTCCGCCGCCGCGTTCCGCAGGTCGGACCCGGCCGAGTACAGCTCGCCCGCGTAGAACGGGTTGCCCTCCGAGCGCCGGTGGACCCGGTCCACGACCTCGGCGGCCACCGGCGCGGACCCGCGCGACAGCTCCGCGAGGTAGTCGGCGGTCTCGCCCGGCCCGAACGGCGGCACCTCGATGCCGGTCACGTTCGGCAGCCGCAGCAGCTCCGCCACCACCGGCCGCAGCGGATGCCGCCGGTGCAGGTCGTCCGACCGGTAGGTGCCGACGAGGCAGACCCGCTCGCGCTGCAGGACGCGGCTGAGGAACGTCAGCAGGTGCCGGGTGGACCGGTCGGCCCAGTGCAGGTCTTCGAGGACGAGCAGGACGGGCCGGTCCCGCCCCAGCTCGCCGAGCAGCCCGAGCACCGCCCCGAACAGCCGCTGCTGGCCGAGCTCCGACACGGCGCCGGGGTCGCCGTCGCCGTCCGGCATCAGGCTCCGCAGCACCGGCCGGGCGTCGAGCGCCGCGCGGACCTGCTCGGACTCCGCGGTGCCCGGCTGCGCGGCCGTCCACAGCGCGTCCGCGAGCGGCAGGTACGGCATGCTCTCGCCCAGCTCGGCGCACTGCCCGAGGAGCACGGTGCAGCCGTCGGCCCGCGCCGACCGGACCAGTGCCGACACCAGGTGCGTCTTGCCCACGCCCGCGTCGCCGCTGACCAGCACCACGCCGGCGCTGCCCGCGGCCGCCCGCGCCAGCGCGGCGGTCAGCTCCGCGAGCTCCGCCGCCCGGCCGATCAGCACCCCGTTCATGCCGTCGAGTATTCCAGCGGTCCGGACGTGCACGGGCCCCGGTTCCGGGGAGGGACACCGG
>NZ_VCKZ01000777.1 GCF_005889745.1 Actinomadura geliboluensis
GGGTCGGGGTGCCGGTGCCGCCGAAGTCGACGTCCGAGCAGGTGTAGAACGCCTCGTCGCTGTAGGCGACCCGCTGCCAGATCGAGTACAGGACGTGGCGGCCGGTCCGCGGCGGGATGTTGAGCGTCCACTTGGTGTACGTCGTCGGGTTCACGTGCGTGTATGACGCCAGCGGGACGAGGTCGGCCCAGCGCAGCGGCTGCGTCGGGTCCCAGCCCTCGCGGGTGATGTAGAACTCGAAGTTGCTGTCGGCGTGCGGCGCGGTCGCGTGGTAGGTGATCGTCTGCGGCCCGGCCTTCATCGGCGTGGCGGGCCAGTCGGCGCGCTGCAGGTCGAGGCCGCGGAACTTCGCCCGGCCCGCGCTGCACAGCTGGCCGTCCGGGATGATCTCCCGGCTGCGGCCGCCGGCGTTCAGCAGCGACACCTCGTTCCAGTCGTAGAACGCCTGCGTGCCGCTGGCCGCGACCGCCGCCTTGCACGCGTCCGACTGCGGGGTCTCGGGGTCCTCCAGGAAGCAGGTGTAGACGCGGCTCGGCGGGTCGGACATCGTGCCGTGCGCGCTGGCGGCCGTCGCGCCGCCGAGCACGACCAGCGCGGACGCGGCCGGCACGGCGAGCGCGACCGCGGCGGCCCTGGGACGGATCGATCTCATGTGCTTCTTCCTCCGTGGGGGTGGGATGCCGTGAGGCGGTTGGGGAAGGACGCGGGGGTCAGG
>NZ_VCKZ01000355.1 GCF_005889745.1 Actinomadura geliboluensis
CCTGGTTCGGACGTCGAGATTGTGGTGATCAAGTCGTCTACCAGGGGCTTCTTCGCTTCACTGGCCGGACGCCAACATCGCGATCATGCTGTGATCGGCACCTGTCCAGCCGGATGAAAAAGGGTCACTGAACGTGCTCATCAAGATGCTGGAGCGATTCTCATGATCCAATGGCGAAAGTCCAGCTACAGCGGTAGTACCTCGACCCAGTCGGACTGTATTGAGGTCGCTGATCTGGGCCCGGAGATTGGCATTCGGGACAGCAAGGCACCCGGCGCAGGCCACCTCGCTCTCTCCCGGCAAGCCTTCGCCGGCCTCCTTTCCCTAGCTCTGCGGGATGAGTCGCCTCACCGAGGCCCCTCGATCGCGCTCTCATGACCACCCAATGGCGCAAATCCACGCGGTCGGACGACCACGGCAACTGCGTCGAACTGGCACGACTCGCGGGGGGCGTCGGCGTCCGTGACAGTAAGGACGCCGACGCCGGGCACCTCGTCCTCACCCGCCGAGCCTTCACCTCCCTTATTGCCCAAGCCAAGCGGGACTAGTTCCATTGCCAGGCGAGGGCCTGTCGGCGAGATGCTCTAGTCGGCCGCCTTCACGCTGGTCGGTAGGGCGGGTTCGACTCTTGGCCGGTCACGCGCGGGTGTAGCGCCGGAACGTGATGCCTGAGGGGAAGACTCGGTGTTCGGCCAGGTGGAGCCGCACCTCCTTGCTCACGGGCATGTACGGCTTGCCGCCGCCGATGATCACGGGGGACGCGTACACCCAGAACTCGTCGATCAGGTCCGCCAGGGAGGCTGCGAGCTCGGGGCCGCCGAGCTGAAGCGGGCCGTCGAACTCCTGCTTGAGGCGCGTCACCGTGGACTCGGCGTCCTTGCGGCGGACGATCGTGACCCCTTCCGGGACGGTCTGGACGGTGTCGGAGAAGACGTACCGCGGCGTCTCCTTGTAGAGCTGGGCGAACTCCCGCTCGAGGGGCGGGGCGTCCTCCTTGCCGAGGTCCTGCGTCCAGGGCTTCTCCATCGCCTCGTACAGCCGCCGCCCGAACAGGAACGCCGAGATCCGGCGGACATGCTCGTTCGCCGCCCGGCGGAAGTCGTCGTCCGGGTCCATGAAGCCCATGCCGCCGCCGGGGTCCTCGATGTAGCCGTCCATCGAGGTGTTCATCCAGTAGATGACCTTGCCCATGAAGCTCCTCACCGGTCGTAGAGGTCGTCCAGCGTGCAGACCTGGCGGGGCGCCGAAACTCATCGGCCGCCGTGCGGGGCCGACGGGGCGGCCGGATGCGGTCAATGGAACGGGGCCATGATCATCACCGGAGCGGGGCGGGGACGCTAATGATCATGTTCGGATCTGATGGAGACAGGCCGGTCGGCGGGGTGAGGCGGCTTCCGGTGGTGGTCGGCGCGGCCGCCGCCGTGACGTTCGGGCTCTGCGTGCCCGGCGCGTCCGCCGATGTCCGGTACGAGCCCGGGGCGCCCGGGCTCGGCGACCCCTACTTCCCCGACCTCGGCAACGGCGGGTACGACGTCGCCCGCTACCACTTGAAGACCGCCTACGACCCCGCCACCGACCATCTCACCGGGACGACCACGATCACGGCCACCGCCACCCAGAACCTGTCCCGGTTCAACCTGGACCTGTTCGAACTGAACGTGCGGTCGGTGCGCGTGAACGGGCACAAGGCCGCGTTCGCCCGGACCGGCGAGCGCGAGCTGGAGATCACGCCGCGGCGGGGGCTGCGCAAGTCCCGGCCGTTCACCGTGGTCGTCCGGTACGACGGCGTACCGCGGACGCTGGGCGGCCCGATCGTGTTCGACCTGCCGTACGGGTTCCTGCACACGCCGGACGGCGCCACGGTGGTCTCCGAGCCCAACGCCGCCTCCACCTGGTTCCCGTCCAACGACAACCCGCGCGACAAGGCGCTCTTCACGATCGAGACGACGGTGCCGAAGGGGCTCAAGGCGATCTCCAACGGCCACCTGGTCAAGCGGTGGACCGCCGGCGGCAAGGAGACCTTCCGCTGGCGTGAGGACCGGCCGATGACGACCTACCTCGCGACCGTCTCGATCGGACGGTTCAACGTGTCGACGACCACCACCCCCAAGGGCGTCCCGCAACTGGACGCGGTCGACCCGGCGGTGGCGTCCGACCCCGACGCGCTCCAGACCCCGGAATGGACGACGCGGGCGACCGACAGGCTGGCCGACTATTTCGGCCCCTACCCGTTCACCAGCTCCGGCTCCATCATCGAGAACAATTCCGTCCCGCCGCTCAACATCGAGAACGCGCTGGAGACGCAGACCCGGCCGACCTACCAGAAGCACCCCATCGAAAAGGGTGTGGTGCACGAGATGAGCCACCAGTGGTTCGGCAACAGCGTCTCGCCCGGACGCTGGAAGGACGTCTGGCTGAACGAGGGCTACGCGCTGTGGACTGAGAAGTACTGGGCCGAGAAGCACGGCGGCCCGTCCGCCCAGGAGGCGTTCGAGCAGATCTACGCCGACCCGCCGCCCATGCCGCCGGGACGGCCCGCGTTCTGGGACGTCGTGACCGCCGACCCCGGCCGCGACCAGATGTTCCACCGCTCCATCTACTTCCGCGGCGGAATGGCGCTGCAGGCCCTCCGGCACAGGATCGGCGACGACCTGTTCATGAAGCTGACCCGCACCTGGCTGGACGAGCACAAGTACGGCAACGGCACCACCGAGGAGTACGAGGCCCTCGCCGAGCGGGTCTCCGGCCAGGACCTCGGCGCGTTCTTCACGACCTGGCTCCACAGCACCGGCAAACCACCCGCCTGGTGGTAGCGCCCTGGCGGACCGGGCGGGCGGCAGCCCCCGCCCGCCCGGCTCCTCCCTGCGCGTCCCTCAGGACCTGGGAACGCGCAGGTGTCGGCGTGCGGCCAGCTCCTCCTCGCCGACCACGGTCAGGACGGGAGTCCCGGGAGGCGCGAACATGGTCACCACCAGCTGCGACTGCGCGTCCGGAAGGTTGTTGGCGCCCTGGATGTGGATCACGTCGCCGCCCGGCTCGAACACGGCGTCACCGGCCTTGATCACCCGCGGCGCCTGCCCCTCCAGCTCGAAGAGGATCTCGCCCTGGGTCACGTAGCCGAACACCGGCCCGGGGTGCCGGTGCGGCGGCGCGCCCGGGTCGCCGGGCGGCAGCGTGACGCGGATCGTCCTGGCCTCGGCACCGTCCACGATCTTGGCCGCGGCGTCCGGCAGGGTCGAGACGACCTCGACGCCCGGGGGCAGGTGAGAGCTCATGCGTTCCTCCTCCACAGCTGGTGAATGTCCACAGCTAAGGACCGGACGCCCCGCCCGTTTGTGACAGCGCCGCGCAAGGCGGGGATCATGTCGGAGCCCGCGGTTAGGGTGCCGCCATGCCAGTTCCCGAGGTCATCCCGATCGCCTACGAGCCGGACTACCGGACGGGCACGATCGGCCGCTACGCCGATGGCCAGTTCCTCGCGTCGATCACCTACGCGTTCCCGGACGGGTACCGTCACGGCGAGGGCTGGGAGGACGTGAAGCGGCTTTACACCGTCCTCCATCGGTTCGACTTCGAGGGCCGCCACATCGACTCCGACATCTGGTGCGCTGGAACAGCGCGCGAAGAGCAGCGGCAACGCGGCCACGCGGATTCGCCGGCAGTTCGCGCGGAGGCGCGCATGGCGGAGTTGCTGGACGCTCTACCGCAGCGCGAATACCAGGACATCGGAATCCGCCCGTTCCGGGTGACCGCCGACGGCGTCCTATTCGGCCTGGTCATCGAGCGGCACGGGGAGGACGAGAACGAAGACGACTGGGCCGAGCTCTATCCCGACAACCTCGGATTCAGCGCCCCCTGGGACGGCGAATACTCCACCTGACGGCAGGGAATCGGCAGATTCCACAAGGTGGGAGCAGGTCGCGGGTTCGGGGTGGCGGGTCAGGCGCCTAGCGCACCGAGGATCGATGCCAGGATCGTGGAGGCCGGGCCGGCTATGTCGGCGGCCTGGGCGAGGCCCGTGCGGAGCATCTCCAGTTTCGTCTTCGCGGCCGCCTGGTCGGGTTCGGCCCGGTCGAGGTCGACGGCCACGCCCTGGATGACGTTGGCCGCCTCCTCCTTGTCCTCGTCGGGCAGATCGGCACTGGACAGGACGAGCCGCAGCAGCTCGGCGAGGTGCTCCTGCCCGGCCAACGCGGAATGGGTGTTCTGGAAGTCCTGGATGACCGTGTCGACCGGCCGATTGATGAACGTGGTCTGGCCGTGGAAATTGAAGTTCTCCACCATGCTGGCACCGCTCTCGACGATGGCCGTGTGGCCGTTGAGGATGTATTTGTTCTCGCGCTTGCGGAAGAGCGGCCTGGCGAGCGACCGCCGGATGCGCTCCTCCGCGCGGGCGACGCGCTCGAACGCCGCCTGGTCGTTCTCGGCCGCGTCGCCGTCGACGGCCGATGGGTGATTCTCCTCGAACGAGTAGAGCGCCTCGGCGATGGAGTACGGCTCGGGCGGAGCGTCGAGCGCTCGCAGGATCTCGCCGAACAGCTTGCGCAGGTACGTCGCCGAGACCTCGTTGATGGGGAACACGATCCGGTTCTCCATCGCGTCGCCGCGGACCAGTGCGAGACACGGCAGCAGATCCGGGTCGATGCCGAGAGTGCGCGCGATGTCGTAGGCGCGGTGCCGCTCGTAGGGTTTCCATTTGAGCCAGCGCAGCGTGTTGAAGACCCGGTACAGCTCGGGTTCGAGGTTGTCGCGCCAGTAGCGCTTCGTCGCCGACCAGTTGGCCGGGCGTTCAAGGACGAACAACCGGAATATCGGGCCCGAGAGCGCGTTCAGTTCGTCGAAGTGCGTGCGGGCCATGGAACGTGGCCCAATCGCCTTCTCTGACGGCGACCAGCAAACGGAGCTTCTTCAATCGGCGCTCCCGTCCGTCGCGAGCCGGCAAGCCGACCACTACGTAGCGGAATCGACGATACACGCACAGCTGTTAGGCCACAGCTTGATCACCGGGAGACGGCCGGATCGCCAGGGAGAGACGTCGGCAGCGGGACCGGGGGAGCGGTCCCGCTGCCGGCGTCCTGAGCCGCTCCGGTCAGGCGCTCGCGCGTTCTCCGAAGAGCGCCTTCACGAACCTGAAGAGCATCAGGACCGGCAGAATGAAGGCGTAGAAGAACATGAAGTACTCGCCGCCGTCGAAGATGAACCCGAGGTAGATCGCGTAGCCGAGGAAGCCCACGCCGAACGCCAGGTTGAGCAGCCGCTCGCCTCCGCTCTGGCCGCCCCCGACGGCCGCCATGAGAAGCATGGCGAGGCCGGACACCAGCAGAAAGACGACGTACCACGAGAATGCGGCATCGGCGCCGAAGTCGATATTCATGATTTCCCTCTGAATGTGCGTGACAAAGCTGCATGATCATAGCGGCCGCCCGCCATTGGAATCGCCGTTGGCCGCATCAGGCCAATGGCGGCCATGACCGGCGGCCGGAAGGGCCGTTCAAGCGGGCCATTTGTCACGGGGGTCTTACGGACGCTCTCGCTCGGTGAATGGCGATGGCGCTGGGCCGTTGTCGAGGGTGTTGGCCAACCTTCGTGAAGGGATCACTCCATGACGATTCGATGCCCGGCGACTGCTGGTCTGCGGTGTCGCGCTGACAATGGCGGTCGGCGTGCCGGGAAGGCCCCGAACTTCCAGGACGCGGCGCTGGCCGGCACCGTCCACGATGCGCTGCGCCCGCTCGTCCCGGCGTGGGGCGGAGAGCTGGACGCCGCCCCACGCCCGCACGGTCAGTGTTCGCCTGGCCCCGGTGGACGCGCGGGGGCCTCGACGGCTTTCAGTACGCCGCCCAGGACGCGGACGGCGAGGTCGCGGACGTCGTCTCGCTCCATGTCCTGTTCCGCCAGCCAGGACGTGGCGGCTCCCTCGACGAACGACAGCCAGCCCTCCAGGGCGATGCGCAGGGCCGGAGACGGGATGGCGCGGCCGGTCAGGCCGTGGGACAGGGCGGCGAGCAGGTCGCCGCGGACGCGGTGGTGGAGGGCGGCGACCTCGGCGTCCACGCCGACGCCTCCGCTGGTGATGGTCTGGAAGGCGGCGCGGTGGCTTTCGGCCCAGCACAGGAAGCCGTCCAGGCTGCGGGTCAGACGCTCGACCGGGGACAGGTCGCCGAACTCCGCGGCGAGTTCGCCGAGGTGTCCGGCAGCGTCCTCGATGACCGCCAGGAACAGGCCCCGCTTGCTGCCGAAGTAGTAGTAGATCAGCCCCTTGGCGACGCCCGCGGCGGCGGCGATCTCGTCCATCGACAGCACGTCGTACGGGCGGTCGGCGAAGAGCCGCGCCGCGGTCCGCATGATGGCGGCGCGCCGGTCGGGACGGTGCCGGTCCGCCATCGCGCCCTCCTGACCGTCGTCCAGCGCCCCAAGGCTAAGGGATCCGCCGTTCTTGACTTTCGTTCAAACCGGGCCGATATTAGATCGCGAGTCTAATTGTGCGGCCCGTGAGGGACGCGAGGGACCCGGCGACCCGGCGCACGGAGCGTGATGCGATGAACGAGAGTCCGGAGCGGTTTCGCGACCTGCAGCGGCTGGCGTACGAGGCGGCCGAGGAGGTGGCGGCGAGCCTCGCGCCAGGGGTGACGGAACGGCAGGCCGCACGACGGCTGCGCCGCCTGCTGGAGAGCCGCGGGGTCGACGACTGGTTCCATGTCCCGTTCGCCTGGTTCGGCGACCGGACCGCCTTCCGCGGGGTCGTCCTGCCGCACCAGTTCCTGCCGACCGGCCGCCGGCTGGCCGAGGGCATGCCCTACATCCTGGACGCGGCGCCGATCGCCGACGGGTACACCGCGGACATCGGCTACGCGGGATGCCTGGGCGCCAACCCTACCTGGGAGAAGCTGACCGCCGACCTGGCGGTGTACCGCGAGATGATCGTGGAGCTGGTGCGGGAGCGGCACCCCTTCGCCGACATCTACGCCGAGGTCGACCGGCAGATCGTCCGGCACGGGTACGAGAACCGGCACCGCAAGTACCCGGGCAGGGTCATCGGCCATCAGGTCGGCCGGGTCACCAGCCGGCTGCCGCGCAAGGTCATCGTGGGGGCGTTCGGGGCGCGCACAGTGCAGACCGTGGCGCGCGAACTGGTCAAGGAGCGTTTGCAGGGGCGGTCCACGCTCTGGAACGGCTCCCGGCGGTCACGACACGCACCGACGCCGGGCCTCTGGGCGGTGGAGCCGCACCTCGCCCTCGGCGGCGTGGGCGCCAAGTTCGAGGAACTGCTGGTGGTCACCGAGGACGACGCGTACTGGCTGGACGACGACCTGCCGCACGTCCGGCGCTGGACGGCATCGCACACCCGGAAGCCAGTGCCCGAAGAGCCGATGACCAGGGAGTCGTTGACCGGGGAGTCGGTGAGCGGGGAGTCGGCGTGAGCGGATTCACCGGCCGGACGGTCACGTCGAACGGGGTACGGCTGGCCGTCCGCGAGTACGGCGAACCAGGCCGGACGACCGTCGTCCTGGTGCACGGCTACCCCGACACCCAGGCGGTCTGGGAACCGGTCGCGCGCTTTTTGGCCGATGATTTCCACGTGGTCACCTACGACGTGCGCGGTGCCGGTGCTTCGACACGGCCGCGCCGCACCCGGTCCTACGTCATGGACGAGCTGAACGGCGACCTGCACGCGGTACTGGACGCGGTCTCCCCCGACCGCCCGGTGCACCTGGTAGGGCACGACTGGGGGTCGGTGCAGAGCTGGGCAGCCGTCGCGGGCGCGCGCGCAGACGGACGTATCGCATCGTTCACCTCGATCTCGGGGCCGTGCATCGAGCACTTCGGCCAGTGGGTCCGCGACCGGCTGCGCAGGCCCACGCCCCGCCACATGCGGCAGTTGCTCGGCCAACTCGCGCGGTCCTGGTACCTGGTGGGCGGCATGATCCCCGGGGTCGGCCGGATGGTGTGGCACCTCGGCGGCACCCGGCTGTTCCCGGTGCTGGTCGAACGGACGGAAGGCATCGAACGCACCCCCGCCGCGACGTTCAAGAAGGACGCGCTGCACGGGATGAAGCTGTACAAGGCCAACGGCCTGCGCTTCCTGCGTCCGGGCCGGATGATCCGCACCGGCGTCCCCGTCCAGGTCATCGCACCGACCAGGGACCGGTTCGTCTCGCCCGAGCAGTCCAAGGACCTGGCCCGCTACACCGGCCGGCTGTGGCGGCGCGAGCTGCCCGCCGGCCATTGGGGCTCCATCGCCGCGCACTCGGGGGCCGTGGCGACGGCCGTCGCGGAACTCGTCCACCACATCGAGGGACGGGACGAGCCCGCGGCGCTGAAGCGGGCGCGCGTCACCGCCCTCCCGGCACCGCGCACCGCCGAACGCGCAGCGACCTCCTGACGCACTGACCCCCCGCCCGAACCCCCTGACCGCACTGCACAGCGGTGCACCCGAGGAAGGAAGCCATGACGGAGACCCGCGCCGCCGACGAGAGGGAGCGGCACCCGGTGATCGCCCCGCGGCGGGTGAAGTTCGAGTGGGACGGCACGCCGCTGCACTGGATCCCGGGCGAGCCCGTCGCCACGCACTTCATCAACACCCTGCACCTGCTGCTCCCGGCCGGTGAGCGCTGGTTCGTCCGCGTCTACAAGCAGACGCTGCCGCTGATCGACGAGCGCGACGCCCGGCTCCGCGCGGAGGTCAAGGGCTTCATGGGGCAGGAGGCCGTGCACGCCTACTCCCACCAGGGCGTGCTCGACCGCCAGATGCTGGAGCGCGGGCTGGACCCGCGGCCGCTCACCCGCAAGATCGAATGGCTGTTCACCGCCCTCCTCGGCGACCGGCCGCCGCTGCCGCTCATCTCGCGCCGCCGCTGGCTCAACCTGCGCGTCGGGATCATCGCCGGGATCGAGCACTACACCGCGGTGCTCGGCCAGTGGATCCTGGACGCCGAGGAACTGGACGCGGCGGGCGCCGACCCGACCATGATGGACCTGCTGCGCTGGCACGGCGCGGAGGAGGTCGAGCACCGCTCGGTCGCCTTCGACGTCTACGAGTACGTGTCCGGCGCCTACTGGCGGCGGTTCGTCACCTTCTTCGTCGGCGTCCTCGCGCTGCCGCTCGCCGCCTACGCGGGCGCGGCCTACCTGTGCGCCAAGGACCCCACCCTGCACGGCGTGCGCCCGCGCGTCCGCGACTACCGCCGCGCCGTCCGCCGCGGCCTGCTGCCCGGCAACCGGTTCATGGTCGCCGCCGCCCGACGCTACCTGCGGCGCGACTACCACCCGTCCACCGAGTGCTCCACCCAGAAGGCCCTGGACTACCTGGCGACCTCCCCCGCCGCCCAAGCGATCGGCTCAAACAAACCCACCTGACCGCCGCCCGTCCAAGGCCGACGGTCTCGGACGGCACGTCACGGCTGGACGGGGCGGCCCAGCAGGGCTGCTAGG
>NZ_VCKZ01000778.1 GCF_005889745.1 Actinomadura geliboluensis
CCCAGAGCACTTCGTCGAAGAGCAGGTCGTCCTTGTTGGCGGGGGTGAGGCGGAGCAGTTCCAGGTCGGGGCGGTGCAGCAGTACCTGCCGCAGCCGCCCGACCTCGGAGGAGACGGTGAACACGGGCATCGATCCCTTCAGACGGCGTGCACGGGCGGTTCGGACGGGCCGGGCTTGCCGGACGGACCGGGCTTGCCGGACGGGCCGGACGGGCCGGAGGGTTCGGAAGGGCCGGGTGCCGGGCCGTACTCCTCGGCCTCCTCCACCGCGACCTCGATCTCGGCCTCGACCTCTTCCTCCTGGACGCGGTGCTCGCGGTATTTCAGCCAGGCGTAGACGGGCATGCCGGCGAAGATGAGCAGGGTGCCCTTGTAGACGACCTCGTAGCCGGCGCCGGCGATGGCCCAGACGGTGTAGCCGAACGCCGGCAGCGCGATCACCGCGTCGCGGGCCAGCCGCCGGCCGGAGAACGCGACCCGGTCGGTGGCCAGCAGCACCAGCTCGGCCAGCGAGGCGTAGGCGTAGGGGATGAGGGTGGTCAGCGTGGCCAGCAGGATGATGAAGGTGAACTGGTCGACCAGCCCGGCGTTGTAGTTCATCAGCATCAGCCCGGTCACCAGGACGCTGGAGACCACCAGCCCGACCACCGGGGTCCCGCCGCGGCCGGTGCGGGCGAACACCCGCGGGAACAGCCCGTCGCGGGCGGCGG
>NZ_VCKZ01000356.1 GCF_005889745.1 Actinomadura geliboluensis
GGCGGCTGCTCATGGTGCGGCGGGGCCGGCCGCCGGGCGAGGGCCTGTGGTCCATCCCGGGCGGGCGCGTCGAGCCCGGCGAGGACGATCCGGCGGCGGTCGCGCGGGAACTGAAGGAGGAGACCGGGCTGGACGTCGTCGCAGGCGGGGAGATCGGGTCGGTGGAGCGGCCGGGGCCGGGCGGGGTCGTCTACGAGATCCACGACTACGCGGCGGACGTCACCGGAGGGACGCTCCAGGCCGGGGACGACGCGTCCGAGGTGCGGTGGATCTCGCCGGAGGAACTGCGGGGCCTTCCCGTCACGGACGGGCTGCTGGACGCGCTCGTCCTGTGGGGGCTGCTATGAGACCGAGGTCGGCTGGGGCGTGCCGGTGACGGGGGCGTCGTCCTCGTCCTCCGGGCCGGTCGTGACGGTCTGGATCCGCATCCGCCGCGCGAGCCAGACGACGCCCGCCGCGTACAGCGCCATCGGGACGACGTCGGCCACGACGACCTGCCACGGCACGCTGCCCTGCTCGATGTCCAGCTCGCCGACCGCCGCCGAGAACAGGAACGCCATCAGGTTGTTGAACACGTGCAGCGCGATGCTCGCCTCCAGGCCGCCCGTCCGCACCGCCAGCCACGCCGCGATCGCGCCGAAGGCGAAGATGTCGAGGATGCCCCAGCTCGTGTAGCCGTGCCCGGACGTGAACAGCGCCGAACCGACGACGATGGCGGGCCAGGGCGTGCGGAACACGATGCTCAGCGCGCGCCCGACGCGCCGTTTGGCGTTCTCCAGCGTGCAGGCGCCCACGGCCTGCAGCATCCAGCCGCGGAAAACGTACTCCTCCGCCGCCGCCTGGAACGGCACCAGGAGGATGATGGCGATCGCCGGGATGATGAAGGCGTCCCAGCCGACCCATTGCTCGTCGCCGCCCGACTGCTCCTCCAGGGAGACGCCCGCCAGGATCGACGTCCCGTAGGACACGACGCAGAACAGGATCGCGAGGCCCGAGCACGCCAGCATCCAGCGCCAGCGGAGCCGTCCGGCGACCGACGACAGCGTGCCGGGGCGCCGCCGCTGGATCCCCCACGCCGCCAACAGCGCCACCGGCAGGAACACCGCGAGCGCCGCCAGGTTGAACGCGAGGTCGGCGGTCTCGTCCCCGAAGATCGACCCGGTCTCCGAACCGGACGAGTCGGGCAGCTCCCCGGTCGCCACCACCCGGATGATCATTCCGATGATCATCAGCCCGAAGGCCAGGCCCATCCCGGCGGCCACGATCGCCAGCGTCCCCACCAGCGGGCGCCACCACCGGTGCGCCTCGGTGCGCGCCAGCCGGTGGAACGGGGCACCCTTCGGCGCGTCCACCGCCCAGGACCGCTTCACGGGCGGCGCACCATACGCGCCGTAGGCGCCGTACGCGTGCTCATAGGGGCCTGGCCCATATGGCGCCTGCGGGTATTGGGGCGGGCCGTACTCCTTGCTCAACCCGACCGGCTGCGGCGGTTGCGCCTGCTGCGGATGCCGTTCCGGCGGGTGCGGTTCCGGTGGACGGCCGTTGGGAAGGTCGGGGTCGAGCGGGGCCCAGCCCTCGGCGTCCCCTCGTTCTGACACGTGCGACCCTCCCGTAATGCCTCGCCTACGTGGGACGAATCGTACGGGGCCTCAGTTCCCCGCGGGGTCGAAGCGCTTCGTGCGGGCCAGCCCGGCGGCGCGTCCCTTGGCGGCGATGACGAGCGCCATCTTCCGGGACGCCTCGTCGATCATCTCGTCGCCGAGCCGGGCGGCGCCCCGGCCCTCGCGCAGCGCGTGGTCGTAGGCGTCGAGGATCAGCTCGGCGTGGTCGTAGTCGTCCTGGGTCGGGGAGAACACCGCGTTCCCGGCGTCGATCTGGGACGGGTGCAGGACCCACTTGCCGTCGAAGCCGAGCGCGGCCGAGCGCCGCGCGACCCGCGTGAACGCGTCCACGTCGCGGACGTTGAAGTAGGGCCCGTCGATGGCCTGCAGATCGTGGGCGCGCGCGGCGATCAGGATCCGCATCAGGATGTGGTGGTAGGCGTCGCCCTCGGTGTAGCCGGGCGGCTGCTCCCCCACCACGAGCGTCTTCATGTTGAGGGACGCCATGAGGTCGCCCGGCCCGAGGACGAGGGTCTCCAGCCGCGGCGAGGACGCGGCGATCGCGTCGATGTGCGTCAGGCCGCGGGCGTCCTCGATCTGCGCCTCGATGCCGATGCCGCCCACCGGCAGGCCCGTGGCCCGCTCGATCTGGGTGAGCAGCCGGTCGAGCCACTGGACGTGGGTCGCGTCCGACACCTTCGGCAGCATGATCGCGTCCAACTGGGCGCCGGCGCCCTCGACGACCTCGATCACGTCCCGGTAGGCCCACGGGGTGTCGAGGTCGTTGACGCGCACCACCCGGGTCTTGCCGGACCAGTCGCCGCCGGTGAGCGCGGCGACGACGGTCGAGCGGGCGCCCTCCTTGGCGGACGGCGCGACGGCGTCCTCCAGGTCGAGGAAGATCTCGTCGGCGGGCAGCCCCTGCGCCTTCTCGATGAAGCGGGGATTGCTGCCCGGGACGGCGAGGGTGGTACGGCGTGAGCGCATGGCCCGGATGCTATCCAGCGGGTGTGAGACCCTTCCGGCATGGGTCTGAACAGGGCGCTGGTGGAGGAGGCGGCCAAGAAGTCCGGGCTGCTGTGGCTCGACCTGCCGGGCCTGCCGCAGCCGCGGGCCGCCTGGCACGTGTGGCACGACGGCTCCGCCTACGTGCTGACCGGCGGCGAGGGCGAGCAGCCGCTGCCGGGCCTGCCGGAGGCCGACCGGGTCACGGTGATCCTGCGCAGCAAGGACAAGGGCGGCCGGCTGCTCTCGTTCACCGCCGACGCGGAGGTCGTCGAGCCCGGCACCGAGCTGTGGGACGCCGTGACGCCGATCCTCGCCAAGGAGCGCCTGAACGCCCGCACCCACGAGGGCCAGGTGGAGACGTGGGCGGCCGAGTCGTGGATCGTCCGGCTGACCCCGGTCGAGGAGGTCGAGACGGCGGCGGAGGAGTACGCGGCCGTCCGGCCGGTGCCGACCCCGGCGACGACCGCCGGCACGCCGCCGCGCATGGTCGGCGGCAAGCGCCGGCGCGTCGACCACTAGCGGGCGCCCCCCGCCGGCTCACCTCTCGAGCCGGCGGTTCACATCTCGAGCCGGCGGCCCTCCGCGAGGGCGCGCAGCTTGTCCGGGTTGGCGACCAGGTGGATCGCCTGGATCCGGCCGTCGGCGTCGGCGTCGGCGGTGAACGCGCTGATCGGGCCGGCCGGGCCGGACACGACCACCGCGGGCTCGCCGTTGAGCTCGACCCGCTCGAACCGCATGTCCGCCGGCTCGACGCCCTGGTAGGTCTGCTGGGACACCGCGCTGAAGAAGCGGCCCACCTTCTCCGCGCCGAAGATGACCCGGCGCGGGGCGCGGACCTTGCCGCCGCCGTCCGACCACAGCGCGACGTCCGGGGCCAGGACCTCCATGAACCGGTTGATGTCGCCGCCGAGCACCGCGTCGAAGAACCGCTCGGTCACGGCGCGCCGGTCGGCGCCGCCGGCCTCGAAGCGCGGCCGCCGGGCCTGCACGTGCTTGCGGGCGCGGGTCCCGAGCTGGCGCACGGACGCCTCCGACCGGTCCAGCGCCCGCGCGATCTCCGCGTACGGGTAGCCGAAGACCTCCTTGAGGACGAAGACGGCCCGTTCGAGGGGGCTCAGCGTCTCCAGGACGACCAGCATCGCCATCGACACCGACTCCGCCAGCTCGGCGTCCTCGGCGACGTCCGGGGACGTCAGCATCGGCTCCGGCAGCCACGGGCCGACATAGGTCTCGCGTCGGGCCTGCGCCGAGCGGAGCCGGTCCAGCGCCACGTTGGTGGTGATCCGGACGAGGTAGGCCTTCGGGTCGGCCACGCCGGAGCGGTCCGCGGCGGACCAGCGCAGCCAGGCGTCCTGCACGGCGTCCTCGGCGTCCGCCGCCGTGCCCAGCATCCGGTACGCCACCGCGAACAGCAGGCTGCGGTGCTCCTCGAAAGCGTCGCTCATCATCGTCAACTCTTTCACGCCAGCTAGGACGGGACGAGCGCCCGAGATGTGACACTCCTCGCCGGAAGCGTCCGGTGTGCGTCCCGGGTCCGGATCGACCGGGAGATCATGGGTAGTGTCCTGCCCATGAGTGCGGCTCCGACACGGGTGTTCATCGCCCGGCTCGCGGGCATCGCGGTGTTCGACCCGGCCGGGGACCAGGTCGGCCGGGTCCGCGATGTGGTGGTCGCGCTGCGGCTGGCGCCGCGGCCGCCGCGGGTGCTCGGGCTGGTGGTGGAGGTCGCGCCGCGGCGGACCGTGTTCCTGCCGATCACCCGGGTGACGGTGATCGAGGCGGACGCGATCATCTTCGACGGGCGGCTGAACATGCGCCGCTTCCAGAAGCGCGAGTCGGAGACGCTGGCCATCGCCGAGATGCTGGACCGCACCGTCCGGTTCTGCGACACCGGCGAGCCCGTCTCCGTGGTGGACGTGGCGATGGAGCCAACCCGCACCCGGGACTGGCTCATCGCGAAGGTCGCCGTCCGCCGCCGCACCGGCCGCGGCCTGCGCAAGCGCGGGGAGAGCCTGATCGTCGACTGGGACGCCGTCGAGGGGTTCTCCGCCGTCGAGCACGGGCAGGGCGCCGCCGGGCTGATCGCCGCGTTCGAGCGGATGAAGCCCGCCGACCTCGCCAACATCGTGCACGAGCTGTCACCGAAGCGGCGCGCGGAGGTCGCGGTCGCGCTGGACGACGAGCGGCTCGCCGACGTCCTGGAGGAGCTGCCCGAGGACGACCAGGTCGAGATCCTCGGCAACCTCGGCGTGGACCGGGCCGCCGACGTGCTGGAGGCGATGGGGCCCGACGACGCGGCGGACCTGCTCGGCGAGCTGCCCGCCGAGCAGCGGGAGCGGCTGCTGACGCTGATGGAGCCGCAGGACGCGGCGCCGGTGCGGCGGCTGCTCACCTACCCCGACGAGTCGGCCGGCGGGCTGATGACCAGCGACCCGGTGATCGTCCCGCCGGACGCGACGGTCGCCGAGGCGCTCGCGCTGATCCGCCGCCCCGACCTGAACCCGGCGCTGGCCGCGCAGGTGTACGTGTGCCGGCCGCCGACCGCGACGCCGACCGGCCAGTACCTCGGCACCGTGCACTTCCAGAAGCTGCTGCGCGAGCCGCCGCCGACGCTGGTCAGCGGGATCGTGGACGCCGAGCTCGACCCGCTGCGCCCCACCATGTCGCTGGAGGCCGTCGCGATGTTCCTGGCCACCTACAACCTCGTCGCCGGCGCCGTCGTGGACGAGAACGGGCATCTGCTCGGCGCGGTGACGATCGACGACGTCCTCGACCACCTGCTGCCCGAGGACTGGCGCGAGACCGTGATGGACGCCGTCGCCGAGGGGTCCGCGGACCCCGAGGAAGAGGCTCTCCGGGGGACCACATGATGACGACACGGCCGATGACCGGGCGCCTGGACCAGCCGCGGGAGGTGCGCCGGACGCTGCTGCCGCGGATCCACTACGACCCCGAGTCGTTCGGGCGGCTGTCGGAGCGGATCGCGCGGTTCCTCGGCACGGCCCGGTTCATCGTCTACATGACCGTCTTCGTCACCGTGTGGATCGGGTGGAACCTGCTCGCGCCGTCCGCGCTGAAGTTCGACCCGTACCCGTTCATCTTCCTGACGCTGATGCTGTCGCTGCAGGCGTCCTACGCGGCGCCGCTGATCCTGCTCGCCCAGAACCGGCAGGACGACCGGGACCGCGTCCAGTACGAGTCGGACCGGGCCCGCGGCGACCGCAGCATCGCCGACACCGAGTACCTGACGCGGGAGATCGCGGGGCTGCGGGTGGCGCTGAACGAGGTCGTCACCCGCGACTTCCTGCGCTCGGAACTCCAGCAGATCCTCAAGGAGATGGACGCCAAGGAGAACGTCCGCTAGCCGCTCGGGCCGGGACCTTCTCGTCGGCGAGCTTGCCGAGGATGTGCCCGAGGATGCGCAGGTCGGGCTCGTCCAGCCGGCTGAGCAGGTAGTCGCGGACGCCCTGCCGGTAGGTGGGGGTGGCGTCGGCGAGGCGGTCCCGCCCGGCGGCGGTGAGGACGGCGTACAGGCCGCGGGCGTCGTCGGCGCAGGACTGCCGCACCACCAGCCCGTCGCGCTGCATGCGGTCGACCAGCCGGGTCAGGCCGCTGCGCGACAGCAGCACGCGGTCGGCGAGGTCGTTCATCCGCAGCCGCCCGTCCGGCGCCTCGCCGAGGTGCAGCAGCACGTCGTAGGAGGCGAGGGCGAGGCCGTGGCGGGCCAGCAGGTCGGCCTGCAGGCGGCGGGAGATCCGCGCCTGCGCCCGCAGCATGGTCCGCCAGACGGCCGGCTCGTCGGCCGGGAGGGTACCGGTGGTCACCGCACCGATGTTACGGCCGGTGAGGCCCCCGCGCGATGGAGACGCACCCGGCGTGTGAGGACGGACACCCTGATTAACGGAACGGGGCCCGGGGTTCATACCATGGACGCATGGCCTCCCAGTTGACGACCGAGCGGGTGACCGAGGCTCTCGCCACGGTGAACGATCCTGAGATCCACAAGCCCATCACCGAGCTCGACATGGTCAAGAGCGTCGACATCGAGGCGGACGGCACCGTCCGCGTCGGCGTCTACCTGACCGTGGCCGGATGTCCGATGAAGGACACCATCACCAAACGCGTCACGGAGGCCGTCTCCCGTCTCGACGGGGTCACCTCGGTCCAGGTCGACCTGGACGTGATGAGCGAGGAGCAGCGCAAGGACCTGCAGACCAAGCTGCGCGGCGGGCAGCCCGCCAAGGAGATCCCGTTCGCCAAGCCGAACTCGCTGACCAAGGTGTACGCGGTCGCGAGCGGCAAGGGCGGCGTCGGCAAGTCGTCGGTGACGGTGAACCTCGCCGCCGCGCTGGCCGCGCAGGGCCGCAAGGTCGGCGTCGTGGACGCCGACATCTACGGCCACTCGGTGCCGCGGATGCTGGGCGTGGACACCCCGCCCACCAAGGTCGAAGACATGATCATGCCGCCGTCCGCGCACGACGTGAAGGTCATCTCGGTCGGCATGTTCACCGCCGGGAACCAGCCGGTCGTGTGGCGCGGGCCGATGCTGCACCGCGCGCTCCAGCAGTTCCTCGCGGACGTCTACTGGGGCGACCTCGACATCCTGCTGATGGACCTGCCGCCCGGCACCGGCGACATCGCGATCTCCGTCGCGCAGCTGCTGCCGTCCGCGGAGATCCTCGTCGTCACCACCCCGCAGCAGGCCGCCGCCGAGGTGGCCGAGCGGGCCGGCGCGATCGCCGCGCAGACGCACCAGCAGGTCGTCGGCGTGATCGAGAACATGTCCTACCTGGCGTGCCCGCACTGCGGCGAGCAGCAGCACATCTTCGGCGAGGGCGGCGGCCAGACCGTCGCGGACGCCCTGACCAAGACCCTCGGGACCCGCGTCCCGCTGCTCGGCCAGGTGCAGATCGACCCGCGCCTGCGCGAGGGCGGCGACAACGGCACCCCGCTCGTCCTGTCCGACCCGGACGCGGGCGCCGCCAAGGAGCTGCGCACCATCGCCGACAAGCTCGCCGGCCGCAGCCGCGGCCTCGCCGGCATGTCCCTGGGCATCAGCCCCAAGGGCCGGTGACACGGCCAGAACCCGGGAAGTCCACCAAGAGCAAGGGAAAGGCCCCGCCGGACGCCGGCGGGGCCTTTCCCTTGCTTTGCTCAGGTCGCTTCGTTGTCGAATGGGGGGCGTTCGCCTGCTGGGAGGGCGCCCGTCGTCGTGGCGTAGGACGGGGCGTCGTCGAAGAGGCCGGTGCCGTTCGCGGTCGGGGTGCCGTCCTCGTCCTCGAAGAGGTGCTTGCGGACGAACGTCTTCGGGTTCAGGTCGTTGATGTCGAAGTCCTTGAACTCCGGCCCGAGCCCCTCCTGCAGGTCGGCCTTGGCGCTGTCGGCCATCTGCCGGAACTGCCGGAGCATGCGGCCGGCCTGCCCGGCGACCTGCGGCAGCTTGTCCCCGAAGATGACCAGGGCGAGGACGACGAGCACCGCCATCTCACCGAGTCCGACGTCGAACAACCCGTCCTCCACAAGCCGTCAGGGGCCGGTCCGCGCGGACCGGCCCCCTCAGCGTATCCCGAGACCGGACGAACCGGACCTCCCGATCGTGCCGCGGCGCGCTAGTCGGCACCCAGCGTCAACTGGACGTTGGCCTCCTTGCCGGCGCGCTCGTAGGTGACGGTGACCCGGTCGCCGGGGGCCCGGCTGCGGATCTGCGCGATCAGGTCGGTGGCGTCCTCGATCGGCCGGCCGTCGACCTTGGTGATCACGTCGCCGGGCTTCAGCCCCGCCTTGTCCGCCGGGCCGCCCTTAACCACCGGGTCCTGCCCGTTGACCTGCTGGGTCATGATCCGGGCGCCGCCGTCCTGGTAGCGCGGGTCCGGGAACACGCCGAGCTTGGCCTGGCGGACGCTGCCGGTGCGGATGATCTCCTCGGCGATCCGCTTGCCCTGGTTGATCGGGATCGCGAAGCCGAGGCCGATGCTGCCGCTCTGGGTCTCGCCGCCGAGCGACTGGCCGCCGAGCGTCGCGATCGCGGTGTTGATGCCGATCACGCGGCCCTTCCCGTCGACCAGCGGGCCGCCCGAGTTGCCGGGGTTGATCGCGGCGTCGGTCTGGATGGCGTTCAGGTAGGACGCGTCGCCGCCGCCCTCGCCCTGCGTGGGCACGGCCCGGTTCAGCGAGCTGACGATGCCGGTGGTAACCGAGCCCTGCAGGCCGAGCGGCGAGCCGATCGCGATCACCGGGTCGCCGACGGCGATCTTGCTGGAGTCGCCGAGCGGCAGCGGCGGCAGCGAGTGCTGGCCCTCCGGCTTGAGGACGGCGACGTCCGAGCTCGGGTCGGAGCCCTTGACGGTCGCGGGCAGCGTCTTCTTGTCGTTGAAGACGATCTGGATCTGCCCGCCGCCCGCACCGGCGACGACGTGGTTGTTGGTGATGACGTAGCCGCCGTTGACGATGAAGCCGGTGCCGCCGACCTCGCCCTGCGAGGCCTGCGCGCGGATCATCACGACGCTGGGCAGCACGCGCTGCGCCACGCCCGCGACGGAGTCCGGCGGGCGGGCCTGGATCGGGGTGTCGCTGTCGTTGCTGCCGCCGAGGCTGACGGAGCCGCCGTCGTCGCCGTCGGTCGCGATCACGCCGACCCCGGCGCCGACCGCGCCCGCGACCAGCGCGACGATCAGCGCGACGATCGCGAAGAGGCCGAGGCCCGGGCCGCCGCGCGCGGACGGCGGGAGCGCCGGGACGGGCGCCCAGTTCGGGCCGCCTCCGGGCGGCATCCCCATGCCCATCGGGCGGGGGCCGCCGGGCGGCGGGCCC
>NZ_VCKZ01000779.1 GCF_005889745.1 Actinomadura geliboluensis
GGGGTTAGGTGGGGCGCGGAGCCCGGTCGGGGGCGGTACGGCGAGCCGCGCGACCATGCGCCCGCTCTCGTCCTGGACGAGCAGCGCGGTGATCTCCGAACGGGCCATCGCCGTCACCATGCAGGTCCTCATGGGCGCGTGGCCGTCACCCGCCCGGACGCTGCCGGCCGACTGGCGCCGGCCGTGCGCGTCCCCGGTCAGCAGGCCGTAGGTCCGTCCTGGCCGGAGCCCGGACAGCGACACCGGGACCTCGGTACCCCAGCTGTGCTCGATCATCGGCGCCGGCCGGGACAGCGTGACCGCAGCGTCCGGCCGGCCCTCAGGGCCGTCGCCGGGAAGCCCCATGCCGCCGGGATGCAGCAGGGCCAGCACCGCTGCGGCGGCGAGCACCAGCCCCGCGGCCGCGACCCGCCGCCGGGCGGTGCGGCGCGGCGGACCCTCCGGTCCAGGCACGGGGACGGCGGCTCCGGGAAGCAGCGGTTCGGCGCGCTCGAACGTCCTGATGACCCGGCGGACGCTGGCCGCCTCGGCGGAGCAGTCCGCGCACTGGGCGAGGTGGCGGGTCAGCGGCGCGGGCAGAGGCCGGTCCAGCAGGAGCAGCTCGGTGAGTTCGACGCGGAACGCGTGGCAGGACGGGGTCACGGGGCCAGCCATCCCTTCTCCTCCAGGATCACGCGCAGCGCGCGCACCCCGTAGTAGAGGCGGCT
>NZ_VCKZ01000780.1 GCF_005889745.1 Actinomadura geliboluensis
AGAAGAAGCGGTGCCAGTAGTACTGGCCGCGGACGGGGTCGTAGGTCCAGTTGGAGGACTCGGTGTCGACGAAGATGATGCGGGCGTCGGGGTAGCCGGTGTCGTCGTCGGCCCACATGTAGAAGTCCCCGAACGGGCCGTCGGGGTCGGTGCGGGACGCCTGGAACCAGGGGTGCTGGTCGGAGGTGTGGTTCATCACCAGGTCCGCGATCACCCGGATACCGCGCGCGTGCGCTTCTTCCACCAGTTCCACGAAATCGCCCAGCTCTCCGAAGTCGGGCAGAATCCGTGTGTACTCGGCGATATCGTAGCCGCCGTCCTTGAGCGGTGACTGGTAGATCGGCAGCAGCCACAGGCAGTCGATGCCGAGCCATTGCAGATGGTCGAGTTTGGAGATCAGGCCGCGCAGATCGCCGTAGCCGTCATTGTTGGAATCGGCGAATCCCCGCACCGACACCTCGTAGAACACCGCTGTCTTGAACCAGTGCGGATCGCGCGGTGTCTCCGGGCTGAACGCGTCCGGGACCGGTTCGGAAGAGGCGGCGATGGCCTCAAGGGGGACTTCGGGGACGGGTTCGTCTCGCGGCAGAGCGCCCGGTGCCGGGTCCGGCCCGGCGCCCGGCAGCGCCCGCGCCGGGGGTTCTGGCTCGTGGGGTCCGCTCAACTCTCGCTGCTCCCGAACGTCAGGACGTGGGCGGGACGGGTC
>NZ_VCKZ01000357.1 GCF_005889745.1 Actinomadura geliboluensis
GCGGTGCGCGTCGTCGTGGACGGCCCCCGGCACCCGCTGTGGCATCCGGGCACGATCGGCCGCGGGCTGGCCGCACGGCGCGTCCTGGCCCGCACCGGGCCCGCGCTGGAGCGCTGGAGCGTCCTGCTGGTCCGCGGCGAGGACGGCCCCGCCGGGGCGTGAGCGGCCGATAAGAGGTGGCCGGGAGCGGCTCAGCCGTGCCCGCCCTCGTGCCCGCCCTCCTGCCCGGAGCCGTGGTGGTCGCCCTGGACGATCTTGCCGCCGAGGTCCTTGCGGAGCGACTCCAGCGTCGGCTTCTGGCTGACCGCCACCCAGCGCGCCCCGACCAGGTACCAGCCGCCCCACGGCTTGGCCTCCTCCAGCCACGAGTGCATGCCCGCGTCGGTGGTGAAGCTGACCAGCACGTAGCGTCCCAGCGAGGTCTTGCAGTTCCCCTGCTCCAGGTCCTTGACCTTGCGCTGACCGGTCACCTGGCAGTCCGTCTGCTTCGCGAGCTCCGCCAGGCTGGCGGGCTTCGCGGCCTTCTCACCGGACGAGGCGCCGGACTTCGCCGAGCAGCCCGCCGCGAGCGGCAGCGCCAGCGCGGCGGCGCACAGCAGCGCCGCTCGTGCCCGCGGTGCGCGCGCGAGAGACGCGTTCGGGCGCGGTGTGATCGGGCGGGGGTGGTGTCGGGGACCCATCGCCATTCCTCTCCGGGGTGAGATGCGCGATTCGAGGGAGCAATACGCGCCCCGCCCCGGCGGGGTTCACCGGCCGCCCGGAGCGGCCCCCGGCGGCGGGCCGGCCCTCAGGGCCTCAAGTCATCAGGCGGGCGCCCGCCGCGGCGCGGACGCCGGGGTCCTCGGCGCCGTCCTGGTGCAGCCGCCGCAGCCGCAGCCCCGTCTCGCGGGTGAGCGGCGCGGACCGGGCGGCCTCGGCGCGGACGCCGTCCTCGCAGTCCCACAGCCCCTCGACGGTGTAGGACTCGGCCGTGTGCGGGGCGGTTCTCGTCAACGCGGTCAGGATGCGGGGTCTCAGGTAGGCGTAGGTCGACTCGGTCCAAGCGGTCTTCAGCAGCGGGACGGCCTCGCCGGCGCGCAGCCGCCCCAGCCCCTCGATGGGGCCCGCGGCGCCGCCCCACTCCCGCCGGGCGACGGCCCCGCGCAGCTCCTCCATGAGCAGCGGGATGTCCTGCCGGGTGCCGTACCTGGCGAGGATGCGCAGCCCCATGTCGGCGCAGCCGCCGCGCTCGGCGGCCCACGCCCGCGCCCGCGGCAGCGTCTCCGGGCCGTACTCGCGCAGCGCCCGGCACACCGCGCCGCCGTACCGGCTCGGCCGCTGCGGCAGCAGCTCCTCGGCGAGGTCGAGCAGCGCCGGCGTCCGCCGCCGCCCCAGCTCGAAGATCGCCGCGATGGCGCCCTCCCCGCGCCGCCGGGCGAGGTCCAGCAGCTCGGCGTCGCTCTGCGCGTCCCGACCGGGGGCCGCGGCCATCGCGCGGCGCGCCGCCCGGCCCGCCGCCCGCTGCCGCTCCAGCGCCGCGGCCACCCGCGGCTGCCGCGCCGCCCACGCCTCGATCACCGGGTTGCGCCCGGCGGGTATCAGCAGCTCCAGGTCGGCGTCGTCGCAGCGCGCCGCCACCAGCTCGTCCAAACCGATCGTCAGCGCCGGGTCCTCGAGGTCGATCAGCTCCACCACCGCGTCGAACCACTGCGCGCCCTCCTCGGCGTACCGGCGCAGCGGCGCCGCCGCCTCGCGCCGGCTCAGCCGCACCAGGTCCGCGAGGACGCCGAGCGCGAGGTCCACCCGCCACTCGTCGGGGTCGGTGTGGTCGGACGGGTCGAACAGGTGCTCGGCCACCGGCCCCGTCGGCAACTCCAGATCCACCATCAACCGGGCGTAGTACAGCCGGCGCGACTCGCACTGGCGGTCCCAGCGCGGATCCAGCCGGACGCAGGCGTACACGTACTCGCCCGCGCCGGGCCTGTCCGCCGCGCGCCGCGCGGCCCTTCCGAGCCCCCGCTGCAGCTGACCGTGCAGCGTGCTCGCCGATTCCAACACGACCTCGTTGCTCACCCCGTCAGAATGCGCACTGGACCAGATAACGGGCAAGTGCTTTACCCCAGGTCTGTCCCGTCCTCATAGCGACCGCTGCGCGATCCAGGAGGCGTGCAGGTCGGCGTAGACGCCCGGACGCGCCACCAGCTCGGCGTGCGGGCCGCGCTGGACGATCCGCCCGGCCTCGAAGACGATCACCTCGTCGGCCGCCTCGGCGGTGGACAGCCGGTGCGCGATGGCGATCGCCGTCCGGCCGCGGGTGACGCCGTCCAGGGCCCGCTGGATGCGGACCTCCGTCGCCGGGTCGACCGCCGAGGTCGCCTCGTCCAGCACGAGCAGGTCCGGGTCGGCGATGTAGGCGCGGGCCAGCGCGACGAGCTGCCGCTCGCCGGCCGACAGCGACTCGCCGCGCTGCCCGACCGGGGTCTCCAGGCCCCGCGGCAGGCCGTCCAGCCAGTCGGCGAGGCCGAGTTCGGTGAGCGCGAGGACGAGCTCCTCGTCGGAGGCGTCCGGGCGCCCGTACCGGATGTTGTCGCCGAGGGAGGCGTCGAACAGGAACCCGTCCTGCGGCACCATGACGATCCGCTCGCGCAGCGACGAGAACCGGACCCGGTCCAGCGGCACGCCGTCCACCAGGACCCGGCCCGAGACCGGGTCCATGAGCCGGGTGAGGAGCTTGGCGAACGTCGTCTTGCCGGAGCCCGTCTGCCCGACGATCGCGATCCGGCTGCGCGGCGCGATCTCGGCGTCCACGCCGAGCAGCACGGGCGGGCCGCCCGGGTAGGCGAACCCGACCGACTCGAACCGCACCTCGATCGGGCCGCGCGGCAGCGTCTCGCCCGCGTCGCCCGGATCGGCGACGTCCGGGGCGGTGTCCAGCACGCCGAGGACCCGCCGCCAGCCCGCGATCGCGTTCTGCGCCTCGTTCAGCACCTCGGTGGCCGTCTGCATCGGGCTGACGAACAGCGTCACCAGGAACAGGAACGCGATCAGCTTGCCGGCCGACACCTCGCCGGCGATGCCGAGCAGCGTCCCGGCGATGACGACCGCGGCGGTCGCCAGGGCGGCGACCAGCTCGCTGACCGGGAAGGTCAGCGCGACCATCGCCTGCGCGCGGGTCTGCGCCGACCGGTAGGACTCCACGGTCTCGTCCACCCGGCGGCCGGTGCGCTCCTCCGCCGCGTACGCGCGGATCACCGGGGCGCCCACGACCGACTCGCCGACCGCGGCCAGCAGGTCGCCCATCCGCTCCCGGACCCGGAAGTAGGCCCCCGACAGGATCCGCTGGAAGCGGCGCAGCGCGAACGCCAGCGGCAGGAACGCGACCCACACCAGCAGCGCCAGCTGCCAGGAGTAGACCAGCATCAGCACGCTCGCCACGAGCAGCTGCCCGATCGAGACGATGAACATCAGCCCGCCGGACTGCATGAACTGGCTGATCTGGTCGACGTCGCTCGTCACCCGCGACACGAGCGCGCCCCGCCGCTCCCCGCTCTGGGTGAGCATCGACAGGTCGTGGACGTGCCGGAACGCCTTCACCCGCAGCCCCGCCAGGCCGCCCTCGGAGGTCTTGTAGAGCCGCACGTTCATCAGATACGCGCACACCGCCGTCACCAGCACGGCCGCCGCGCACAGCAGCACCGCCGTCCGGATGAAGGCGATGTCGGGGCCGTCCGGCCGCCCGATGCCCTTGTCGATCGTCTGCTGGACGGCGATGGGCACCACCACCCGCCCCGCCGTCGACACCAGCGCGAGCAGCAGCGTGCCCGCGAGGCCCGCGCGGAACTCCGGGCTCAGCCGCAGCCCCCGCTTGAGCGTGCTGATCGCGCCCTCGGTGGCCGCCGAGCCGTCAAGGACCGTCATGCCAGTGCCTCCTCGCCGCCCTCGACGGCCTCCTGCTCGGCTTCCTGCTCGGCCTCGGCCCGCTCGTAGGCGTTCACGAGGTCGGCGTAACCCGCCGAGCTCTCCAGCAGCTCGGCGTGGGCGCCGCGCGCGACGACGCGGCCGTGCTCCATGTAGACGACCTCGTCGGCCAGCGCGATCGTGGCCTTGCGGTAGGCGACGACCACGACGGTCGCGCCGCCCGCCTCGCCCGACTGCGCCTCCCGCAGGCTCTGCAGGATGCGGGCCTCCACCTGCGGGTCGACGCTGGAGGTCGCGTCGTCGAGGACGAGCAGCCGGGGCCGCCGCACCAGCGCGCGCGCCAGCGCGAGCCGCTGCCGCTGCCCGCCGGACAGCGTCGCCCCGCGCTCGCCCACCTTCGTGTCGAGCCCGTCGGCGAGGGCCGCGACGAACCCCTCGGCCTGCGCGAGGCGCAGCGCCTCCCAGACCCGCTCGTCGGGGACGTCGAGGCCGAGCGTCACGTTGCCGCGCACGGTGTCGTCGAACAGGAACGTCTGCTGCGGGACGAGCGCCGCGGTCGCCGCGACCCCGCCGCGCCGCACGTCGCGCAGGTCGACGCCGTCCAGCAGGACCGAGCCGTCGGCCGGGTCGACCAGCCGCACCAGGAGGGAGGTCAGCGTCGACTTGCCGGAGCCCGTCGGGCCGACCACCGCGATCGTCCGGCCCGGGGACGCGGCGAACGACACGTCGTGCAGGATGTGCCGCCCGGAGCCGTCTCCGTCTCCGTCCGCCTCGTAGGCGAAGCGGACCTCGCGGACCTCCAGGTCGGTCGCCTTGCCGCCGTCGCCGTCCAGCGCGTCCTCCCCGAAGGGAAGGGAGCCGGTCGCGTCCAGCACGTGGCGGACCCGCTCCCAGCCGACGACGCTGCGCGGCACCTCCCCGAGCACCCAGCCGAGCGCCCGGATAGGCCACGACAGCAGCGTGAACAGGTAGGCGGCGTTCACCAGGTCGCCCGGCGACATCGCGCCGGCCTGCAGCCGCATCGACCCGATCAGCAGCACGGCGAGGACGCCGAGGTTCGGCAGCGCCTCCAGCACCGGGTCGAACAGGCCGCGGATCCGGCCCACCGCGATGTTGGCGTCGCGCAGTTCCTCCGCCCGCTCCCGGAACCGCGCGGTCTCGGCCGCCTCCCGGCCGAGGGTCTTGACGACCAGGCCGCCCTCGAAGCTCTCGTGCGCCACCTCGCTGACCTCCGCGCGCAGCTGCTGCGCGCGGGTCGCGACCGGCGACAGCCGCCGCTGGTACAGCACGTTGATCAGCGCGACGGCGGGGAAGACCAGGAAGCCGACCGCCGCCACCACCACGTCCGTCACCAGGATCGACACCGCGGCGATCAGCAGCATGAACACCACGCCGACCGCCATCGGCAGCGGCGCGATCGGCGCCCACACCGCCTCGACGTCGGCGTTGGCGTTCGACAGCAGCTGACCGGTCGGGTGCCGGTGGTGCCAGGCCAGCGGCAGCCGCAGGTACTGCCGCGTCACCGCGCGGCGGTAGGACGCCTGCATCCGGTACTGCATGAGGCCGGCGTAGAAGCGGCGGCCGGCGACGCCGAGCGCCTTCAGCAGCGCCACCGCCATGATCAGCGCGGCGGCGCCGGCCAGCGCCCCGGCGGTCGTGCGCCCCGACGCGAACGCCGGCAGCACGACGTGCTCGGTCGCCCAGCCCAGCACCCGCGCCGTCGCCACCGTCATCGCCGCGTAGAGGGCGCTCGCGACCACCGACGCCGTGAAGACGCGGGGCTCGGCCTTGACCGCGACCCACAGCACGCCCATGCCCTCCCTGAGCACGTGTGGGCTGACGCGTCTGGACGCAGGTGGCACGGCGACTCCTCGATCACGGCGGCGCCCGGGACATGCCCCGGCGGCCGGGGCGCGGGGATCTTCGGGCCTGCACATGCCTACCATCCGGCCGCGGTGCTTATTCCCGGCCGGCCCCGCACCGCCTACGATCAAGGGATGAGCGCATCCGAGGGCCGCCCGGCCGGCGGCGGCCCCGCCGGTCCCGGCCCGGCCGGGCCCGTCCGGCGCGAGCGCCTGCTGCTGGCCGACGCGCTGGCCGAGGCCGGGCCCGACGCCGCCACCAAGTGCGCGGGCTGGACGGCCCGCGACCTGGCCGCCCATCTGGTCGTCCGGGAGGACCGCCCGGACGCCGCCCCCGGAATACTGCTGCCGCCGCTGGCCTTCTACACCGAGCGCGTCCGGCGCCGCACCGCGCGCGCCGTCCCGTTCGACCGGCTGGTGGAACGCTTTCGGGACGGACCGGCGAAGTTCTCCCCGTACGCGCTTCCCGGAGTCGACAAAAACGCGAACGGTGTCGAGTTCTTTGTGCACCATGAGGACGTCCTGCGCGCGCGTCCCGACTGGGAGCCCCGGGAGATCTCGCCGGAACTCGAGGAAGTGCTCTGGCGACGGATAAAAATTGCCCGCTTTGTCCTAAGAAAAGTTCAGGTCGAGGTAACGCTGGTGCAACCCGACGGCCGCGGCCTGCGGGTGCCCGGACGGGGCCGGGACGCCCACGGCGCCGTCCGCGTGCACGGCCCCGTGGGCGAACTCGTCCTCTGGGCGCTGGGCCGCAGAGACGTCGCGGACGTCCGCCTCACCGGGGCCACGGACGCTGTCAAGAGCCTGACCGAGACCGGTTGGAGTCTTTAACGGGCAGGTAACGGCAGGGTTCGCCGAGAGGAGAATCGCGTGCCATGCGGCTCCTCCGCTTTACGCGGAACCGGTGATACTGTGGGGCGGTCGGTTGCAGTCGTGGTTCTCGATCGTGAAGACGCCCGCGGACTGATGGCAGCGGGCGTTTTGGCTTTTCCGGGACCGTACCGGGGGCGAGAGCGTTCCGCAGCGACCGCACGGGCCCGCGAGGTGTGGGCCCAGGTTTTGCCGCAAGGAGAAAGACATGCCCCAGCAGGGCACCGTGAAGTGGTTCAACGCCGAGAAGGGCTTCGGGTTCATCGCCGTCGACGGCGGCGGGCCGGACGTCTTCGTGCACTACTCGGCCATCCAGTCCTCCGGATACCGCACGCTGGACGAGAACCAGCGCGTCCAGTTCGAGGTGACGCAGGGTAACCGGGGTCCGCAGGCCGACCAGGTCGTCCCCCTGTAACACCCGTAGTCGTACGTCGGGGCCCGTTCCCTCCGCCAGGGGAGCGGGCCCTTTCGTGTGCGCGCGGGGGGCCGAGGGGGACCGGCGGCCGAGGTCGGCGGCCGGTAGCGCTGCAATAAACTCTCGGTCATGTCCCCACGAGCGTCCAGCGACCTGGACCCGAAGATCGCCGCGCGGCTGAAGCGCGACCCGAACGGCCTCGTGCCCGCCATCGCCCAGCAGTACGACACCGGCGAGGTGCTCATGCTCGGCTGGATGGACGACGAGGCCCTGCACCGCACCCTCACCACCGGCCGCTGCACCTACTGGTCGCGCAGCCGGCAGGAGTACTGGGTGAAGGGCGAGACCTCCGGGCACCAGCAGTGGGTCAAGTCCGTCGCGCTCGACTGCGACGCCGACGCCGTCCTGGTGAAGGTCGACCAGGTCGGCGCCGCCTGCCACACCGGCGACCGCACCTGCTGGGACGCCGACGTCCTTCCCGCCGTGGTCGGGGAGCGCCCTGACGGGGCGTCATGACGCCCGGGCGTGAACGCGGACTGACGGCGCTGCTGTGCGCCGCCGGCGCGGGTCTCGCCCTGCTCGCCGCCGGGCGAACCTGGGCCACCGTCAAGGCCGAGCACGCCATCACCCCCTTCACCCAGACGCTCACCGGCGGCGACCTCGGCGGCGCGGCGGGCGCGCTGGGCTGGGCCGGTCTCGCCGGCCTCGCCGCCCTGTTCGCCACGCGCGGCCGTGTGCGCGCGGGCGTCGGCGTCCTCATCGCCCTGTTCGGGGCGGGGATCGCCTACGCGTCGGCCGCCGCCGTCCAGCGGTCGAACGTGCTGTCCGCCGCCGGCGACAAGAGCGCCCTGCTGAACCTCGGCGCCGACCCCGTCCTGGACGTGAACCTGTGGTGGATGGCCTCGGTCACCGGGGGCGTGCTGCTCGCCGTCGCCGGCCTGGTCACGGCCGTGCGCGGCGCCCGCTGGCCCGCCATGTCGTCCCGCTACGAGCGCGCCGGGACGCCCGGCCCCGCCGCGAAGGGCGCCGCCTCGGCGGACGACCCCACCGCGATGTGGCGCTCCCTCGACCGCGGCGAGGACCCGACCGCCCGCCGGAACGGCCGGCCGTGACCGCCGACGGGGGCGGGCTCGTGCTCGTCGTCGAGCACGACCCCGCCGTCGCCGAACTGCAGCGCCGCTACCTCGCCCGGGAGGGCTTCGCCGTCGAGATCGAGCCCGACCCGGGGCGGGCGCCCGCCGCCGCCGAGCGCAGCCGGCCCGACGTCGTCGTCCTCGACCTGTCCACCGCCGCGCTGCCCGCCGACCTGTACCGGCGCGTCGCCGACGCCGCCTGCCCCGCGCCCGTCGTCGCCGTCACCGGCCCCCTCGACCCCGCGATCGCCCACGCGCTCGGCGAGCACCGCGTCGACCGGCCGTTCGGGCCCCGCGTGCTCGTCGGCGCCGTCGCCGAGGCGCTGCGCCGCGGCGCCCCGCCCGCCGCCGAGGCCCCGGGCCCGCTGCGGGCCGGCTCGGTCGCCCTCGACCGGCCCGGCCGGGCCGCCGTCGCCGGCGGCCGCCGCGTCGCGCTCACCGTCACCGAGTTCGACCTCCTCGAGTTCCTGATGGCCAACCCCGGCCGCGTCTTCACCCGCGAGCAGCTCCTGGACGCCGCGTGGGGGCCGGGCGCCGGCGCCGGGAGCCGCACCGTGGACGTCCACGTCGCCCAGCTCCGCGCCAAACTCGGCGAGGACAGCCCCATCCGGACCGTCCGCGGCGTCGGCTACGTCCTGGACGGCTGACGCCCGGCACGCCCCCGGGGCGGCGCCGCGGCCGCTCGCAGGGCGTCGCCTATCGTGGGCGATGTGACTCGCGCACCCGTCCCTTCGCAGGAGCACGCGCACCCGTACGGGCCCGCACCGCATGAGCCGGGCCCGGGGCGGCTCAGGGCGCTCCTGCCGCAGGCGGCGGTCCTCGCCGGCGTCACCGCCGGCGCCCTGATCGTGGCGCTGCGCGGCGACCCCAACGAGGCCGGGCACTATCCGGGCTGCCCGTTCCTGGCGATGACCGGGTACTACTGCCCCGGCTGCGGGGCCACGCGCCTCGTCTACGCGCTCACGCACGGGGACGTGGGCACCGCGTTCGGCCTCAACCCGCTGCTGTTCGCGCTGCTGCCCGTCTTCGGCTACCTCTTCGCGCGCTGGACGGTCCAGACCGCGCGCGGGCTGCCGATGCGGACCGTCCTGTTCACGCCGCCGGTGGTGTACGCGTTCGTCGGGCTGCTGATCGTCTACTGGGTCGTCCGGAACCTGCCGTTCGCCGCGGCGCTGGCGCCCTGACC
>NZ_VCKZ01000358.1 GCF_005889745.1 Actinomadura geliboluensis
GCCCGTACGTGAAGTGGAGCCGGCAGCCCGCCCGCCCCGAGGACGTGCCGGCCGCGCTCGCCGAGGCGTACCGGACGGCCATGACGCCGCCCCGCGGCCCGGTCTTCCTGTCGGTGCCGGAGGACGACTGGGACCGGCCCGCCGAACCCGTCCCGCACCGCGAGATCCGGGGCGGCTTCACCGCCGACCCCGCGGCGCTCGCCGAGACGGCCGACGCGCTGAACGGCGCCGAGCGGCCCGTCATCATCGTCGGCTCGGGCGTCGAGGACGAGGACGCGCTCCCGCTCGTGGTCGACCTCGCCGAGCGCGTCGGCGCGCCGGTGTGGATCAGCCCGCTGTCGGGCCGGTCCGGCTTCCCCGAGGACCACGCGCTGTTCCAGGGCTTCCTGCCGCCCGTCCGCGACCAGCTCGCCCGGCGCCTGGAGGGCCACGACGTCGTGCTCGTACTCGGCGCGCCGGTGTTCAACTACCACGTGCACAGCGAGGGGCCGTTCCTGCCCGAGGGGACGCGGCTGTTCCACTTCGACTGCGACCCCGACCAGCTGGCGTGGGCCCCGGTCGGCGTCGGCGTCCTCACCACCCTCCGGACGGGGATCACCGGCCTGCTCGAACGGGTCGGCAAGGCCGACCGGCGGGCGCCGGAGCCGCGGCCGCGCCTGGCGAAGCCGCCGGTCTCCGACCCGATGGACGCCTCGCTGGTCATCGAGACGCTGCGGGAGCGGATGCCCGAGGACGCCGTCGTCGTGGAGGAGTGCCCGAGCCACCGGGACATGTTCCACGCGCGGCTCCCCGTGACGCGGCCCGGCGGGTTCTACACGATGGGCAGCGGATCGCTCGGCTGGAGCCTGCCCATGGCGGTCGGGCGCGCCCTGGCCGGATCCGGCGAGCGGATCGTCTGCGTCCTCGGCGACGGCGCGATCATGTACTCGGTGCAGGCGCTGTGGACGGCCGCCCAGCACCGGCTGCCGATGACGGTGATCGTCCTCAACAACGGGGGCTACGGCGCGGTCCGGGCGCTCGGCCGCCGGATCGGCATCGAGGACATCGTCGGCGCCGACGTCACCGGCATCGACTTCACCGCCGTGGCCCGGGGGCACGGCTGCGCGGGACGGGCCGTCACGAGTGCCGCCGACCTGGACGCCGCGATGGCCGAGGCGCTCGAGTACGACGGTCCGTTCCTTCTCGATGTGAGTGTCATGGCAGACAATTCCGCAATGTACGGGTCTACTCCTTAGCGGACCTCCATCACCCCCGTCACATTGGAGCAACCCCCATGTCCGTACCCCACCCCCGACGCGCGGTGCTCGGCGGCGCGCTCGCCGCCGTGCTCGCCCTCGCCGCCGCGGCCTGCGGCGGCTCCGACGAGCCGAAGTCCGCCAACGGCCTGGAGCAGTCCGAGATCACCCTCGGCACCATGACCGTCGCCGACACCGCGCCGGTCCAGCTGGCCATCGACAAGGGACTGTTCAAGGCCGAGGGCCTCACCGTGAAGACGCAGGTCATCCAGGGCGGCGCGGCGGGCATCCCGCTGCTGAAGAGCGGCCGGCTCGACTTCAGCTTCGGCAACTACGTCTCCCTGTTCACGGCCGGCACCAAGGACCCGGGCTTCAAGCCGAAGATCGTCGCGGAGGGGTTCCGGAGCGCGTCCAAGACCCACACGCTGATGGTGCGCGGCGACTCCCCGTACAAGACGATCAACGACCTGGCGGGCAAGAAGATCGCCGTCAACACCAAGCGGAACATCAGCACCCTGCTGATCCGGGCGGCGGGGACGCCGGCGGGCGTGCGGTTCGACGAGGACAAGGAGTTCGTCGAGGTCGCGCCGCCGGCGATGGAGCAGGCGCTGAAGTCCGAGAGCGTGGACGCCGTCCAGGCGATCGAGCCGTTCGGCACCCAGATGGCGGAGTCGATGGGCGCGCGGATGGTCGCCGACCTCGCCACCGGCAAGACCGCCGACCTGCCGATCGCCGGGTACGCCGCGACGGAGAAGTTCGTCAAGGAGAACCCGAAGACGGTCGCGGCGTTCCAGCGCGCGCTCCAGAAGGCGCAGGGCATGGCCGCCGACCGCAAGGTGGTCGAGGCCGTCCTGCCGACCTACGCCAAGGGCATCAACGCGAAGGTCGCCGCGTCGATGAGCATGGGGACCTACCCGACGTCGCTGGACGCCGCCGCCCTGCAGCGCGTGGCCGACCTGATGAGCGAGTTCCAGTACGTGGACAAGCCCATCGACGCCACGTCGTTCATCGCGCAGACCCCATGAGACCCCGCCAGATCGTTCTCGGTGCCGCCGGGGCGGTCGGCGTGGCCGCCGTCATCGAGACCCTGAGCCGTACCGGTCTCGTCGACCCGGCCGCGCTGCCCCCGGCGACCACCATCCTGCGGGAGGCGGGGCGGCTGGCGGTGGACGGGGAGTTCCTGGTGGACGTCGGGGCCACGCTGCGGGCGTGGCTCGGCGGCCTCGCGCTGGCGGTGCTCGTGGCGGTGCCGCTGGGCGTGCTGCTCGGCTCGGTGCCGCTGCTCGGCACCGCGGCCCGGGTCCTGGTCGAGCTGATGCGGCCGATCCCGTCGGTCGCGCTGATCCCGCTCGCCCTCATCCTGTTCGCGGACCCCACCCGGATGAAGATGTCGCTGATCTTCTACGCGTGCCTGTGGCCGATCCTCATCAACACCCTGTACGCGCTCCGCGACGTCGACCCGCTGGCCAAGGACAGCCTGCGCGCCTTCGGGTTCGGGACGCCGGCCGTCCTGTGGCGGGTGTCGCTGCCGAGCGCGGCGCCGTTCATCGCCACCGGCGTCCGGATCGCCGCGTCCGTCGCCCTCATCGTCGTGATCAGCACCGAGCTGTACGCCGGCGGGGTCGACGGGGTGGGCATCTACCTGAGCGAGACCCAGTCCGGCGGAGGCCGCACCGACCTGCTGCTGGCGGGGGCGTGCTGGGCGGGCGTCCTCGGCCTGCTCGCCAACGCGGGCCTGCTCGGCCTGCAGCGCGTCGCGTTCCGCTGGGACTCCGCCCGCGCGGAGGCCGCCGCATGAGCGCCGCGAGCACCGGGGCGCGGGCGGTGCGCCCCGCGCGGAGGCCGGGCGCCGGGGCGGCGCGGGCGGCGCGCGGGTTCGCCGAGCGCGTCTGGCTGGTCGCCGTCGCCGCCGTGCTGTGGGAGGTCGTCACGCGGGCGGTGGAGGAGACCTACTTCCCGCCGCCCACGACGATCGCCCGGACGCTGCGCGAGCTGTGGTTCGGCGGCCCCGCGTCGCACCTGTTCCTCACCGACCAGGCGATGGACGACTTCGCCACGAGCCTGACCCACCTGTTCATCGGGTGGGCCGCCGCGGGCGCCGCCGGCGTCGCGGTCGGCGCGGCGATCGGGCGCTCGGCGGTCCTCAACGACCTGCTGAACCCGGTGCTGGAGTTCCTGCGGGCGGTGCCGCCGCCGACGCTGGTCCCGTTCTTCATCATGGTGTTCCAGCTCGGCGCGACCATGCAGGTCGTCACGATCGCGTTCGGCGTGGTGTGGCCGGTGCTGCTCAACACCGCCGAGGGGGTCCGCACCGTGGAGCCGCTGCAGCTGGACACGGCCCGCGTGTTCGGCGTCGGGCCCGTCCGCCGGCTGCTGACGATCGTGCTGCCGGCGGCGGCGCCCAAGATCTTCGCGGGGCTGCGGGTGGCGCTGTCGTTCGCGCTGATCCTCATGGTCCTGTCCGAGCTGTTCGGCAGCACCGCGGGCATCGGCTCCGAGCTCATCGACGCCCAGCGCGGCTTCGAGCTGCCGCGGATGTGGGCGGCGATCGTGATGCTCGGCATCCTCGGCCTCCTCTTCAACGCCCTCTTCATGCTGCTGGAACGGCGCCTGCTGGCCTGGCACACGGGTGCGCAGAGGCTCGCCGGCTGAACCGCACCGACTGACGAACCGCACTGGAAAAGACACAGAAAAGGCCCCTTGAGATGCTTCAGATAACCGGCCTCACCCACTCCTACGCCGACGGGCACCTGGCGCTCGACGGCCTCGACCTCACCGTCCCGGACGGCGAGCTGCTCAGCATCGTCGGGCCGTCCGGCTGCGGCAAGTCCACCCTGCTGCGGTGCATCGCCGGGCTGATCGCCCCGTCCGGCGGGACGCTCTCCCTGGACGGCGCGCCCATCAACGGCGTGCCCGACGACCTCGCCGTCGTCTTCCAGGACTACAGCCGGTCGCTGTTCCCCTGGCTGACCGTCCGCGACAACGTGGCGCTGCCGCTGCGCCGGCGCGGGATGGCCCGCGCGGAGCGGCGCGCCGCGGCGGAGCGGGCGCTGGAGTCGGTCGGGCTGCCGGACGCGGGGCGCAAGTACCCCTGGCAGCTGTCCGGCGGCATGCAGCAGCGCGTGTCGATCGCGCGGGCGCTGGCGTACCGCCCGTCGCTGATGCTGATGGACGAGCCGTTCGGTTCCGTGGACGCCCAGACCCGGGAGGACCTGGAGGACCTCGTCCTCCAGGTGCACCGCAACGAGAAGATGACGATCCTGCTGGTCACCCACGACATCGACGAGAGCGTCTACGTCGGCGACCGCGTGGTGGTGCTGAACCGGGCCCCCGCCCGCGTGCACGCCGACCTGCGCGTCGAGCTGCCGTCGACCCGCGACCAGATCGAGACGCGGGGGCTGCCGGAGTTCGTCCGGCTCCGCGCCGAGGTGGGCCGGCTGGTCCGCGGCGGCGCCAAGGTGCCCGGGGCCGCGCCCGCCGCCACGACGGCCGCGGCGGAGGGGCCGGAAGCGGACGCCGGCTCCGAAACGGCGGCCGGAGAGGAGATCATGACCAAGGCGGAGCCGGGCAGCAAGCCCGCGCGGTGACGGCGGAGGGTGATCGATGCGCGTACTCGTGGCAGGGGGCGGGATCGGCGGGCTCACCACCGCGCTGAGCCTGCACGAGGCGGGCATCGAGGCGCTCGTCCTCGACTCGGCCGCCCGGCTGTGGCCGCTCGGCGTCGGCATCAACCTGCTCCCGCACGCCGTCCGCGAGCTGACCGAGCTCGGCCTCGGCGGCGCGCTGGCCGAGCTCGGCGTCCCGACCGGCGAGATGGTGCACTTCGACCGGTACGGCGGCCGGATCTGGGGCGAGCCGCGCGGCCGCGCGCTCGGCTACGACTGGCCGCAGTACTCCATCCACCGCGGCGAGCTGCAGATGGCGCTGCTGGAGGCGGTGCTGGCGCGCCTCGGGAAGCGGTCCGTCCGCACCGGCACCGCCCTCGACGGCTTCGAGCAGGACGGCGCGCGGGTGCGGGCGCGGCTGCTCGACCGCGCGTCCGGCACGGCCGAGACCGTCACGGCGGACGTGCTGGTCGGCGCGGACGGGCTGTACTCCGCGGTCCGCCGCGGGCTCTACCCGCACGAGCCGGCCCCGCTGTGGAACGGCATCCGGATGTGGCGCGGCCTGACCGAGGGCGAGCCGTTCCTCACCGGGCGGACGCTGGCCGTGGCGGGCAGCAACACCGCGGCCAAGATCGTCGTCTACCCGATCTCGATGCGCGCGGAGCGGCGGGGGCGGGCGCTGCTGAACTGGGTCGCCGAGGTGAAGGTCGCCGGCGACGGGGCGGCGGGCGCCGCCGACTGGAACCGGACCGGGCGGCTCGGGGACGTGCTCCCCCACTTCGCCGACTGGCGGTTCGGCTGGCTGGACGTCCCGGCGATGCTGGCCGGCGCGGCGGAGATCCTGGAGTACCCGATGGTCGACCGGGACCCCCTCGACCGGTGGACCTTCGGCCGGGTCACCCTGGTCGGCGACGCCGCGCACCCGATGTACCCGATCGGCTCCAACGGCGGGTCGCAGGCCGTCCTCGACGCCCGCGTCCTGGCGCACGAGCTGGCCCGGTCGGACGACCCCGCCGACGGGCTGCTCGCGTACGAGAAGGAGCGCCGCGAGACGGCCAACGCGATCGTCCTGGCGTGCCGGGACATGCCGGCGGACCGCATCCTGCACACCGTGAGCGAACGCGCGCCGCTGGGCTTCGAGCAGATCGAGGACGTCCTGTCCCCCGCGGAGCTGAGCGCGATCACCGGCGCCTACCGGCAGACGTCGTTCTCCGACGTGGCGGCGCTCAACGCGCGCCCGTCGTACTCGCCGGCGGGCTGACGGCGGCGAGGCGGGCGTCCATGGCCCGCGCCGCGCGGTCGTGGTAGGCGGGCTCGTCGTACAGGAGGGCGTGGGCCGCGCCGGTGCGGCAGAGGGCGTCCAGTTCGAAGGCCAGCTGCGGGACGTCGGTGGACGCGTCCAGCTCGCCGCGGTCGCGCGCCTCGCCGAGGCAGCGCTCCAGGAAGGCGCCCCAGTCGCGCTGGGAGGCCGCGATGGCGTCGCGGACGCGGCCGGGGCGGGCGTCGAACTCGGCCATCGTCGAGTGGAAGAAGCAGCCGCCGGGGAAGACGGGCTCGCGCTGGTAGCGCTGCCAGGCGTCCAGGAGCGCGCGGACGCGGGGCAGGCCCTCCGGCGCGGCGAGGGCGGGCTTGACCACGTGCTCGCGGAACAGCTTCACCGCCTTGCGGACGGTGGCGAGCTGTAGCTCCTCCTTGGAGCCGAAGTGCGTGAACACCCCGCTCTTGCTGATCCGCAGCTCGGTCGCCAGGCGGCCGATCGACAGCCCTTCCAGGCCCTCCGCCGAGGCGATGTCGGCGGCCCGGCAGAGGATCTCGTTGCGGGTCTGCTCGCCCTTCAGGAGCCGTCCGTCCGTCGTCACCCGATAAATCTGCACGACCGTTCGTGCAAAGTCAAGGCGCCCGCCCCCTTGACGGCGGGGGTCCGAAGAGAAGAGTGTACGACCGTTCGTTTATTTTTCTGGAGAGGACCCCCATGACCGCCGACACCACCGCGGCACCGCCCCGCGCGGCCGGCGCGCGGCGGGACGTGCCCTGGCTGGCCGCCGGGGCCACGTTCCTGGCCATGCTGGACGCCACCGTGGCGAACCTGGCCGTCCCCGACCTGCACGCCGACTTCCCGGGCAGCTCGCTGACCGGCCTCACCTGGGTGATCACCCTGTACGCGGCGCTGTTCGCGGCGCTGCTCGCCCCCGCGGGCCGGCTCGCCGACCTGGTCGGCCGGCGGGCGCTGTACCTGTGGGGCGCCGGGCTGTTCACGCTGGCCTCGCTGGCCTGCGCGCTGGCGCCGAACGTGCCCGTGCTGCTCGCGACGCGCGGCGTCCAGGGCGCCGCGGCCGCCGCGCTGATCCCCGCGTCCCTCGCCCTGCTGCTGCACGACACCGCCGCCGACCGGCGCGCGGGCGCCATCGGCCTGTGGAGCGCGGCGGGCGCGTTCGCCGCCGCGATCGGCCCCGGCCTCGGCGGCGTCCTCGTCGACCAGTTCGGCTGGCGGTCGCTGTTCGTCATCAACCTGCCGGTCGGCCTGGCGATGCTGCTCGGCGGGCTGCGGCTGCCGCGCGCCGCGCGCGGCGCCGGACGGCTCCCCGACCTCGCCGGGACGGTCCTGCTCGGCGCCGGCATCGGCGGCGTCGCGCTCGGCGTGACGCAGACCCAGGACTGGTCCTGGACGGACGCCCGCACGCTCGCGCTGCTGCTCGGCGGCGCGGCGCTCGTCGCGCTGGCGCTCTGGCGGTCCGCGCGGCACCCGGTGCCGGCCCTGGAGATCTCGCTGTGGCGCAACCGGCAGTTCGCCGTCGCGAACGCCGCCTCGTTCCTGTACGGGACGGCCCTGTACTCGTGGCTGCTGCTCGGCGTGCTGTACCTGACCTCCGAATGGGACTACTCGATCCTGAAGGCGGGCTTCGCCTCGACGCCCGGCGCGTTCACCGCCACCGCGGCGGCGATCCTGATGGGCCGCCTCACCGGCCGCATCGGCGTGCGGCCCGCCGTGGTGGGCGGCGCGTCCATCATGGTCGCGGCCGGGATCTGGACGGTCGTGTCGCTGCCCGCCGACCCGCACTTCCTCACGTTCTGGCTCCCCGTCGGCCTCCTCGTCGGGACCGGCATGGGGATGCTCACCACCGGCACCGCCTCGGCCGCCGCGCTGTCGGTCGGCCCGCTGCGGTTCGCCGGCGCCACCGGCCTCAACACCACCGCGCGCCAGCTCGGCGGCGCGCTCGGCATCGCCGTGCTCGCGGCGATGCTGCCCGCTCGGGCGGTGCACGACGACTACACCGCCGTCTACCTGTTCTGCACGCTGGCCGCCGCCGGCGCGGTCCTCGCGGGACTGCTGCTGACCCTCCGGAGCGGCGCCTCACCGAAGGAGACCTCGTGACCGAGACCGTGCTGTCGGAGTGGACCGACCCGGCCGTCCTGCCCGCCGCCGAGGCCGCCGCGATGCTGGCCGGCGCGCCGTGGCGGCGGATGGTGACGATCGGGGACAGCGTCGCGCAGGGCGTCCGCGAACCCGTGCCCGGCTACCGCGACCTGTCGTGGACGGACCGCGTCGAGGAGGCGCTGGGCGCGGTGGCACCGGGGTTCACCGCGCTCAACCTCGGCCGCCGCGACCTGGTCGCCGCCGAGGTCCGCGCCGCGCAGCTCGAACCGGCGCTGGCGTTCAAGCCCGACCTGGCGTTCGTGGTGGCCGGCGGCAACGACATGCTGCGCCCCGAGTTCGACGCGGACGGGGTGCGGCGCGAGCTGGCCGCGATGATCTCCGCGTTCCGCGCGGCGGGGGCCGACGTCGTCACGATCGGGCTGCTGGACATCACGGTCGCCGGACTCGGCCCGGCCCGCTACCGGGAGGTGATGTCGGCCCGCACCCGCCGGCTGGCCGCGCTGACCGCCGACGTCGCCGCCGAGCTGGGCGCCTGCCACGCGCACAACCCGCCGGACCACCCGGTCGCCGCCGACCCCGGCATCTACAGCTCCGACCAGCTGCACCTGAACGCGCGGGGGCACGCGTTCGCCGCGGCCAACACCGTCCGCGCGCTGGCGGCTCACTTGGCGTCGGCGTAGCGGTCGACCACCGCGATCTCCATCGGGAAGACGACGGGGGTGTCGCCGAACAGCAGCCGCCGCGCCTCCCCCGCCGCCGCGTGCACCGCCTCGGCGACCTCGCCGGCCAGCCCGGCGGGCGTGTGCACGATGACCTCGTCGTGCTGGAAGAACACCAGCCGGGGAGCGCCCGGGCCGGCGGACGCCGCGCCGAGGGCGGTGAGGCGGCGGCGGAGGGAGCCGAGCAGCGCGAGCGCCCAGTCGGCGGCCGTGGCCTGGACGACGAAGTTGCGGGTGAACCGGCCCCGGCTGCGCAGCGCCTGCGCCGCCGCGCCCCGCCGGTCGCCGGGCTCCTCGCCCTCGCCGTCGCCCGCCGCCGTCAGCTCCCGCCACCCGGCGGACGGCGGCGGGCAGGTGCGGCCGAGCCGGGACCGGACGAGCCGCCCCCGCTCCCC
>NZ_VCKZ01000781.1 GCF_005889745.1 Actinomadura geliboluensis
GAGTCACTGGAGGTGACCGATGGGACAGCAGTCTGCCGTCGACAGAGCAGCGATGAAGCAGGCCGCGGACGACATCGACGCGTCCGCGAACATCATCAAGGGCCTGCAGACCCAGCTTGAGGGTCACAAGCAGCAGGTCCGGTCGGCCTGGGAGGGTAATGCCTCCATGGCCTTCGAGTCGGTGTTCAACCGGTTCAACGAGGACTTCAACAAGGTTCTGCGGGCGCTGGAGGGCATGCACCAGAGCCTGGTCCAGACCAAGATCACCTACGAGTCCAAGGAAGAGATGTCCGAGCAGGCCGTGAACAAGGTCCAGGCCCTGCTCAACGGCAGCACGTGAGGGTAATCCGGATTAGGTGACCAGGGCTGGAGAAGGAGAATCATGAGTTACACCAGGGCCAATTTCGGGGGCCTGACCGAGGGTGAGGCGCAGTTCAGCCAGGCCGCGCGTGCGCTGATGGACGAGCTGAACGACCTGGAGGGCAAGCTGCGCACCAAGCTCAACCAGTGGGAGGGCTCGGCGCAGGAGGCGTACTGGGTGTTCCAGAAGCAGTGGGACGGCGCGGCCAAGGACATGCAGAACGTGGTGGCGCAGCTGGGCCTGGCGATCCGCGACGCCAACGACAACTACCAGCAGGCCGAGCGCAGCAACTCGGGCATCTGGGGCTGAACACCCCGACGATGACCGTCCCCGGGC
>NZ_VCKZ01000359.1 GCF_005889745.1 Actinomadura geliboluensis
GGAGGGGGCCGGGCGGCGGCTGGTGACGGTCGTCGCGGACGACGGTGTCGGGCTGCCCGCGGACTTCGACGTGGAGGGCACCACCAGCCTGGGCCTGCAGATCGTCCGCACGCTGATCGTGGGCGAGCTGGGCGGCCGGCTGGACTTCCGCCCCCGCGCGGGCGGGGGCACCGAGGTGGTGGTGGACGTACCGCTGGACCACGTCCACCGGAGGTTCTGACAGGTTCCGGCACCAGGGGGTTCCGGCCGGGGCGGCGCCACGTGCTCTCTTGCCGGGAGCTTTGAGGCGGTGGCGCCGCGTCGCCGGGGAACGGGGAGGGGCGGTGCGGCGGGGCTAGAGGCCGATGTTCGCGCGGGCGCGGGCGCGGGAGGCGCGGCGCTTGAGGGCGCGGCGCTCGTCCTCGCCCATGCCGCCCCATACGCCGGAGTCCTGGCCGGACTCCAGCGCCCAGCGCAGGCACGCGTCGCTCACGTCGCAACGCCGGCACACCTGCTTGGCCTCTTCGATCTGCAGGATCGCGGGCCCGGTGTTGCCGATCGGGAAGAACAGCTCGGGGTCCACGTCACGGCAGGCTGCTCGGTGGCGCCAGTCCATGCGGTCCACTCCTTCGTCAGGTGGTGGAGGAACTCCACTTTTGTGAACGGTTTCACATGTCGCGAACGCCCGGGAGACCACCGCCAGGTCCAGGGGTGAATGTTCGGCGGCGCCGCGAGCGGGGGACCGGCGTCGTCGGGGTCCCTGTCCTGCGGGCGCACTTTGAGCGTGTCAGGGCGGCGCCGGACGACGCAAGACCTTTGAGAAAGGATTCTCAAAGTATGGGTGTCGCATGTGTCACACCCGTGGGTCGAACGTGTTACTTGGCTCTCACCTGGCCGCGCATGCGCCGCAAATGACGCGCGTCACCGAACGGATCCGCGCCGTGCCCGGCCCCGTGCGCTCAAATGACGACGCGTATCGCCTTCGGAACCGAGCGGAAGGTCACGCTCCGCAGTTCGCCGAGGTACTCGCCGTCCAGCTGGAAGGCCGCCGGGCGCTCCGCGCGCACCGTGAGCTCGGCCGCGTCGTGCACGTTCAGGACGTGCCTGCCCTGCACCGGGCGGGTCCGCGCGGTCATCATCTGGGCCAGCGCCGCCGCCGTCGGGCCGAGTTCCAGCGAACGCATCCCGAACAGGTCCAGTCCGCGCCCGAAGTTCGCCCGCGGAGTCGGATTCACCGGCAGCCGGCCGAGGAAAGTCCATGGCGACGTATTGCAGATGAAGGTGAGGAACAGCCCCGATTTCGGCGGCCGTCCCGGCTGCTCCAATGTGAGCGCGGGGCGCCGCCGATCCGTGCCGGAGAAGAAATGCCGGAGGGCGGTCCGCGCGTACAGCGACGGGTCGGCGCGGACGCCCGCCGCGCGGCGCGCCTCCACCTCGCGGATCACCTCGGCGTCGAGCCCGACGCCCGCGCAGAACGTGAAGTACCGCTCCGGGCCGCCGGGCGGGGTCGCCGTGCCGAGCCCGACCGTGCGGTACCGGCCGGCGCGCAGCGCCTCCAGCACCGCCCGCGTCGCGCCGATCGGGTCGCCCGGCAGGCCGAGCGCGCGGGCGAAGACGTTCGCGCTCCCGGACGGCAGCACCGCCAGCGCCGGGAGATCGGGGGACGGGCCGTCGGCGAGCAGGCCGTTGACCGCCTCGTTCACCGTCCCGTCGCCGCCGAGCGCGATCACGACGTCGTAGCCGTCCACGGCGGCCTGCCGGGCCAGCTCGGTCGCGTGGCCGCGGTGCCCCGTCTCGGCGAGCACGAGGTCGATGTCGCCGGTGAAGGCCCGCATGAGGATGTCGCGGGCCCGCCGGGAGGTGGAGGTCGCCTTGGGGTTGGCGATGAGCATGGCGCGCACGCGGTCAGGGTATGGGACGCGCACGCCGGACGGACGAGTAGGGTTCAGGTGTGAGCGAGCGCCCCTTCACCGTGCAGGCCGCAGCCGCCCTGATGGGCGCCGAGGGTCTGGCCGCCGTCGGGTTCGGCGTCTTCACCGGCGTGGAGACCGCGGCGGGCGCGGCCGTCGACCCCGCCAGCGCGATCGGGGTGACCGTCCTCGCCCTCGCGGGCGGGCTGGGCATGCTCGCGTGCGCGCGCGGCCTGCTGCGCGCCGACCAGTGGAGCCGCGCCCCCTCGGTCCTCACCCAGCTGTTCGCGCTGCCGATCGCCTGGTCGCTGTGGCAGAGCGACCAGCCCGCCCTCGCGATCCCGCTGGGCGCGGTCGCGGTCGCGGCGCTGGTCACCGTCCTCAGCCCGCCGAGCACCGCCTGGCTGATCGAGGACCACGACGAGGACGAGGGCGGCGCCGAGCCGCGGGAGGCCGCGGCGGCGAAGGGGCCGGAACCGGCCGCCGCCGCGGGAGCGCTGGCGGAGCCGCGCTCCCTGAGCCGGCGCCTCATGGACCGGCTCAAGGAGCAGCCCACCAAGAACTGACCGCTCATGTGAAAGGCCCCCGGGACGGCGCGTCCCGGGGCCTTTCACATGATCGTCACCAGCGTCACTCGTCGGCGGTCAGGCCCTCGCGCAGCTGCGCGAGGGTGCGGGCGAGTAGCCGGGACACGTGCATCTGGGAGATGCCGAGCTCGGCGGCGATCTGCGACTGCGTCATGTTGCCGAAGAAGCGCAGCAGCAGGATCTTCTTCTCGCGCGCGGGCAGCTTCTCCAGCAGCGGCTTGAGGGACTCGCGGTACTCCACGCCCTCCAGCGACTCGTCGACCATGCCGAGCGAGTCGGCGACCGCGGGGGCGTCCTCGTCGCCGGAGTCGGGGGCGTCCAGGGACACGGTGGAGTAGGCGTTCGCCGACTCCAGGCCCTCCAGCACCTCCTCCTCGCTCATCTGCAGGTGCGCGGCCAGCTCGCTGACCGTGGGCGCGCGGCCCTCGCGCTGCGCGAGGTCGCTGATCGCCTTGGTCAGCGACAGCTTCAGCTCCTGCAGCCGGCGCGGCACGCGCACCGCCCAGCCCTTGTCGCGGAAATGGCGCTTGATCTCGCCGACGATCGTGGGCGTGGCGTAGGTGGAGAACTCCACGCCGCGCTCCAGGTCGAACCGGTCGATCGACTTGATCAGGCCGATGGTGGCGACCTGGATCAGGTCGTCCAGCCACTCGCCGCGGTTGCGGAAGCGGCGGGCGAGGTACTCCACCAGCGGCAGGTGCAGCTCCACGAGCTGGTCGCGGATGCGCTGGCGCTCCGGGTCGCCCTCCGGAAGCTCGGCGAGGCGTTCGAACAGCGCGCGGGCCCGTGCCCGGTCGGGCACCGCGGACTCCGACCGCTCGCTGGTCGCGGCGGTGACCGTCGTCGTCTCCTCCGTCTTCTCCGTCACGGGGCCCCCGCCGCACCGCGCCGCTTCTGCAGCGTCACGGTGACCCGGTCGTCGGAGCCCACCGCCGCGTCGACCTCGCCCGCCAGGGACGACAGCACCGTCCAGGCGAAGGTGTCGCGGCTCGGTTCCTCGCCGTCCACCGTGAGCACCGACACGGAGATGCGCATGGCGTCCCCGGTCAACTCGAACTCGCAGGTCAGGTCGGTCCCGGGCAGGGCCTGGGCGAGCAGCATCGCGCACGCCTCGTCGACGGCGATGCGCAGGTCCTCTATTTCGTCCAGCGTGAAGTCGAGTCTGGCCGCGAGCCCCGCGGTCGCCGTCCGCAGCACGGACAGGTAGGCGCTCGCGGCCGGCAGCTTCACCGTCACCACATCGCGGACGGACAACTTCGTACTGGCCGGCATTGCAGCGGTTTCCTCGGTCACGTCACTCCCTCGCAGGATGGTCCCGCTGCTTCGAAACTACCGCCTGCGGGGCCCACTGGGAGACTTCGGCGCGCGTGGCTTTCTTACGAAGGCGGGGCCGACCTGAACGGACGCGTTCCAAACCCGGGCCGGGGGAGGCATGCGTCACGCCGCGATCAGGTCCTCGCGGGTGCGGAGGCGTCTCCAGGCCGGTTTTCGGCCCGGTTCCCGGCCCCGCGCGGGACGGGCGGCAGCAGGGCGCCGCGGTGGCCGATCACGCGGGCGGCGAGGGCGGTCGCGGCCTCAGCGGAGGCGCGGCGCCCCCGTCCGGCGAGCCGGGCCGCGAGGTAGCCGCCGTTGAAGGCGTCGCCCGCGGCGGTGGTGTCGACCACCTCGACCCCGGGGGCGGCGGGGACGGCCTCCTCGGCGCCCTCGGCGCCGGCGATCACGCAGCCGCGCTCGCCGAGCTTGACGGCGATCTCGGACACCCCGGCGGCGCGCAGCCGGGCGACGGCCTCGGCGGCGGTGGCGTCCCCGAACACGGCCCGGTCGTCGGTGAGCGTCGGCAGCGCGATGTCGGTGCGGGCGAGGACGGCGGCCATCGCGGCCGCGGCGGCGTCCGGGGACGGCCAGCCGGCCGGGCGGTAGTTGCCGTCGAAGGCGACCAGGCCGCCGCGCCGCCGGGTCTCGTCGAGGACGTCCAGGAGCCGGTCGCGGGCCGCCGGGCCGATGATCGACAGGGTGATGCCGGAGAGGTAGACGAGGTCGTGCGCGGCGACGGCCTCGTCGGTCTCGGCCGGCTGGCCGGGGCCGAACAGCCCGCGGGCCGCCGACTGGGAGCGGTAGTAGGTGAACGTCCGCTCGCCGTGCTCGTCGGTGCGGATGAGGTAGAGCCCGGCCCGCCCGCCGGGGACGGCGCGGCTGTGGGCGGAGCCGACGCCGTGCTCGGCCCACGCCTCCCGCATCCGGGCGCTGTAGGGGTCGTCGCCGATGAGGGTGACGAACTGGACGTCGGCCGTCTCCGGCGCCGCGCACCGGGCGAGGTAGGCGGCGGTGTTGAAGACGTCGCCGGCGTAGCCGACGGCCATCAGCTCGGGGGCGACCGGGCTCAGTTCGATCATGCACTCGCCGATCAGGGCGACCCGGGCGGGCCGGCCGCCGCCGGCCAGGGTGTCCAGCGCGCTCATGGCGTCCTCTCTGGGGGCGTCCGCTCTCCGGGGGCGTCCGCGATAGGGCGACAATACATCTAGACAACAAGTGATCTGATGACTAAGACTTCGGGTGTCGCTCCACCAGAGAAGGGACGTCCATGGGCAACGATCCGATGCGAGGCTACGACGACGACGGGTACGCGATCTTCAAGAACGTCCTCGACCCCGAGCTGATCGCCGAGGCGGACGGGCACGTCCGCTGGCTGCAGGAGCGCCACCCCGACCGCACCGGCGAGGACCTGTCCACCGAGCTGGTCGCCAAGGACCCGTTCTGGGTGCGGCTGGTCTCCGACGACCGCCTGCTCGACGTCGCCGAGCGCTTCATCGGGCCGGACATCGCCCTGTTCGCGTCCGCCTACATCTCCAAGCCGCCCTACACGGGCAAGGCCGTGCTCTGGCACCAGGACGGCGCGTTCTGGCCGCTCGACCCGATGCGCGTCGTCACGCTCTGGCTCGCCATCGACCGCTCCACGCCCGAGAACGGCTGCCTGCGCGTCATCCCCGGCAGCCACAAGGAGGACCTGCACGACGTCCGCGAGCGCGACGACGCCGGGGCGGTCTTCGGCGTGGAGAGCGCGGTCGGCGTGGACGAGTCGCGGGCCGTCGACCTCGTCCTCGAACCGGGCGACGTCGAGGTCCACCACCCGAACATCATGCACGGCAGCAACGCCAACGAGTCGCCGCACCGGCGCTGCGGCCTGACCATCCGCTACATCCCGACCTCGACGCGCATCACCGAGGAGCCGCTGCCGTTCCCGTCCGCGCTGCTGCTCCGCGGCGAGCCGGGCGTGAACGAGTACCAGCCGCGGCCCCGGTACGCGCCCGGCGAGCACTACCCGTTCCGCGGCGCGGAGAACTGGAGCTGATGGGGCGCCGGCGGCACCGGCCGTCCCGCAACTGGGGCGCCCGCGTCCACGAGATCACCCGGGCCGGGCTGGACGCCCTGGTGCTGGAGAACGAGCTGCTGCGGGTGACCGTCCTCGCGGGCAAGGGCGGCGACATCGCCGAGTTCTGCTACAAGCCGCGCGACATGGACTTCGTCTGGCTGTCGCCGGACGGCCTGCGCGACCCGCGCGACCTCGCCGGGGGAGCGGCCGACGACACCGCCGCGTTCCTCGACGGCTACGAGGGCGGCTGGCAGGAGGTCCTGCCGAACGGCGGCGCGCCGAGCACCTACCGGGGCGCGGCGTTCGCGCAGCACGGCGAGGTGGCCGGGCTGCCGTGGGACGCCGACATCGTGGCCGACGACGCCGGCGAGGTCGCCGTGCGCCTCACCGTCCGGGCCCGGCGGATGCCGCTGCGGGTGACCAAGACGCTCCGGCTCCGCTCCGGCGAGCCCGAACTCGCGATCGAGGAGGAGCTGGTCAACGAGTCGGGGGTGGCGCTGCACGCGATGTGGGGCCACCACATCGTGTTCGGCGCGCCGTTCCTGCGCCCCGGGCACCGCATCAGGCTGCCGGGCGGCGCGCGGGTCGTCCCGCACGAGACGGCGATCGCGCCGGGCGGGCGGCGGGTGCGCGCGGGCGGTCCCCACGACTGGCCGCGCGTCCCGGCCGCCGGCGGCGGGACCATCGACCTGGACGTCGTCCCGGGCCGCGGCGAACCGAGTGAGATCGTCTACCTCACCGGCCTGGACGAGGGCCGCTACGAGGTCGTCGATCCGGACGGCGGCCTCGGCCTGCGGGTGCGCTGGGACGCGGCCGTCCTGCCGCACCTGTGGCTGTGGCAGGAGCTGGGGGCGACGACCGGGCATCCGTGGTGGGGCCGCGCGTACGTGATGGGCCTGGAGCCGTTCGCGGGCCACCCGACGGACGGGCTGGCCGCGGCGGTCGCGAACGGCACCGCGCTCGCGCTGGAGCCGCACGCGCGGCGGAGCCTGTGGCTGCGCGCGGCGGTGATCGAGGGAGAGGGCACGTGAGGGAGTTCGAGGGCAAGGTCGCCGTGGTGACCGGCGGGTCGCTCGGGATCGGCCGGGCGGTGGTGGAGCGGCTCGCGCGCGACGGCGCCGCCGTGGTGTTCTGCGGCGTCGGCGAGGACGCCGTCCGGCGGGCCGAGGCGGAGCTGCGCGCCGACGGCCTGGAGGTCGCCGGCGTGGAGGCCGACGTCACCGACGCCGCGCGGATGGACGCGCTGGTCGCGTCGGCGGTGTCCCGGCACGGCGGCCTGGACGTGGTCGTGACGTGCGCGGGCGTCCAGCGGTACGGGACGGTCGAGGAGACCACCGAGGAGCTGTGGGACGAGGTCCTCGACGTGAACGTCAAGGGCGTGTTCCTCGCGTGCCGGGCCGCCGTGCCGGAGCTGCGCCGCCGGGGCGGCGGGACGATCGTCACGATGTCGTCGGTGCAGGCGTTCGTCTCCCAGGACCGGGTCGCCGCCTACAGCGCGAGCAAGGCCGCGATCAACGCCCTGACGAGGGCGATGGCGCTGGACCACGCCGCCGACGGGATCCGCGCGAACGTGGTGTGCCCGGGGTCGGTCGACACGCCGATGCTGCGCTGGGCCGCCGACCTGTTCCGCGGCGGGACGAGCCAGGACGCGCAGGTCGCCGAGTGGGGGCGGGCGCATCCGCTCGGCCGGGTCGCGACGGCGGCGGAGGTCGCCGAGGTCGTGGCGTTCCTCGCCGGGCCGCGCTCGTCGTTCGTGACCGGCGCCGAGCACCGCGTGGACGGCGGGCTGCTGGCCCGCAACCCCGCCGCTCTCCCGGACACCGGCCTGCCGGAAACCTGAAGCCGGATCGCTAAAAGATCTAGACACCAAGTCATTTGATCACTGATGATGTTGGCGCAGCGCGCCCGAGCGGCGCGTGCCAGCGACCCCGCGGAGGTTTCCATGCAGGAGTCCGTCCCCTCCCGTCCTTACTCTCCCGATCGGCCCCCGCCGGTTCGCGCGGGGCGCCGGCGGCGCGTGCTCGGAACGGGCGGGCGCGCCGCCGTGCTCGCGTCCTCCCTGCTGCTCGGCGCGGGCCTCGCGGCCGCGCCCGCCGTCCCCGCCGCGGCCGACGCGCACGGCCACGGCCCGTCCAGCGCGAACGGCCTGGGCCTCGGGCACCAGAAGGCCCGCGGCAAGGGCCACGCCTCCGCGGCCGCGGCGCCCACCTGCTCCGGGCACGCGCCGCCGACGTTCGGCACGGCCACCCAGAACACCGCGCTGAACAGCAAGTTCACCGCCTACGGCAACAGCAACACCCTGCTGGACGACTGGACCGGCGGCGACTCGACCTACTCGCTGAAGCTCACCGACGGGCGCATCGTCTACGCCTACTCCGACACCTTCCTCGGCAAGGTCAACGCGGACGGGTCGCGGTCGGTCGTCATCGAGGAGGGCGGCACGACCCCGTTCATCAACAACTCGTTCGTCGTCCAGGGGACGGGCGGCGGGACGACCACCGTGCACGGCGGAACGGCCGCCGCCCCGAAGGCCGTGATGCCGCCGCCGCAGGCGGCGCACTGGTACTGGGCGGGCGACCTCACCCAGAGCGGCGCCGAGGTCCAGCAGCTCTACCGCCAGTACTACGACCCGGACCCGGACAACGGCACCGGCTGGGACATGACGTTCAAGAGCAACGTCCTGGCCCGGTTCTCCACGGGCAACCTGTCCGCGCCCATGCAGGTCACGGCGATGCCCTCGGCGTCGGGCGTCCAGTGGGGGTCGGCGCTGTTCAAGGACGGCGGCTACACCTACGTCTACGGCACCGAGGACTACATCGACCCGGACACCAAGGCCAACACCAAGTACCTGCACATCGCGCGGGTGAAGGGCAGCGACCTGCGCGCGGCCTGGGAGTACCGGACGTCCAACGGATGGTCGGACTCGGAGACCGCGTCGGCCCGGCTGATGAGCGGCGTCTCCAACGAGTTCAGCGTGGCCAGGCGCGGCTCGCACTACATCCTGGTCAACCAGGACGCGAACATCGCGTTCGGCAGCGAGATCGACGTCCTGCTCTCGTGCTCGCCCGCGGGCCCGTTCACCGGCGAGCAGACCGTCTACCGCACGCCCGAGACCGGCCAGTTCGGCTCCTACGGCGACCCGGACATCTTCACCTACAACGCCCACCAGCACGTGTCGCTGTCGTCCAGCGGCAACCTGGTCATCTCCTACAACGTGAACAGCCTGGACACGACCAAGGGCCCGGCGAACGACAACTACCGCGACGTCAGCATCTACCGGCCGCGCTACATCAACCTGCCGGTCTCCGGCTGACCGCCCGCAAGGGCTGACGGCCGCCCGATAAGCCGCGGCACCACCGTTCCGTCCACGGTGGGACCGCTCCCCGCGCGCCCCCTGGTGACCTCCCGCCCGGGGGCGCGCGCCCGTCCACCCACCTGCGCGCCCGTCCACCCATCAGCTTGCC
>NZ_VCKZ01000360.1 GCF_005889745.1 Actinomadura geliboluensis
GCCAGCTTGGTCAGCACGATCACCTCCCGCGGGATCGGCTTGGTCAGCACGTACATGATCTGGCCGTCGTCGATCTCCGGCCCGATCACGCCGGTGCCGGCGATCAGCGCGAGCAGCGGCAGCAGGGTCGCGAGGCCGAACTGCTGCAGGACGCCGGAGGAGACGTCCAGGTCGTTGTTGCCGGTCGCGCGGAGGATGGCCGCCAGGACGAGCAGGATCAGCGGCAGTCCCAGCAGGAGCAGCGCACGCTTGCGGCCGAGCATCGACCGGAACGTGATCATCGCGATCGTGGAGTTCATCGGGCCACCAGGTAGGAGAAGACGCTTTCCAGGGACTCGTCCGCCGGGGAGACCTCCCAGAGCCGCACGTCGGCGTCCCGCGAGACCTGCGGCAGCAGCCACGTGAAGCGCTGGAAGTCGACGGCCTCGATCTGCAGGCCCTTCTCGGTGAGCTGGACGCTGCGGGCCGAGCCGTCCGCGATGAGCGCGGCGGCGAGCCGCCGGTCGTCGGACGAGCGGACGAGGAAGATGTGCGGCCGGTCGGTCATCAGCCGCCGGATCTTGCGGAAGTCGCCGGACGCGGCATGCCGCCCCGCGACGATCACCTCGATATGGGTCGCGAGCCGCTCGACCTCCTCCAGGATGTGCGACGAGAACAGGATCGTGCGGCCCTCGTCGGCCATCCGGCGGATGAGGTCCATCAGCTGGAGCCGCTGCCGCGGGTCCATGCCGTTGAACGGCTCGTCCAGCAGCAGGACGGGCGGGTCGTGCACCAGCGCGGACGCCATCTTGATGCGCTGCTTCATGCCCTTGGAGTAGTTGCCGATCTGCCGGGCGGCGGCGTACTCCATCTCGACGAGGCCGATGGCGCGGCGCGCGGCGGCGGCCGGGTCGGGCAGCTTGTGGAGCTTCGCCATCGCGACGATGAACTGCTCGCCGGTGAGGAAGTCGTACGCCGACTCCCGCTCCGGGACGAGGCCGAGATGGCGGTAGACGTCGGGGTTCCGCCACAGCGGCGTCCCGTCCAGGGTGACGGACCCGGACGACGCCTGCAGGAACCCGCCCATCATGTGGATGAGCGTCGACTTCCCGGCGCCGTTCGGCCCGAGGAGCCCGGTCACGCCCGGCCCGACCTTCATCGACACGCCGTTGACGGCGACGACGTTGCCGTACCAGCGCGACACCTTGTCGAGGATCAGCTCACTCATGAGAGGCCCGCTTTCCGGAACCGGCGGTAAAGGATCGCGATCGAGCCCAGGACGAGGGCGGCGCACACCGCCAGCGCGACCACGCCTCCGGCGATGCCGGGCGCGATCCCGGGCGACGCCGACTCGGCGCCGAGCAGCCGGACCTCGACGATGTCGACCAGGTTGAACGGCGCCAGCAGCCCCATCCAGCCCTGGAGGGTGAAGTTCGTCTCCGCCTCCGCGATGCCCTGGACGGCGCCCGCGACGGCGGTCGGGACCATGTACGCGGCGATGACCGCGGCGACGCCGAAGCCGCGCCGCGGGGTGAACGCCGCGACCACCATCCCGATGGCGGCGAGGAGCAGCGCGTACAGCACGCAGCCGACCAGCGCGCCGAGGTAACGCAGCAGCTGCTCCCCCGAGTCGGGCGCCTTGGTGACCAGCCCGCCGACGTACAGGACGGTGACCGGCACCGCCAGCAGCGCGAACAGCGCGGTCGCCATCGCCCCGGCCTTGGCCACGACGAAGTCGAGATGGCCGACCGGGCGGGAGAAGTACAGCGGGATGACATGGAAGCGCACCTCCCGCGAGGCCAGCACCGGCGCCTGCGTGGCCAGGAAGATCGCCACGATGACCTGCATCAGGTCCGCGTACTCGGAGTACGGGATGAGCGCGTCCTCCTCGTTGGTGAACGCGAACGCCGCGACCGACCCGGCGGCCGGCAGCAGCATGAGCGCGCCGAGGATGAACGGCATGATCTTCGCGCGGGCGGGGCGGCCGAGGCCGAACGCGGCGCGCAGGTTGTGGACGTACAGGGACCGCAGCACGTAGGAGCGGCCGTTGCGGCGCCCCTCGTAGTGCCGGTACCCGATGTCGTGGATCGTGCTCGTGCTCATCCGGACACCTCCTGCGGCACGCTCCCCGCGGCCGGCGGCACGCCCGGCGGCCCCGGCGGCTCGGGCCCGGTCTGGAAGACCTCCTCGATGTGGTGGCGGCGCTGCTCCATCCGGATCAGCCGCAGCCCGAGGTCGGCGACACCGTCGCGGATCAGGTCGTAGGTCGTCTCGCCGGCGATGTCGACGACGAGGAACCGGCCCTCCGGGTGGACGGACACGCCCTGCTCGTGCAGGTGCCGCCCGAGCACGTCGCGCCCCTCGTCGACCTCGACGGTGAGCACGCCGCTCGCGGCCGTGTACGCCTCGACGGCCTGGGAGCGCAGCAGCTTCCCGCCGTCGATGATGACCACGTGGTCGCAGACCCGTTCCAGCTCGCCGAGCAGGTGGGAGGTGACGAGGACGCTGATCCCGAACTCGGCGCCGATGCGCCGGATCAGGTCGAGCATCTCGTCGCGCCCGGCCGGGTCGAGGCCGTTGGTCGGCTCGTCCAGGAACACGAGCTTCGGGTCGTGGACGAGGGCCTGCGCGAGCTTCACCCGCTGGCGCATCCCGGTGGAGTAGCCGCCGATGGGACGGTACCGCTCCTCGTAGAGGCCGACGTGCCGGAGCGTGTCGGCGGCGCGTTCGCGGGCCGCGGTCGCGGGCAGCCCGCACATCCGGGCCATGTGCACGACGAACTCGGTCGCGGACACGTCCGGCGGCAGGCAGTCGTACTCGGGCATGAACCCGACGCTCTCCCGGATCCGCAGGCCCTCGCGCGCGATGTCGAGCCCCAGCACGGTCGCGGTGCCGGAGGTCGGCGGCAGCAGCCCGAGCAGGATCTTGATGAGCGTCGACTTGCCGGCGCCGTTCGCGCCCACCAGCCCGACGACGCCCGGTTCGACGGCCACGGAGAGGTCGTCCAAGGCGGTCACCCGGGGGAACCTCATCGTCAGGCCCTGGGTGGCAATGATCGGCATGCTTCGAACCTAGCGGCTGTCAAGGTGGGACACGTCACCCTCAAGGGCGATGCAGGGGCAGCCTTTCGTCCGATGCGGCGTCGACCTAAGTCCGCCGCCCGATGGCCGGTCGTCTCCCGTTCCGCAGGACCATCCCCCACAGCGCCTTCTGGACGAGCAGCGTCAGCGCCCCCGCGATGATCATCCCGGCGAAGTTGACGGCGAGCTGCAGCAGCGACCCGGTGATCTCGCTGCCGTGCTCGAGCGCCATCGCGACCGCGAGGTTCCCGGCGGCCGGCACGGTGGTGACGGAGATGAAGACGCCGACCAGCGCCGACGACTTGCCCGCGGTGAGCGACAGCACCCCGGCGCCGCCGGCGAGCAGCGCGACGATGAACGACCAGCGGTCCGGGCTGTAGATGAACGCGGTGAGCGGGCGCTCGGCGGGCAGCCGGTCCAGTTCGATCACTCCGATCCACCGGCTGACCAGCGCGCACACATAGGTGATCGCGATCGCGACGCAGAACCCGACGACCAGCGCCCGGACGGCCTGCAGGATGTGCACCGGCTGCCACCGGACGAGCCCGTAGCAGATCGCCGCGACCGCGCCGAACTCCGGCCCGAGGACCATCGCGCCGACCACCAGCACCGGCGAGTCGATCAGCGCGGCGATCCCGGCGAGCTGCGTGGCCAGCGCGAGGAACGCGACGAACGACCAGGTCAGCGCCGTGCCCTCGCTGACCTGCCGGTCCAGCTCCTCCCACACGACGGCGTCGTCGCCGTGCCCGGGCGCCCGCTCCTTGGCGGCCTCGGCGGTCTCCGAGAGGGTCAGGTCGACCTTGTCGAGCGCGATGGAGCCGTCCCGGTCGACGCTGAGGGCGCGCAGGGCGTCCAGCACCTCGTTGGCGGACTCGCGGGCGATGTCGGCGGTCACCAGGTCGCCGCGCGGCGACCGGGCCGCGCCGTCGATCACGACCACGTTGGTGGCCCCGGCGCATGCGTCCAGCGCCCGGCAGACGGCGTCGGTGCGGTCCGCCGGGACGATCGCTCTGAGATGCAGCACGGGCCAATGGTGCCGTAAACGGCGGGCCCGTGTGACCGTGACGCCAGCCCATACGGTTTGATCGGTTATTTGCATTACTTTTGGCGAAAAATAAGGACAGCCAACCCCCAGGGCGGTGACGGCATGGCGCTGCGCGACCGGATGCGGCGTGACCAGAAGCGGCGTGACCCGATGCGGCACGACCCGATGCGGCACGGGCGGAGGAGCGAACCGGGTCGCGGGCTGCTGGTCGCGGGCGCGCTCGCGATCGGCCTCGCGGCGGCGACCGGCTGCGAGGCGACCCTGAGCGCCGGCGACCCGTCCGCCTCCCCCGGCGGCGGCGCGCCCGCCCGGAGCGACGGGCACGCGACCAGCCCGCTCGACAACCCCGACGGCACCAAGCCGGGCCTCGCCGCCATCACCGCCGCCGGCGACCGGGCCAAGGCGCGCACGCTCATCGCGAAGGTCGCCACCAAGGGGCGCGGGCCGAAGACCGGCTACGAGCGCGAGAAGTTCGGCTACGCGTGGATGGACAACGCGCCCGGCGTCCCGTTCGCGCGCAACGGCTGCGACACCCGCAACGACCTGCTGAAGCGCGACGGCACCGAGGTCCGCTACCGGTCCGGGTCCGACTGCGTGATCATCTCCCTCACGCTGGCCGACCCGTACTCCGGCAAGACGATCAAGTGGAAGAAGGCGCGCGCGACCGCCGTCCAGATCGACCACGTGATCCCGCTGTCGTACGGCTGGCAGATGGGCGCGTCGCGCTGGTCGAAGGGCAAGCGCGAGTCCCTCGCCAACGACCCGCTGAACCTCGTCCCGGTGGACGGCCCGCTCAACGGCGCCAAGAGCGACTCCGGTCCGGCGTCCTGGCTGCCGCCGAACAAGGCCGTCCGCTGCTCCTACGGCGTCCGCTTCGCCCAGGTGGCGCTGAAGTACGACCTGCCGGTCACCGCCCCCGACAAGGAGGTCATGCTCGGCCTGTGCGGCGGCTGACCGCCGGGCGGCGGCGCGGAGGCCGCCGGACGGCCGAATATGCTCGTCCGATGAGCAACGAACCCGACGACAGGCAGGACGGCGAGACCGAGACGAACGGCGCACCGCCCCGCGTCCGCACCGAGCGCGGCGTCGGCGCCCGCGCCACCGGCGCCGAGGTGACCGGGGCGTCCGCGACCGGGCTCACGGTGCGGCTCGGCAACGGGCTCGGCTCGCTCGCGATCGGCTCGATGGCGCTCGGCGCGCTCGCGATCGGCGCCGTCGCGATCGGCAAGCTCGTCGTGAAGCGCGCCGTCATCGCCCACCTCGAAGCCGGCACCGTGGAGATCAGGCACCTCAAGGTGGGGCGCCTGGAGATCGACGAGCGCTAGCCCAGAACGGTCTTCACGACGCCGGCGAGGTGCTCGGCGACCGCCTGCGCCTGGTCGTGCGACGCCGCCTCGACCATCACCCGGACCATCGGCTCGGTGCCGCTCGGCCGGATCAGCACGCGGCCGGTCTCGCCGAGGTCCGCCTCGGCGGCCGCGACCGCCTGGGCCAGTTCCGGCGCCGTCTTCGCGCGGGCCTTGTCGACGTCCTTGACGTTGATGAGCACCTGCGGCAGCCGGGTCATCACCTTGGCCAGCTCGTCCAGCGGGCGGCCCCGCCGGGCCATCGCGGCGACCAGGTGCAGGCCGGTCAGGACGCCGTCGCCGGTCGTGGCGTGGTCCAGCATGATGACGTGGCCGGACTGCTCGCCGCCGAAGCCGAAGCCGCCCTCCTTCATCGCCTCCAGCACGTACCGGTCGCCGACCGCGGTCTCCACCACGGTGATCCCGGCCTCGCGCATCGCGAGCTTGAAGCCGAGGTTCGACATCACGGTCGCGACGACGGTGTCGGACGGCAGCGCGCCCGCCTCGCGGAGGTCGAGCGCGAGGATCGCCATGATCTGGTCGCCGTCCACGACCTCGCCGGACGCCGTCACGGCCAGGCAGCGGTCGGCGTCGCCGTCGTTCGCGATGCCGACGTCCGCGCCGTGCTCCCGGACGGCCTTCTGCAGGGCCTCCAGGTGCGTCGAACCGCAGTTGGAGTTGATGTTCAGGCCGTCCGGCGCCGTCCCGATCGTGAAGACCTCGGCGCCGGCGCGGCGCAGCGCCTCCGGGGCCACGTCGGAGGACGCGCCGTTCGCGCAGTCGACCACGACGCGCAGGCCGTCCAGCGACACCGCGACGGTCGAGACAAGGTGCGCGACGTACTGCTCGACGGCGCCGTGCGCCTCCCGGACCCGGCCGACGCCCGCGCCGGTCGGCGGCTCCCACGCCTCGCCGAGCCGCGCCTCGATCCGGTCCTCGATCTCGTCGGGGAGCTTGTAGCCGCTGCGGTCGAAGAACTTGATCCCGTTGTCGGGCGCCGGGTTGTGCGACGCCGACAGCATCACGCCGAGGTCGGCGTCCAGCGCGTGCGTCAGGTACGCCACCGCGGGGGTCGGCAGGACGCCGAGGCGCAGCACGTCCACCCCGGCGCTGGCGAGGCCCGCCACGACGGCCGCCTCCAGGAACTCACCGGAGGCCCGCGGGTCGCGGCCGACCACGGCGAGCGGGCGATGTCCTTTGAACGCGCCCTGCTCGCCCAGCACCCGCGCCGCCGCGACGGACAGGTCCATGGCCAGCGGAGCGGTCAGATCGCGGTTGGCGAGCCCCCGCACGCCGTCGGTCCCGAACAGACGAGCCACAGTTCAACTCCCGATGAGACTGGATGACCCCGGACTGGATGACCCCGGAAAAGCGGACGAGCCGCCGCACCCGCCGCGACCCCCACGCGGACCTGCCGCGTGGGAGCACGGGGTGCGACGGCTCGTACCGTCGATCAACGCTTGCTGTACTGCGGAGCCTTGCGGGCCTTCTTGAGACCGGCCTTCTTGCGCTCCGGCACCCGCGCGTCGCGGGTGAGGAAGCCGGCCTTCTTCAGCGCCGGGCGGTGCTCGATGTTCGCGAACTGCAGCGCGCGGGAGATGCCGAGGCGCAGCGCACCGGCCTGGCCGGTGGTGCCGCCGCCGTTGACGCGCGCGAGCACGTCGAACTGGCCCTCCAGGCCCAGCAGCACGAACGGCTCGTTCACGATCTGCTGGTGCACCTTGTTCGGGAAGTACTGGTCCAGGGTGCGGCCGTTGATCTTCCACTGGCCGCTGCCGGGGACGATGCGGACCCGCGCGATGGCCTGCTTGCGGCGGCCGGTGCCGGCGGCGGGGCCGGTCGCGACCGGCTGGCCGAGGTAGCCCTCGCCGGGCGCCTCGGGGGTCTCGGTGCTGTACTCGGACGGCGCGTCCTCGTACGAGTCGAGCTCGACGCCCTCGGCGCCGGTGGTGTCGTCCACGGTTCTCCTTGGGGTGTTCTAGCCAGGGCGGCTGGCCCGTCCATCGGGTGCCCCGGCGGCCTCATGTGCCTGCGTGCGATGTCTCTGCGCGCGATGTCTCTGCGTGCGCCCGGACGGGCGCGGGTGTCACTTCGCGGGCTGGCTGATCTGGGTGATCTCGAACGGGACCGGCTTCTGCGCCTGGTGCGGGTGGTCCGGCCCGGCGTAGACCTTCACCTTGCCGAACATCTTCCGGCCGAGGGAGTTCTTGGGCAGCATGCCCTTGATCGCCTTCTCGACCGCCCGCTCGGGGTGCTTGGCCAGCAGGTCGGCGTAGGTCACCGAGCGGAGGCCGCCCGGGTAACCGGAGTGCCGGTAGGCGCGCTTCTGCTCCAGCTTGTTGCCGGACAGCGCCACCTTCTCGGCGTTCACGATGACGACGAAGTCACCGGTGTCGAGGTGCGGTGCGTAGATCGGCTTGTGCTTACCCCGTAGCAGCTGCGCGACCTGACTGGCGAGACGGCCCAGCACGACATCGGTCGCGTCGATGACGTACCACTGACGCTGGACGTCAGCGGGCTTAGGGGTGTACGTGCGCACGGTCGTAGGCCTTCGTTTCTCGTCGACTTACAGGCGGTTTCGATCCTCGCCCGCCCTCACGGGCGAGCGCCGTCAGCGGAAATCCTGCTCGCGCCGATCAGAGGATCGTCCGACCTGGCGCTCCGGGATGCCGGGGCCCGGACCGGCGCCCACGTCGCCTGACGTGAACACTCCTGGGGCACACCGACAGGTCGCGTCGTCTCCAGCCCGCCGACGGCGGGCACGACGCACACAACAAACAGGCAGGATACTCGGCCCCTTGGCCAGGGGTCAAAACGGCCCGCGCCCTCGGGGCCGCGCGGCCGTTCCGCCGCCCGCTCCGTCGGTTCAAATGGGAACAGTCAGCGGCGGTCAGATCACTCTCCGTACTAGTATTGATCTTTTTTGGTCTATCTTGGTAACAGGGGGTGAATAGCGGGATATTGTGCCGGGCGACCGGTCCACGCCGGCTTGCGCCGGCCCGCACCCGGGAGCCCCCGCTGTCCACTCCCCGCAGACCAGGTGATCCCGCCGGACGCCGCCAGCCCGGGTACAACGGGCGCCCCGGCGCCGCGTCGCCTGCCGCCGCCCCCCGCCGCACCAATCCGTATGGCGACGAGCTCGTCGCCAGTGGCCGCCCCCGGCGCGGCGCGTCCCGCACGAGCCCGCCATCCGGTGGCAGGCACTCCCAGGGCGCCGGACGCCCGCCACACGGCAAGGACGGTGGTGGCAGGCGCAAGAGCGTCACCGGCATCGTCGTGGCCGTCACCGCGTCCAGCATGGCCCTCGGCATCGGCGTCGCGATCGACCGGCTGCTGCTGCCGGAGCTGCGCTCGGAGCGGACCACCGCGTCCGGGCCCGAGTCGCGCCCGCCCGACATCGTCGAGCCCGGGCCGCAGAGCGGCCCGTCGACCGGGTCCGAGCCCGGGACGGGCACCGCGGGCGGCAAGAAGCCCACGGCCGGCGCCCCCGCGCCGAACGCGGGTGTGCCGACACCGCCGCTGAAGACGATGCGCGCGCCCGGCGGAGGCACGCCGGACAAGCCGTCCGAGCCCGGCACGCCGTCCGAGAGGAGCAGGACGCCGGGCGGCGGCGCCCGCGTGCCCGGCGGTTCGGCGGGGTCGGCCGACGCGGAGGCGGCTGTGGTGTCGCTCACCAACGCCGAGCGCGCCAAGGCCGGCTGCCGGCCGCTGCACGTCGACCAGCGGCTCGTCACCGCGGCCCGCAAGCACTCCGCCGACATGGCCGCCAACGGCTACTTCGACCACACCTCGCGCAACGGCGACAGCCCGTGGAAGCGGATGGAGGACGCCGGCTACCCCAGCCCCGGAGCGGAGAAC